>JACCUI010000259.1 GCA_013811945.1 Pyrinomonadaceae bacterium | reverse complement strand
GGCTTTATGCTTTCGCCACGCTTCGCGGGCTCTAAGTCCAACTGCCGCCCGCTCCGTAGGCTACAAAAGCGATCCTCTTGCACTCGACTTTCTAACGCTTTTTCCACAACTGCTGTGAAGGAACTCGGAGCGCCCGGTTGAATTTACTCGAGGCGTTTTCCCAGGCAATGGTAGCAGTCAGCTCGATCACGGCATCATCGGCGTAGAAGCTCTGCAATCTCTGGAAGAGTTCATCGCTCACCTCCTGACCGGTAATGGTCATGCAATCAGCATATTCAAGCGCCACCCGTTCAGGGTCGGTGTACAAAGGGCTCGTGGAATATTCGTGGAGGGCATCAATCTTCGCGTCTGTGATTCCCAGCTCGCTGCCCACGGCAGCGTTGATGTCTTGTCAAAACTCGCAGCGATTAATGGCGGCCACGCGTCTATTGATCAGCGACCGTAGGGCGGGATCTATCAGTCCCGACGCGTCGATACCAATCCACATCGCCCGGACGCCACGAAATATTGATGGACGCCTTGCGTAGAGCAGGTGATTGAGCAGGGGCGCTCCCCACGTTTTCGTTTGGGCCGCAAAAATCTCGTGGGCGTAACGATCAGCATGCTCGGGATCCACTCCAACGATTCTCGCCATCCAACAACCTCCAAAGCGGATAAAAATGGGAGGCTGCCGACGAAAGGGGCCCCCCGGAACGTTCCGACATTTTACATTTCTTAATACCTGCAAAAGTAACGAAAGGCAATCAGACAAGAAATCGAACCGTCGAACCCCAGAAATATCAAACGGTCAGGAAATAGGAATCCTCACGGAATTTCTGAATTTGTCGCCAAGATTTTGGATTTTTCACGCTCACGCGTGTCCCAAGCTGTTGGCTAAATGTATGAGTCCGTTAGCTCTGTGAGCCTGATTAGATGAGGGCATAGAGATTGCGAACGTGGGACAGAGACTTTTTTCTAATGCTCTGACGCAGTTTTCAAGTACCGCACTGAACGAGCAAAAATATCTGAAGGGGCAACAAGAAGCGCAGAGCTTTCTCGAGGTAGCATCAAGAAAGGACGGCAAAAAATGAAGAATGTTTTAAGGTTGTTTATGATCCTGTGCATGGCCTTGGCCTCCGCGACGGTCTTTGCGCAAGAGCCTACGGGTTCAATTGAAGGCACTGTAAAGGATACCCAAGGTGCAGTGGTGCCAAATTCGTCAGTTACAGTGCGCAACGCTGCCACAAATTTCAGTCGTACGGCGACAACGGGTGATAACGGTCACTACCGAATCTCCCAGCTTCCACCTGGAACATACGAGGTCAAGGTGGCGGGTACCAGCTTTAAGACGTCAGTCATGTCCGACGTTGTGGTGGCCGTAGGTCAAACTCTTCCACTCGATGTTAGCTTGGAAGTAGGAGGAGCGAGCGAAACAGTTACTGTAGTGGGTGGCGGTGACCTACAAATAGACCGCACAGATAATGCTGTTGCGGGCGTTGTAAATACACGTCAAATCGCGAGTCTACCACTCAACGGTCGAAATTTTTTGGATCTGGCCCAACTTCAGCCGGGCGTCGAGTCGGTGGCGGGCGGCGGTTTCGACCCGACCAAAGCCAATTACACCGGCATCTCCATTGCCGGTCAGGCCGGACGGTCGGCCCAGATCGCGGTTGACGGCAGCTCCGTCGTCGATAACGTCGTCGGCACCACGACGCAGAACTTCTCGCAGGAAATCGTCCAGGAGTTCCAACTCGGCATCTCGAACGTGGACGTTTCGACCGGCGCATCGGGCACCGGCTCCGTGAACATCGTGAGCAAGTCCGGCAGCAACGAATTTCACGGCAACGCTTTCATCTATAACCGTGACTCAAGCTATGCCGCTTTCCCCGGCCTCAGTCGGTTGGACGCAGCGAACGGCATTCCGGCAATTGCCCGGGCGGAAGAAGTCCCGTTTGATCGCCAACAGTTCGGCGGCACCATCGGCGGCCCGATCGCGAAGGATAAGCTTTTCTTCTTCACCAGCTACGAGTACAACAATCAGGATGCCGTGGCGTTGCAGAATACACCGCAGGCTCCGAGCTTCAGCGGTTTCACCCCGAACCCGTTCAACGAGACTTTGTTCACGGGCAAGATCGACTGGATCGTCAACAGCAGCACCACGTTCTTCGGTCGTTACTCTTTCAACGACAACGACCAGCAGGTGCCCTTTGCGCCTAACACCGGGAGCGTGCCCCGCGATGTCCCGAGCGGCATTTTCCAGTCGAACGATCAGCTCGTACTCAATAAGACGCACGGTTTTGTGCTGGGCCTGACGAAGAGCTTCAGCCCGAAGCTGACTAACTCCTTCATCTACGGGTTCAATGATTTTGACAATGGGATCGCCCCGGCGACGGAAGGCTTCCCGGAGATTCGTCTCCTCCCAGGGCAAATCTTCCGGACAGGGACGAACGCCATTGCTCCGCAGACGACCTTGCAACACCGCAACCAGCTTCGCAATGACTTAACCTACGCGACTGGTGGCAATCACACGCTCCGCTTCGGCGGCAACTACGAGCGGTCGTCCGTCACCGGACAGTTCGCGTTCGCTAAACCGGGACGCATCCGGCTCCACGGGCCGGGTACGGCGGGCGTGCCGCAAGCCACGTTCGAGACGGAGGCCGACTTCCTGAATGCGTTCGTGCGCGACATCTCGCTCGGCGTCGGCAACGACATCTTGCCGTTCAACACGCCCGGTGGGAAGACGATCAATCACCGCATCCAGGTGTACGGCAATGACAACTGGAAGATTCGCCCGAACTTTACGCTCAACTACGGGCTGGCCTATCGCTACGACTCGAACCTGTGGAACCACGATCAGCCGCGTCCGGCAGTGATCGCTCCGCTGTTCGGTAGAGGCACGCAACCGTCGCCATCCGACAAAAACAACTTCGCGCCACGCGTCGGTTTCGCTTATGACATTGGCGGCAACGGCAAGACCGTGATTCGCGGCGGCTTCGGCATGTACTACGACACGACGATTGACAACCTGCGTCTCTTCGAGCGCGCCGACCTCGGCCCGCCGGGAGCGGAATTGTTCCTCGTCAGCACAGACATTCAGAGTTCTCTGCTGCCCGGCGGCGACGGTCGTTTCCCCGTCGGCCAGATCACACTGCGCGACATGCTGGCGCTGTTGCCGGCGGTTCGCCGCGATGTCGAATCGCGGGCCTTCAACTGCACGCTGCCAACTTCGATTGAGTGCTTCGAGGCGATCTCGGGTCCGCTCTTCTCGACCGAATTCCAGATTCCCTACTCGTTGCAGTATTCAATCGGTGTGCAGCGTGAGTTGCCCGGCAAGATGCTCTTGCAGGCCGACTTCAACTACCGCAAGGGCGTGCATGAGGTGATCACCTACGACATCAACCAGCACGACAATGTTGTCACCGGGCCGCGCCTTTCGCCGAGCGTCTTTGATAATGCGGTGCCGTATGCCGATTCATCGGGCTTCTCGACTTACAAGGCCTTGCTCCTCCGTTTGGATCGCCGCTTCGACCGGGGGTTCCAGTTGACGGCAAGCTACAGCTCGGCGAGATTCAAAGCTTTCGGCGGCGACACGTTGGGTCTCGGCGCGACAGCCACTGATCTGAACAACCTCCGAGCGGAGTTTGGTCCGTCAGGGTTGGATCGCACCCATCGCTTCGTGGTCAGCGGTGTCTACGAGCTGCCGTTCTTCCGCAACAGCGACAACGCCTTCAAGCGCAACGTCCTCGGCGGCTATCAGGTCTCTCTGATCTCGACGGCCTTCAGCGGCTTGCCCTTCAGCGCCTTCCTGCCAGGCTTCGCCGATCTCTCCGGCACAGGCACGTTCCAGTCCTACCTGCCCGGCACCGGCCCGGGGAGCATCGGTCGCGACATCAAATCCGTCAGTGCTTTGAATGCGCTGATCACGACGTATAACAATACTCTGGCGGGCACCGACGACCCGCAAGGCACGACCCTCAGCCGGCTGGCCCTGCTGCCAGAAGGCACCCAACTCGGTAGCGACTCAGTGATTTCACAGGATGTCCGGGTGACCAAGACTTTCAGCTTTACAGAGTCGGTCAAGCTGGACCTCATTGGCGAGGTGTTCAACCTCTTCAATGTCGCCAACCTGTCTAACATCAACACTCAGACATTGGCGGTTGAAGGCTCTTCTGCCAGAAACCTTCCGTTCCGTCCGACGACCCGCACGAGTAGCGTGTTCGGCACAGGCGGCCCTCGTGCGTTCCAGTTCGCCGCGAAGTTCCGCTTCTAAGCGAAAATGAATGCTTAGTGCTGTATCTGCGGTGGAGCCCTATATCAAGGGCTCCACCTTTCTTTTTCTATCCCCACGAAATCATTAAGAGCTTACCTAAATTTGGCTGTCTGCCCATTGATTTCGCATTCGAGGTTTATTATGAATGTTCGCATTTTCGTTCTGACGGCGCTGATTCTTTGCTTTGCCTGTGCTTCTGACGCAATGGCCCAGGGTCACACCATCCGCGGCAAAGTGCGTAATTCGTCGGGCGTTAACTTGGCACGCATCACGGTTAACTTAGAGAGCGGCAACGGTGCCTTGATAAATCAGACAGTTACGAACAACGAAGGTGACTTCTTTTTCAGCGGCCTGGATGAGACGAGTTACACGTTGACCATCTCGGCTCCCGACTACAATCCCACCTCGGAGCGCGTGGAGTTTGTCCGCAACGTGACGTCCAATGAGTCCGGCGAAACACGCACTGTTGAAATTACGCTGGTGAGGAAAGACGTTCGAGTGCCACGGGCCGGCCTCAGGTTCGTGCAAGACGTCCCCGCAGCCGCGCTCAAAGCGTTCGACGAGGGGGTAAAACTCGTTAGAGGTGGGCGCGCGCAGGAGGGGCTAAGAGCAATCGAACAGGCTGTTAGCCTATTTCCCGAGTAC
>JACCUI010000253.1 GCA_013811945.1 Pyrinomonadaceae bacterium | reverse complement strand
GGCTACGTTCCCGGTGTCTTTTGGACCACCGGTTTTGGCAACGATTTCCCGACGAGCACGGACTCGCCCGGGTAGGATTAGGCTTCAAAAACCGAAGCCGCACCGTTTGTAATACATGACTAAGCTCTCTACTCATTACGGCTCACGCCCCACTCCGCGGGCTGGTTGAGCGGTTCAGCGTGGGCGGTGCCAGAGCATCGCTCTCTTGAAGCCCGGAGCCGGGCATCGCGCCTTTGACGCTTAGAGCCGAGTCTTAACGGAGTCCGTGTGTGGTATTCCTGATCTTCACAGGTCTCTTCGCCCTAGATCAGAAGGGACGAACATCACGACACCTTATGAAGAGCGCTTATCCAATTCTTGACCCACACTTTCCGCCTTCTGCTCCGCGAGGCTCTTGCGCGCTCGCCATGATGATCAAAGCTCCACGGGCAGGTGCTAGCAAGACGCGGCTCGTGCCGCCGCTTGCGCCTCACGAAGCAGCCGCCTTGAGCGTCTGTTTTCTTCGCGACACGGCGGCCAACATCGCTGGCGTTAGCTCTCTGGGAGGCGCAGAGGATGTTGCGGTGTACACTCCCGTGGGCGCGGAGGCTGCCTTCGATGGCCTGCTTCCCCAAACCTTCAGTCTTCTCGCCCAGCGCGGAGAAGGTTTTGGTGAACGGCTCTTTTATGCGGCGGAAGATCTACTGGCCGTCGGCTATGGATCACTATGCCTGATTGATTCGGATAGCCCGACGCTCCCGTCGGCGCTGCTGAAACAGGCTGTCGACGCCCTGGCGCGCGCGGGCGATCGCGTCGTGCTCGGAGCCGCGGAAGATGGTGGTTACTATCTAATCGGACTGAAGCATGCCCATCGTCATTTATTCGCCAATATTGACTGGAGTACAGCGAGAGTTCTTTCGCAGACCATCGAGCGCGCTGCCGAGATCAACCTGGAAGTCGAGCTTCTACCGGTTTGGTACGACGTAGACGATGCGGCGACCCTCGTGCATCTGTGTAACGAGCTCTTCTCCGCGAATGGTGAGTGTGCCGAGCGAGCCGGCCTCGCAGGATACGACGCGCCTCACACGCGTCGTTACTTGTCTGGGCTGATTGAGACGGCTGGGCGTCAACGCATTTGGCCAGATCCGACGACGCGTAGGGAGGCTACGACAGATGCAGGGTTGGCGCATGATGCTGAGCAACCGAACTCATGACTGGACCAACGCCTTGCTCGTAGTGCTTGGCTGCGCGTCGCTCCTGATCTATCGGGTCAGCTTGAGCGCCAAGGGCGGTGCCGACATTGAATGGTTCATCAAAATCGCATTGTGCCAGTCAGTTATCTATCTAGGCGCCGCTTGGATAATCTGCCGTGCTCGCTCGTCGCGCTCAACGTTAATACTAGTCATTCTCTTCGCCGCTTTCTTTCGACTCAGTATACTTTTCGCTCCGCCCTATCTTTCGGATGACATCTATCGTTACGTCTGGGACGGTCGCACCCAGGCAGCAGGCATCAACCCTTACCGATACATACCCGCCGACGAAGCCCTGGCCCCACTGCGCGATGAAGCTATCTACCCGAAGATCAACCGGCGCGAGTACGCCCATACGATCTACCCGCCTGGGGCCCAGATCATATATTTTCTGGCCACCCGCGTGAGCGAGCGCGTGACCTGGATGAAAACAGTGATGGTGGGTTTTGAAGCGCTGGCGATTTGGGCACTGCTTCAGTTGCTGGCTTCTTTTAATTTGCCGGCTCAACGGGTGCTCATTTTTGCGTGGCACCCGCTGCTCGTCTGGGAGATTGGGGGAAGCGGGCACGTCGAGGCGGCGTCTATTGCTTTCGTGGTTCTCGCTTTGCTTGCGCGTCGTCGTCAATGGGATGCGGCTACCGGCGCGGCTCTGGCCGGCGCGACTCTGATCAAATTGTTTCCGATAATCCTGTTACCGATTTTTTATCGTCGCTGGGGATGGAAAATGCCCGTGTCTTTCGGGCTAATAATCATCATCGCTTATTTGCCTTACCTGGGCGTCGGAGTGAAGGACGTGCTGGGTTTCTTACCCGGATACACTCAGGAGGAGGGACTGCAAAACGGCATGCAGTTTTTTTTGCTTAGTCTTGCACGGCGTGTGTTCGGCGCAGCCAATGTGCCGAACGTAGCCTATTTGATTGCCGCAATTCTTACATTTGGGATGGTCGCTTTTTGGTCTGTTTGGAAGCGGGAACCAAATGACAGTAGCTACATGGGGCGGGCTTTCGTTATGGCTACAACTTTCGTTATTCTGCTTTCACCACGTTACGCCTGGTACTTTGCCTGGCTCGTGGCTTTTGCCTGCTTGTTGCCGCTGCCCCCGCTCTTCTACTTAACCACTGCTTGCTTTGTTCTTTACAAACTGTGGCACCCCGCCGGGCCCGATCAACTTCTGCTCCTCAACACCATCATCTATTTGCCGTTCGCGCTGCTCCTTCTGATTGCTCTTTTCCGGCGCCAGGCCAGAAGAGGTAGCGGGCAAGATAGGTTGTCGTTCGAAAGGGAGCTGAGCTAAATGTGATATGGGCTTTGCTCGATCACCAAGGCTTTCACTCGGTAGGAGTGAGATGTTTATAGACTTGAACGCAACTCTTCATCAACCCGGTTCGGAGGAGCGAAACGCAACTAGACCTTTAGCTTCAAGATACTTTCACCGAACGGAGCCGGAGAGTGGGCGGAGGTTCCGGTGCAATAGCCACCCCACCCCTAACGAGCTAAGAACCGAAGCCCCTTTCTATGAGACTTAAGCTAAGATCCTGAGTTGTGGAGGTGCTGAGAGAATGGCGCTAAGACCGAACAATAACAACAAACGCGCCCTGGTGACCGGTGGAGCAGGGCTGATTGGGTCACACGTGTCAGATCTACTGCTCCGCGAGGGTTGGAAGGTACGCATCCTCGATAATCTCGAGCCAAACACACATCGCAATGGCCGGCCCGCCTGGATACCGGAAGTCGCTGAGTTCGTAGAAGCTGACATTCGCGATCGCGCTGCGGTCTCAGCTGCGCTGGAAAACATTGATGTTGTCTTTCATCAGGCGGCCTATGGCGGTTACATGCCGGAGATTGCCAAGTACGTTCATGTTAACAGCTTTGGCACGGCGCAAATGTTAGAAGTGATACGCGAAGAAAGACTCCCAATTCAGAAGATTGTGGTTGCCTCCTCGCAGGCCGTCTACAGCGAAGGCGCGGCAAATTGTCTTCGGGATGGGCTGGTCTTTCCGGCTGTTCGTTCCCTGGCGCAACTCTCCGCCGGAGATTTTGAGGTTCACTGCCCAAACTGTGATGCCCTGACAACGCAGACTCCGACTCCCGAGCACGCGCCCATAGGAGGTGAGACGGTTTATGCAATCACTAAGGTCGATCAAGAGCGTCTGGTTCTGACCTGGGGAAAACAGACGGGGATTCCCACGGTGGCCCTCCGCTATTCCTGCACTTATGGCCCACGTCAATCCATCTTCAATCCATATACCGGCGTGATCGCCATCTTCTGCACACGGCTCTTGAACAACCTGCCCCCGGTGCTCTATGAAGACGGAAAGCAAACCCGCGACTTCAGCTTCGTCGAAGACATTGCCCGCGCAAATTTGCTAGCGGCAACGACTGATAAGCTCGACGGTTTGCCGGTCAACGTCGGCAGCGGCAAGGCCGCTACTATTAGCGAAATAGCGCAATTGATTTCCAATGCGCTCGGAATCCCTATCGAACCAATTGCGCAAGGCGAGTTTCGGCCCGGCGAGATGCGTCATCTCACATCTGATACGACTCTCATCAGCGCGGCTGGCTACAAACCGGAAGTAGATCTAGCGACCGGAGTCGAACGCTATCTTGATTGGATTCGCGCCCAGTCGGATGTGCGTGAATACTTCGCGGAAGCTGAGAATATGCTGCGTGCTAAAGGCATCGTGCACAAGGTCACTCCTTAAAAACTCGCCCATAGGTTGTCGATTCATTGCAGTGTCAACGGCGCGAACTGTGAAAGCCTGGGCAGCCGGGCTGTGTCAAACAAAAAAGCGCCGATGGGTAATTTGCAGGTCAGCTTTCCAGCTCGCCGAAGCGGCGAGCAAATATCAATTTAGAAATTTTTTAGCCGTAATAAAATCAACAACTACAGGCAAGTTTCTAAAGAGGAAGGGGGCAAAGCGGAGCGCGCCCCCGCTCCAGCGTAGCGTCTTTGCGCTTGCTACAAAAACCGGCAGTGCCTAACGCATACTCGGTCCAGTGAGTCTTCAAGAATAATAGAGTTGCTGACGCTTGCGCTTGAGCGGGGGCGCGCTGCGCTTGCCCGCCTTCCCAACCTGCAAATTTGCGCAGCTCTAACTGTTAATTGTAAGTTGAGTCGTACTGAATCTGGAGCGGGGCGCTACGCCCGATATTGTCGAGGGAGGGAATGACCCTATGCGCGAATTTCCACCCAGGGCGCGTGTCTCGGTTGTAATTCCCGCGCTAAATGAGGAAGACCCAATTGCCGGCGTTGTGCGCGCTGTCCCGCGTGCTCTGGCAGACGAAGTGATCGTAGTGGACAACGGCAGCACTGACCACACATCCGAGCAGGCGAGGGAGGCGGGAGCACGTGTGGTGGCAGAGCCGCGAAGGGGGTATGGACGTGCCTGTCGGGCCGGCGTGCGCGCTGTTGGAGCCGGTTGCGAGATTGTTGTCTTTCTAGATGGCGATGGTAGCGACTGCCCGGAGTTAATGGAAAGACTCGTGCAGCCAATCACGGCCGGCACCTTCGATTTTGTTATTGGCTCGCGCACTCGAGGCGAACGCGAAAAGGGCAGCATGAACTTTCAGCAAGTCTTTGCCGGTCGCATCGCGGGCCTGCTGCTGCGCTTACTCTATGGCGTGCGTTACACGGACATGTGTCCCTTTCGGGCCATTCGCCGTGAGGCACTGGAGAGGCTCGGAATGCGCGAAGAGACTTACGGATGGAATCTGGAGATGCAGATGCGCGCCGCGCGCGCCGGCTTGCGCATCCTGGAAGTCCCTGTCAATCACCGGCGGCGCGGGGGCGGCGAATCGAAGGTTTCCGGAACATTGCGCGGAACTGTGCTCGCAGCGGGACGAATTCTCACAACCCTAGTGCGCGTCGCACTCGAACGCGTCTAACAAATGGCAGAGGTGTAGCTGTGAATCAGGGAGCAGCAAAACTGCAGATTGACGACTTACTGCTCCCTTTCCTCAACGCACGTAGCGAAGCGGAATCTGAAGCTATCCTTGAGGAGTTAGTCTTAAAATACGCGCAGCCCCTGATAAAAAACATCATCAGCTTCAAGCTGAAATCTACTTCCTCACGCCCGACTGATAATCGCGACCGCCAGGAAGTGGAGGACATCTCGAATGAAGTCATCGTCAAGCTAGTCCACACGCTGCGCGACTGCAAATCTACCCCGCAAAAGAAAGCCATCGCGAGCTTACGCAGCTATGTTGCGGTGATGTCCTATAACGCGTCGGATGAATACCTGCGAGAGAAGTACCCCCGGAGATTCAGCCTCAAGAATAGGATCAGATACATTCTCACGCACCAACCGGAACTCGCGCTCTGGGAGGGCGAAAGCCGAAACGCACTATGCGGTTTAGCCCGGTGGGGCCATTTGAAACAGGCCGGAGCCAGCTCACCCGGCCAGGTGCGGAGTGACCTTGATGATTTTCTAGACAAAAGATACCCGGCCAGTGCCCTCGAGGAAGTGAATCCCGCCGATCTGGCCGCCGCCGTTTGTGAGTTTGCTGGCTCTCCGTTAGAAATAGATGATCTCGTGACCGTAATGGCGGAGATTTTGGAGATCCGCGATGCGTCCCCATTGACCGAAGAAGGGAACAAGAGACTTGATAATCTGCCTCAGTTTTCATTTGATCCGCGCCGGATGATTGATGAAGCATCCGATCAACAGGCAGAGACTCAAAAAGTGCGGGTGAGGCTTCAATGGGTATGGAACGAAATAATTCAACTGCCACTCCGTCAGCGGATGGCTCTCTTGTTGAATCTCAGAGATGAAGACGGTGGTGCGGCCATCACCTTACTCCCGATGCTTCGCATAGCTTCAATTCAGCAGATAGCCGAAGCGCTGCAAATGTCGGCTGAAGAACTGGCGGCCATCTGGAACCAATTGCCGCTCGAGGATGCGGCCATCAGCGAAAAATTGGGAGCCACCCGACAGCAGGTAGCTAATCTGCGGAAGTGTGCTCGCGAGCGCCTTTCACGACGATCAGAATCGGCTGCCAAGGTGTAAGAAACATTATTAATGTGATGGTAAGACGAAGTGTTGTTTACATCTAAAACCTTAGAGGGGAAGCATTCGCCCTCTCTGACTGCCCTGGCAAAAGATGAATAATACATCAATGCATCTCTCGGATAAGACATCGTTTCTATCACATCATACAGGTGAGCGTCGAACTCGGCAATCTCCATTATTGGCTTCATGTGAGCAGCTGCTTCAGGATTTTTTAGCATCGCCTCAAAATCTTCGCGACTTCGCCATTGGGCATAATTGGCAACGCGCACTCCATCCAAACTCTTATGAATGTTAGCCGACACAAAGCCGGGCACATGCTTCATTGATTTTTCCGTAGCTTGAACGAGCATCTCCACCAATCGCTGCTGGTTCTCGGGCGCAACGGTAAAGACATTTACGAGAGTAACAACCCGGTTATCTTTTGAGATTGTAGTCATTGAATTCCCTCGGTCCGTGATTTTCAGCACACGCAGGTCACAAATTACCACACGACAATGAAAAAATTGCTATCGAGTGTTGGGTTGAATAAGTTGCTATGTGCGCGCTTCCTTAAAAAGCCTGCTCGATGAAGATCCTGATCCTGTTATCGGACATGTAATGGCATTTCGTCACGACTATTCAAGACCGATACGTTTGATGATAGCTGCAAACCGTGAATCAGAGCGAAATGAATCCCACTTCGGATCAATTTTAATGAATGTCAATCGTACATCCCGTTCTTCGTAGGCCTTCTCCAGCCAAGCCAGTGCTTCATCCTTCTCATCGAGTCCGTTATATACCATTGCGATGTTGTACGGCGGGACGTAACGCCGTGTTGACAAGGATATTAATTCATCAAGCGTCGTTTGCGCTTGCGCGCGGTTGCCCGAAAGCGCCCAAGCATAGCCGATCAGAGAAATCGTTTCCGTGTTGCCTCCTGAAAGTTCTCTGGCTTTACTTAATTCAGCGATGGCTTCCGGGTACATCCGCCTTCGGGTATAAACTTTCGCCAGCGTGAGGCGCGCGATCCAGAAGTTCGGGTCTAGCTCAAGCGTCTTTCGTAACCTTGCCACTGCCTCGTCGTCCCGGCCGGCGTAGTGAAGAAACATCCCCTCATTCAAATTGGTGATAAGTGAAAGCGGATCCAGTTCTCGAGCTCGTTTGCCTTCCGTGATGGCTTCATCATGTCGCCCCAGGTAAAACAGCAGCAGAGCGCAGGCGCGGTGTGCCTCCCCGCTATTCGGGTTGAGGTCAACGGCGCGCTCGCATTCTCTCTGGGCACCCGACCAGTCCCAATCAAACCAGCATTTGACGATTCCCAGTGTGGCATGCACATCGTCAAGCGACTCATCAATCTCCAACGCTTTCAATGCTGCTGCCTTCGCTTTCGGGAAGGCGTCTGTGGGAGGCACATCGCTGGTGATGGGAAGACTCGTATAAGCCTTTGCCAAGCCGCCGTAAGCCAGCGCGTAGGCGGGATCAATTTCAATCGCCTGTTGGAAATACTCGATACTCTTCCCGATTTCCGGCGGCGTTAACCTGCCCCAATGAAACCGCCCTATGAGGTAAAGCTGATAAGCCTCTGTGTTCTCTGTATAGCGTTTGGTCAGACGCCTCTTTTCTTCACTACTGAGCCGCAACGCGAGCGCTCCCGTCACTCTCTCAGAAATTGTGTCTTGGACGGCGAAAACGTCCGTAAACTTCTCATCAAATGTCTCACTCCACAACGAGGCTCCGTCCGATACGCTCACCAGACGCGCATTGACTCTGATGCGATCTCCCCACCTCTGAATACTGCCGTCCAGAACCGACTCGACACCCAGTGCGCGCCCCGCGGCCTGTGGGTCTTGTTCCAGACCGCGGTACCTGCGCACTGAACTCAGCGGACGCACGATGATTTCCCGGCTGTTGCTGAGTCTGGCGATCAAAGTGTCTGCCATTCCCATCTCCAACGCTTCATCTCGATTCTCTGCCACCAAAGGTTTGAAGGGCAGCACTGCGATGGTTCTGATTGACGGGACAGAAGAAGTTTTCGTTCGCGCCCGCCAAAAATAGAAAGCAGCGACGATCAGCCCGATCATGACGAGGGCCGCCAAAAGTCCGATCCAAAC
Organism: Pyrinomonadaceae bacterium; assembly: GCA_013811945.1. Classification (GTDB taxonomy): domain Bacteria; phylum Acidobacteriota; class Blastocatellia; order Pyrinomonadales; family Pyrinomonadaceae; genus PSRF01. Next base: position 10,480 of record JACCUI010000253.1, on the reverse strand, counting down.
ATATCGGTTTTGTTCGCCCGCGCGTTTAGCTAGCTGTGAGGCGGCGTCAGTGTTCGATTCTGTCGCTTGTTTCTGGCCAAGAGCAGGTTGATTTTTTTCAACTCTCTTTTGTTCATTTACGTTCGTGTGCGTGCTGACATCGGCGATAAAACGATAACCACGCCCCGGCACGGTCATGATGTATTGGTGTTCGTCCCGTTTTTCACCCAGCACACGGCGCAACGTGGAGATGTGCTGATTGAGGTTGTTCTCTTCGACAATGGTATCCCCCCAAACCGCCCGCAACAGTTCGTCTTTGTCCAGCAGCGTTCCGCTGTGTTGCACGAGATATAGCAGCGTATCAAAAGCCTTCGGAGTTAAAGACACACGCTCGCCGTCGCACTTCAGCAGCAGTCGCTTGGCGGCATCTATGCGGAAGTCGCCGAACTCATAAATATGCTCCTGGGCTTCGTTCATACGCGCTTTCAAGAAGATTCAGAAATATTCAGGAGCATTCTAAGGACTTTCAGAGCATTTTTGGGGAAGAGTATCGCCAAACAACAGCCGGCAAGCCGGCAAAATTCTGGAAAGGTAAAGGAAATAAAATGAAACAGAAACTCCCGAAACAGATCTCCGGCGTCGTGCTGGCGATCATGCTTACTTGGACATTCACGCAAATTCCGGTGTCCGCGCAGGAAGCGGAGGACGCTCAGGATGAACAACGATCGGACGACTCCCGCGAATCCTCTGCAAACGCTAGAAGGTTAGAAGGCGTGTGGGAGGCGCAGGTGACTCTTCGCAATTGTCAATCAGGCGAAGCCGTCGGAACCCTGCGCGGCATGACCACGTTCATTCGCGGCGGCGCTCTGGTAGGCACCAATGCGAACCCGAACCCGCCGATCAGTTTCGGCAGATGGCAGTACCTCGGCGGGCGGCGATACAGCAGCGTAGAGAGGTTTTTCCGCTATAACCCGGACGGCTCTTTCGCCGGCGTGCAGAGAATCACACGAAACTTTACCCTGAGTCGAGGGGGCGATCGACTTACCGGCACCGTTAGCGTTGAAATTTTCGATGCTAACGACAACTTGATCGCAACCGGCTGCGCCACCGAAACAACCAGGCGCGTCGAATAGACGGTGCCCAAACGTGGGTTCGACGCATTAAACGCGAAGGACAAACACTGCTCCCACTCGAGGAGGTCAGAGTTGATTCCTATGCTTAATGCGTCGAACTCACATGGCGTCTACATAAGCAAGTCTCTTCACTCCTGCCTGTATTTCATGGGATAAACACCATAATACTGCAAATGAGACGCCCCGCGCGTGCAGCATACAGCAGACGGGAGATGACGCCCGGTTAAACTGAACAACTTTGGAAGAGTGTCATCAGGATTTAACTTTGATACTTTATAAACTTACAATGCAGGATGCCTTGAGTCTTAAGACACCACCCGCAAATTTATAAGCTGGGGTGGATGATGCATTTACGTTTGGCCGCGCTGTTCTTATTGATAAGCCGCTCATCGAACGATCTTTTATGAGACAAACCTCGCGCCACAAACGGCAGCTACTACTTGTACTTGCTCTAACCGGCGCACTGATACTGACGTTTATTGGTGTTTTTACTTCGTCCGCAAACATCAAGGTTACCACTAAATCAGCGTCGGAAGGACGACCAGTTACGCCCGCCGGATTGCTCGTGAGCGACGCAAACACCCGACAGCCCGCCGTGGGCGCGTTGCCGGTGGGTTTTGTGCGCAGTCCAAACAGAGACGGAGCGGACAACGAAGGGCGGTATCTGCTCGCTGTCAACAGCGGCTTCGGCATCCAGTTCAACGCCGCATCGAACCGCGCGCAGCAATCTTTGAGCGTCATTGACCTGACCGCCCAACCCGAGCCCGTCGTTATCCAGAACGTTTATTTTCCAGCGCCGCAGAGTGTTAATGTCGGCGTTTGTTTCTCGCCGCAGGCTGAGGCGGACGGTTCTCACATACTTTATGTTTCGGGAGGCTTTGAGAATAAAATATGGACGTTTCGCTTCCGTTCGGGAGTACGCACTCCTATCACACCAGTCTCGCCGGGACCGAATACAACAATTGAAGCGCCGTTCATTGATGTAAGCGGCTTCGCCAACGCTGCGTCTTCACCGCGTTACAACGATGAACGCGCGCCCGTATATCCGACCGGCCTGGCCATCAGCGCTGACGGCGAGACGCTCTTCGTCGCCAACAATCTCGGTGATAGCCTTGGCGTCATCAGCGACCTGCGCGGCGCGCGCACGCTCGAGCGCATTGATCTACCCGGCCGAGAAGGGGAACGCCGGGAGGGGCAAGCACACTTCACTTACCCTTACGCTGTTGTTGCGTTGCCCAGGAGAACTCCGACGGCGCGCGACCCCTTAGCCTTAGCTCGCAAAGCAACGGAGAAAGCCTACGTCTCACTCTGGAATGATTCATCAATTGCTGTTGTTGATTTAGGCGCGGTAGAGCGACCGCGTGAAAGAAGGGAAGGTTTTTTAAACCCCTCAGATAATTCTTACGGCATTCGAGGGCGCCTCAAGTCGTACATTCCGGTGGCGCGTCATCCGACCGCCATGATTCTCAATCGCCAGTTGACGCGCCTCTACGTCGTCAACTCAAACGCCGATAGCGTCTCCGTTATTGACACATCGAACGACCGTGAAGTTGAACGCATCGACGTGCGCTTGAGCGAGAACGCATCGCTGCTTGGCGATAGCCCCGAAGGGCTCGCCTTGAGCGTTGACGGCGCGACGCTCTTCGTCGCCAACGCGCACAGCAATTCCGTAGTCGTCATTAGTCTCTCGGCGCAGGCATCCGCGACGGAACTAGTTCCCGATCCGGAGGCAGGGCGCGGTTCGCGTAGTCGCGTGCGCGGCTTCATTCCGACGGGGCAGTATCCTTCGGCAATCACGATCGCAGGTGGTGCGCTGTTCGTCGGCAACGGCAAAGGAACAGGGTTTGAGAATTCTTCGGTCGTCGTCAACAGTTCCGGTCGGGTGCCGAATGCGCCGAACGACCGTTTTCCATCCGGCACGGGTCGCGGGTCAGGACGCGGCGGGCAGTACAGCGTCTCGCTCGTCGCGGGAAACATCAGCCGCATCAGTGAACCGGATGAGCGCACGCTCGCGTCTTACACGCAACAGGTGATGCGCAACAACGGATTGCTCGGGGCGGCACGCACCAAACTTTTTCGAAGCCGTTCGCCCATCAAGCACATCATCTACATCATTAAAGAGAATCGCACTTACGATCAGGTATTCGGTGACCTCGAGCGGAGCGGCGACGGGAAGCCTGCCGACGGCGATGCGACGCTCGCCATTTTCGGCAGAGGCGCAGCCGCGCGGCTTCAGAACGGGACGACACAGGATGTGACACCGAACCACCGAGCGCTGGCTTTGCGTTTCGGCTTGCTAGACCGCTTTTTCGTCAACAGCGAAGCCAGCCCCGATGGGCACAACTGGTCAACGGCAGCCTTCTCAAACGACTACGTTGATAAGGCTTACCGTTGGGACTATGGGGGGCGCGGTCGAACTTATGATTACGAAGGTTTCAATCGTTTGCCAAACTATTTTCCGTCGAAAGGCGTGCCGCCGCTTTTTCGCGGCTCTGTTGAAGCGAGAGACATCGCCGACTACATGCGCCGCTTCGTGCCGTACCTCCACAATTCGCGCGATATCGCCGAGCCCGAATCGCTTTATCTCTGGGATGCCTGCGCGAGAGCCGGGCTCACCTATCGCAACTACGGCGAATTCATTGGCACGCTCTCGGAAGCGGATGTTGCCGCCGTCAACGCGAACCGTGCGAAATCTTATCCTGACATTTCCCGAACACTCTCCGCTTTCCCCACCAAGAAATCGCTCGAAAACCACCACAGCGCCACGTTTCGCAACTACGACCTTTACACGCCCGACTCGATGACCGTGGAATCGTATCGCGCCGCGAGAGAGTCAGGGACGACGACTGATCCGGCGATCACGAACGAGAATGGGAAAGAGCAGTGGCGCGGCAACTCACGATTGGGAGCGTGGCTCGAAGAATTTCGAGGCTTCGTTGCGGACCGCGAAGCTGGACGCCCTGACCGGATGCCCAACTTCTCGATGCTCCGTTTCCCCAACGACCACACCGCCGGACTCGCCGCCGGCATGCCGACGCCGCAGTTTTTCGTCGCTGATAATGATTACGCCGTCGGACGTTTGGTCGAAGCCGTCTCCCACAGTCCCTATTGGAAAGACACCGCCATCTTCATCCTCGAGGACGACGCCCAGGACGGACCCGACCACGTTGACGCGCATCGCTCGCCCGCGCTCGTAATCAGCGCCTATAGCCGTCCGGGCGCGCTTGTCCATGAATTTCACAACACGGTGAGCCTGATTCGCACGATGGAACTTCTGTTAGACATCCCTCCGATGAATCAACTCGACGCCGCCGCCACCCCGATTGATCTGTTTCGTGACGAAGCAGACTTGCGACCGTACAAAGCGCAGCTCCCAAACATCTCCCTCGACAGTCTAATGACCGCTCCGGCGCGCGATGCGGCAACTTCCCGGTGGATGAAGCTCACCGCCGAGCAGGACATGACGCACGCCGACATGGCGGACGCCGGAACTTTGAATCGAATCATCTGGTTTTCGGTTCGCGGCGTAAGGGTGCCCATGCCGGAAGTGGCGCGCCTACCTGCTTTCGATGCTATGGTCGTTGGTGTCGCCGAAGAAGAGGAGGAGCAACGGCAGAAGAAAACGGAAGTCGCTGCGATGAAGCGTCCCAAAGATCGCCGCGTTCAACAGTGATTCCCCCGTCTCTCGACCGCCATTCAAGAACGTTGAAATTTCACGTTCGAGCCAAACAACGTGAGGTCACCGTGTTACGTGGTGTGTGTGGTTGTGCGCAGTGTCTCGCCGCGGCAATGCTCCACGTTTTGTTGGCTCCGATTTATAACTTGAGAAGGTTTCTTCATGAGTGACGAACATAGCCCACAGGTGAATGAAAGCGAAACCGTCACCCCAGCTGAACGGAGGAACATCTGGATATGGGCGATTATGCTGGTAATCCTCTTTGCCGCCGCGGCGGTCGTCTCTGCAGGGGCAGTGTATAAAAATAGAATCGCCGCCATTGAGCGACACAATGGAAGAATGAGTACCGAAGTAGGTGAGGGCGGGACGAAGCCGCCTCCAACGGCCTTGCCCGCGGGCGCAAATCCCATCAGAGTCCAGTCGGGAATTTATGTAGATCGCATTATCGATCTTTCCGTGAAAGAGGCTCGGTGGACCGTCGACTTCTACCTTTGGTTCCGTTGGAATGGCACGGGAGTTGACCCGGGCGAGAACTTCCAAATCGTGGACGGGTCGATCGAGTCAAAAGAGAAGGCGGACGAGTACACCAGCGGCGACGAGCGCTACGTACTCTACAGGGTCGTCGCTCGCATTACTAAATTCTTCGACGTGTCGCGCTTTCCCCGCGACGACCACGTATTGACAATCAACATCGAGAGCCCTGCCTCAGAGCGCCGCGAGCTTTTGTTCGTCGCCGACAAGGAAAGTTCCGGCGTCAGTTCGCGCGTCCTGATCCCGGGCTATTTAACATATCAACAAGCCGTACTGGAGAAGCCGCACGCCTACAGAAGCACACACGGCGACCCTCGCCTGGCCGCAGGAACCGAGAAGGTTCAATCACAGCTCAGGATGGGCGTTTGGATCCACCGCCAGGGTTTGGGGTTCTACTTGAAAATGTTCGTGGCCTTATTCGTGGCGGTGGGGGTCGCCCTGCTGGCGTTCTTCATTAAGCCAACGGACGTTGATCCACGCTTCGGGCTTGGCGTCGGCGCGCTGGGCGCAGTCATAGTCAACACCTACGTCATTTCTTCCCTCGTGCCCGACACTGGGGTGATGACTCTGGCGGATACAGTTAACCACGTGGGCATCGTAACGATCTTCCTCTCCTTGATGCAGTCCGCGATCTCCCTACACTTGTATGAGAGAAAGGGCAGAAAGACGCTTTCGCGCCTTTTCGACAGGGTGTCGTTCGTCGTCTTTCTCGCAGGGTATTCAGTAATCAACCTGGTCCTTCCCTGGGCGGCGACGTTATGATTATTAACTTCGTCTCATATTGAAGATGTACACTAACTCTCTTTTACTCCTCCTTGCGCTAAGCGCCGTTGTTCAGGCTCAGCAGTCGGTTCCTCCTTTACCAGGTGGCCCGGGCACGAGGAACGGTCAATCTCCTGTGACAGATCAACGAGTAGAGGAGGTAGGGGACGGCGAAGTCCTCCGCATCACGGCAAGTCTTGTTTCTGTCCCACTCACCGTTATCAATCGCCAGGGGCAATATATTGTAGATCTGCACCAGAATGACTTCCGTATCTACGACGATGGTGTGGAGCAGACGATTGCTCATTTCAGTAATGTTGATCACGCTTTCTCGGTCGCCCTCCTAATCGATACCAGCGGCTCGACAGCTGCTTTCCTGGTTTAAATCAAATCGGCTGCTAAAGCCTTTGTCGAACAACTGCGACCGGTAGACATGGTGCGCCCCGTTTACTTTCATGGTGAGATAAAGTCACTCACTGAAGTAGGCACTAATGATCCCAAACTATTAAGACTCGCAATTGATCGGATGGAGCTTGGCCCCATTGATTTGGGCACAAGATTGTATGACGCCGTCGACTTCACTCTGCGCGTTTTAAAGCCCGAGCGCGGACGCAAGGCAGTCATCCTCTTTACCGATGGGGAGAATACCTGGGGGAAAGCCACGATGAAGAGCACTCTCCAAGAGGCAGAGGAGTCGGACATCATCGTCTATACCCTTCAGTACGGCGACATGCCGCCCCAAAAATATCTACAGCAGTTAGCGGACAAAACGGGTGGGCGCTACTTCAAGGCCGGTGATATAAACGTGATCAGGCAATCTTTTGCTGGTGTCGCGGAAGAACTACGCCGAAAGTATGTGATCGGCTACTATCCGAAGGAAACCTCGCAAAGGGGGCACGAGAGAAAGATAAAAGTCAAAGTGAATCGTGAGCGTGTAGCCGTTAGAGTTCGCCGATCCTATACTTACAAACCAGTCGCGTCTCAATAATCTAACGAACCCACCGGCCTTAAGAATAAAGGCATGCGCATTCTCACGCGTACCTTGAGAACTCCGGCTGCGACCTCCGCATTGCGAATGGGAACAATCGCGCGCTGCGGTTTTTTACACGCAGTGACATGAAGTGACATAACTTACAATTCTTCAACAGGTTGCAGCCGTCACGGGAGCAATTTCTTGTGCAGCATTTGACATCGATCTTCATCGATTTGCAGAGAGTCGAGTGACGAATCGGTGACATTCTCAATTACTCTCAACTCCGCATAACTACAAAATTAAGACGAGCGATCCTGGGTGAGAGTTTCATTTGAACTTTCGACTTCTCGTCGCGGATGGAGTTCGCGCCACGCACGATACTCCGATGGACGAAGACTGAAGCGCGCAAAGTTTCCGTCGTGTAGGTTCTCCAAGTCCTTGGTTATCATGCGAACAAAATCGTCCAAATACTCGGGTGGAACGAGTTCACGCGCCTGTCTGGTTATCTCTTCCATTGTTGGAGCCGCTCCGCCTTTTACAATTTCACCAATCACATTCGTGATTTCATTCCGAAACTTGAGGCGGAATTTGTCAGGCTCACCGAGTGATTGACGTACGGCTGCGTAGTGTTTCGCTGAACGTTCATAAGCCCATACAAAAACATCTCGTAGCAGATCCACCCGGTTAAGTTCGTACACCCCCAAAAGTCCCTCAACATACGCGCGTTCAGGCACATCAATGAACGAGAGCGGGGATAGATTCTGGCGAATAAGCGGAATGTTCGCCGCCAGTCGCGACACTCGCTTGTTGACGTCTTCGAACGGTTGTAAATAGGGTAAATGAATCATCGCGAAGAAAGACTGCTCGAACGGATTACGAATTGCCGCAGCTGTATCCACAACTTGTTGGTAGCATTCTTCGATTATTTGAGGGACGTCAAGCGGGTGATAAACAGAATTAGTAATCGCCACGCCCATACGACGGAGCCGACCACTAGCTGTTGGATCCGCTAATAAGTTGTCTGAAAGAATTGCATGAAAGTTTAGGATAATCTGTCGGTTGAAAACCAGTTCCTCTTTCAATTCCACCATGAATTCAATAGCAGCTTTGTGATTCAAAACCATCTGCGTCTCAGTTGCGTCTTTCCCTTGAGCCGCTTCACCAAATTCGATAAGGCGTTGCGTATCAAGCAGTGAGTACGTATTGCCTTCGAGTCGAGACGACGCCCAGGACAAATCCACCAGTAGTCGATTTAGAATGTGACGCGCGTGTGTGCCCACTGGCCGCGCCGCATTCCCGGTTGTGCCAATCCGAGTGAGGTACGCGATTGTTTCAGGGGTAAGATGACTGCTTTCGTTTGGTCTGTACTCGTCGAGAAATTCGCGGTTGTAACCGACCGGCGTGCGTTCAGTTTGCGGTCTTCGTACGAGTTGTCGCACGTCCGCCCCGGATGGCGACAGTCGGACGTAGCTCTCTTCAACTCCAGCTTCACCAACGACGTTCGGCAGGAAATAACGAGTTGATCGTCCCCTTCCTTCACTAATGAGCCTTTCTAGGTCAACTAGTTCTGATAAACGCCTTTGGAGTGACCGGCGACTGATCTCTTCACCTATTAGACCTGACAGTTCCTCAATTCTAAGTCCCTTAGGCGCGTTTCCTATTAGCCTGAACAGTTGGTCATCAACATTGGTAGGCCGTTTCCTAGGTCTAGGCATTTGTGCCCTCCGCGAAATCCATGTTTGTAAATTTGCCGCTATGACGAGCTGAGTACCCTTGGCGCGATTAGTCCTATTCGCGCCATAAACCCTACCACATTTTGGCGCGATTAGCTCTATTCGCGCCATAATCGCCCTCATATTTGGCGCGATTAGGTCTATTCGCGCCAAGTTCGTCGGAGCTTTATTCACATCCCCTCTACAGATAGGCGTCTAACTGTTGATAATTCTACTTATCGTACGCCCGGCGTTATTAAGTTTTCTCTGATGTCTCCGCTCCGCTTGCTTACTCACTGCCTCACTGGGGGTTTGTCTTAAGTTCAGGACCTTCTGAAGTTTGTGGCTTTATTTTTGCACTCCGTACAGCATTTCGATAAGGCGGAGGGGGTTATGGCAATAAGACCACGAGGAAGGAAGCGATCGCTGTCGAAGAAGGTGACATCCTTCAACATGTGGATGGATCAGGTCTACCAGGTTCGGGCGATCATGGAAGCGACCGCAGCGGTGAAGGACGCCCCGGTGATACGCGAGCTGCTTGATGAGGCGCTAGGCGCGCGCCGGCGGAAGGCCTTGGGAATCACAGACTCCGATGAGCCGCCGGGCCAGGAAATTACCGAAACGCTTCACACACTCCAAACCCTGTTGCTGAGGCTGATTAAACGGGAAGACCTTGTATTTCGCGGCCAAAATGTTGGACTTAAGCTTCTACGGGAGACTTTGATAGAAGCCCGCGCCGGTAGGGAGGTTAGCTTTGAAGCGTTGGTGGAGACGCCCTGGATGGAGAAAGGCAAGAGCAAGGAGACAATGTCCAACTACTTTGACATGAAGAACCGCTACGTCAAGGAACATGTTGATAGCGTCATCGAGAAGATCAAGCGCGAACTTGAAGCGGGAGAACGCAAAAAACCAGCGTGAGCCGAATTTTGCCCTTCTCAAACAGCGGGTGTAGGCATTTTACATGCACTTTGGGTGTTATGTTTTACACACAGGTCTGGCTTACGGGCGTCGATTTCTAACGTATCGCCGTCAGGGGTGTTGGATTTTACATGCACTTTAAGTGTGGTGTTTTACAACAGGGGTGATCGACGCGCTTGGCTAACGCTCCAGAATTCGGGCTCAAGCTTTCCGGTTCTTTCCCATTCATTCCCATCGCATCCTCTCTCTTCTCATTCCTTCCATGAACGTGCGTTCTGGCACATTGATTGACATAGAGCTGCTACGTAATGAGTTTACCGCAGCAATCGAGCCTCCCTTTCGGAGGCAACCATGAATTTGAAACAGGCGAAGGAGCTACCGATCTATCTGACGTTGAAGGAGGTAGCTGAACTTCTCAAGGTAAAGCCACGGACCATCTACGCGTGGGTAAGCGACAAGAGAATTCCGTTCGAGCGCAAGGGTAGTCTGTTGCGTTTTCGTCTTGATCACATCCTTGCTTGGAATGAACCGGGCCGATAACAGCTAGGGGACAACGTTAGTAAAACTGAAGTCCCGTCGCACAGTCACAGGTGTGCGCGTGGTAAAATGCCGCCGCTCCTGTGATGGCTGCAACCGGAAAGGAGCACGATGTCAGTTTACAAGCGACGGGGAAGATGGTTCTGTGACACCACGATCGACGGCAGGCGAGTGCAGCAGGTTCTAAAGAAGGCCTGCACGCGAGCACAAGCCATAAAGGCCAAGACCGTGATCGAGAACAAGCTCTTTGAAAACCGAT
>JACCUI010000236.1 GCA_013811945.1 Pyrinomonadaceae bacterium | reverse complement strand
ATCACAGAACCATTTGCGGTAGCCAATGGATCCCCGCACTCAGCTACCGCGGTGCGGCGGGTTTGAATGGCTCCGGCCCGTGCCGAGTGCTGGGATCCATTGGCTACCGCAAATGGTTCAGTAATTGAGTGGTGATTCCCAACTCGCTCGAATTGCACCGGTACTCGAACTTATCTTACTTGATCTTGCATTCTTCCGATTCAGATCCCGCGTCTGTCCGCGAAATCCGCGGCTAATTCTGCTAACCGCCAAACGAGGACGAATTGCTTAGATGACCGCCCTAATAGTTCACGGACACTTCTACCAACCACCACGCGAGAATCCCTGGACGGGAAATGTCGATCGCGAGTTTGGCGCCGCTCCCTATCACGACTGGAATGAGCGCATTCATGCCGAATGCTACGCGCCCAACACTCAGGCGCAAATCATCGGCGCGCAAGAGAGGGTAGAGCGCACGGTAAACAATTACGAAAAGATAAGTTTCAACTTTGGCCCGACTTTGCTCTCGTGGCTCGAACGCCATCATCCCCAAACCTACTGTCGAATTCTCCAAGCCGACCTAGTCAGCCGTGAGGCTCGTGGCGGTCACGGAAACGCCATCGCTCAGGCATATGGCCACGCGATTCTACCGCTCGCGAACGCCCAAGATCGTCTCACTCAGGTTGTCTGGGGTGTCGCCGACTTCCGGCATCGTTTCGGCCGGGAACCTGAATCGCTGTGGCTGCCGGAAACGGCAGCGGACAAACGCACCCTCGATCTGCTGATCGAGCAGCAACTTCGCTTTGTTATTCTCGCCCCGGCCCAGGCGGCGCGTTGGAGAGCGGCAGGTCGCGACGAATGGGAATCTGTAGAAAACCGAACCATCGATACCACGAAAGCTTATCGTTACCTTCATCAGGACGGCTCCGGGCGGTCAATTGCAGTTTTCTTTTACGATGGACCAGCAGCGCGCGCAATCGCTTTTGAGAACGCGTTGACTTCCAGCGAAGCTCTGGTGGCAAAATTCAAACGGGCCGCAGGGCCTGGAACCCTCGTGAACGTTGCCACTGACGGCGAAACCTACGGACATCATTTCAAGTTTGGTGACCTGTGCCTGGCCCACACCCTAGAGATCGAAGCTCCCGACGAGGGATTCTCAATTACAAACTACGGACAATATCTTGATGAACACCCGGCAGAACTCGAAGTGCAGATCAACGAGGGCCCAGATGGAGAGGGCACATCCTGGAGTTGCTCCCATGGGGTTGGCCGTTGGCTAAGAGATTGTGGTTGCCACACTGGGGGAAAACCGGGTTGGAACCAGGCATGGCGTGGACCGCTGCGGGCAGCGTTGAGCTTTCTCGGCGATAAGGCCGCCGGCCATTTTGAAACCATTGGGTCCGATGTGTTTTCCGACACCTGGGCGGCACGAAATGCTTCGATTGAGCTCGTTCTGGATCCGCAGCGATCACGAGAAGAGTTTCTCCATCGCCAGGCCGGACGCTGGCTATCGCCGGGTGACCAGGTTCGTGCCCTGACGCTGCTGGAGATGCAGCGAAACGCTTTACTCATGTTTACCAGTTGCGGCTGGTTCTTTTCAGACATCTCCGGGATCGAAACGATTCAGGTGATGAAATATGCCGCGCGGGTGATTGAGTTACTTGGCGAGCTTGGACTTCCGTCTCCGCGGGGCCAGTTTCTGGAAATGCTGGCAGGAGCCAGGAGCAACATCAAAGCCGAGGGAACTGGCGCTGATGTTTACAGTCAATATGCCGAGCCGGCATCAGTTTCCGCTCAACTGGTTGGCGACGGCGAAGCTAAACCCTCATGAGTAAGAAGCCCGCAGTTCCGGCAGTAAAGCGCAGAGTAAAGAACGCCACGCGCCTTCCGGCCAAGGCGACCGAGACCGGATCGAAAGCGACCGCAGTCTTCCAGACTACGGTTGATCAATCCGAACTCAATCACCTCGTAACACTCAAACATGCCGATCCTCATCGCATCCTGGGACCACATCTCTCGGCAGGCGGTGTGATCATCCGCGCCTTCCGCGCAGACGCAGAGTCAGTGGACGTCGTCGTCGGAAAGAAACGTCCGCAACCGATGGCGAAGACGCATACTGCCGGACTTTTTGAGATTTTGCTTCGTGACCTTACCGAGATGCCTTCGTACCGTTACAGAGTCCACGAGCCAGATGGGCATGTGGTTACTCTCGGCGATCCCTATTCCTTTCCGCCCACCCTAGGCGAGCTGGACTTGCACCTGTTTGCCGAGGGCCGGCACGAAGCAATTTACGAAAAGCTGGGAGCGCAGGTCAGAAAAGTTGGCCGTGTGAGCGGCGTTTCGTTTGCGGTTTGGGCGCCGAATGCCGACGGCGTAAGTGTCGTCGGCAACTTTAACGGCTGGAGTGGACAGCTACACCAGATGCGAATGCTTGGTGGATCGGGTGTTTGGGAGCTGTTTATCCCTGACCTCGAGCCCGGCACGATGTACAAGTACGAGATTCGGGCGCGCGGATGGCGCCCATTTCTCAAGGCCGATCCATATGCGGTCTTGATGGAAATTCCGCCCAACACCTCGTCAATCGTCTACCAGTCAACTTATAAGTTTCGAGATCAGAAATGGTTGAAAAAACGAGCTAAGCGCGAACACTTTCGTCAACCACTTTCGATTTACGAAGTTCACTTAGGCTCCTGGCGTCGAGTTCTTGAAGACGATCGGCCACTTCAATATCGCGAACTGGCTTCCGTGCTCGCGGATTACATGCTCGATCTGGGTTTTACTCACGTAGAGTTCCTGCCGTTAAAAGAACATCCTTACGGACCCTCGTGGGGTTATCAGGTTGGCAGCTACTACGCCGCATCAGCCCGTTATGGAACCCCGGATGACCTTCGCTATTTGATTGACTATCTGCACCAGCGGGGCATTGGCGTGATCATGGACTGGGTACCCGCGCACTTTCCGAAAGATGGGTATGCCCTCGGCCGCTTCGATGGGTCGGCACTCTACGAACATTTAGATCCGCGTAAAGGCGAACATCCAGATTGGGGCACTTATATTTTCAACTACGGTCGCAATGAGGTGCGTAATTTTCTCATCGCCAACGCACTATATTGGGTCAAGGAATTCCATCTCGACGGACTGCGAGTGGATGCCGTCGCTTCTATGCTCTATCTCGATTACAGCCGCAAGGAAGGTGAGTGGGTGCCGAATCAGTTTGGCGGGCGCGAAAACCTGGAGGCACTGTCGCTATTGAAAGAGCTTAATGAAGTAATCCATCGAGAATGTCCGGGGGTGATGATGATTGCGGAAGAGTCCACCGCCTGGCCGCAGGTGAGTCACCCGGTTTACGCGGGCGGGCTGGGTTTCGATCTCAAGTGGAACATGGGTTGGATGCACGACACCCTGAAGTATTTCCAGACCGACCCGTTGTTTCGCGGAGGAAACCACAACGCGCTCACGTTTGGCTTGATCTATGCCTGGAGCGAGAACTTCATTCTGCCCTTTTCGCATGACGAGGTAGTGCATATGAAGGGGGCGCTACTAAACAAAATGCCTGGTGACAAAGCTCAGAAGTTTGCCACCTTGCGCGCACTGTATGGCTACATGTGGGCGCATCCGGGCAAGAAACTGCTTTTCATGGGCGGCGAGTTTGGACAATGGCGCGAATGGAACGAGACGGAGAGTTTGGATTGGCACTTGCTGGACGACGCGCTGCATAAAGGGGTGCAGACATTAATTCGCGATCTCAATGGCATTTACGGGGAGGAGAATTCGCTCTGGGAGGCGGATTCCGAACCCGCTGGTTTCCAGTGGATCGATGCCAACAACGCGAGCGAGAACATCGTTTCCTTCATACGCAGATCGCCGGCGACGGGAAAGGAAATGGTGTGTGTCTGTAATTTCTCACCCATACCTCGCGACGGTCACCGGCTGGGACTGCCGAAGGCCGGCAACTATTCTCTCCTTATTAATACCGACGCCAAGTGTTACGCGGGTGGAGGTAGTGAGGTCGAGACGTTGGTTGCTGAGGAAATCCCCATACACGGCCAGCAGTACTCGGCGACTGTCTCGTTGCCGCCGCTCGCCACGTTGTGGTTTGAGGTCCCGAAGTAGCACGGATTCGTGTCCTAATTTCATTTCTTCCCAAACTGTATCATGGGGTGAAAGTGAAAAACGATCCACGAAATATCGCGAAAATCACTAAACATTTTTCGTGTTCGTTCGTGTGATTTCGTGGATCGTTTTTTCAATCAACCCGGCTCTCAAATCATGACCTCGCCCTTGGCAGAATCTGGAATCAATTGGAGAAAGATCCGTTTACACTTTCCGGTAACCGAGAAGGTGGCCTATCTCAACACCGCGGCTGCCGGACCTTTATCGCGCCCGGTGATGGAAACGGGGTCGGAGTATTACCGTCAGATGATGGCGGACGGTGATTTGCACTGGAATGAATGGCTGGCAAGGAGGGAAGAGGTGCGGCGAAGTGTGGCCCAATTCATCAACGCCGACCCGGATGAGATTGGGTTAACGACGAATACTTCTTCGGGCATGAATCTAATAGTAGATGCCCTGCAGGGGAGGGGAGAGGTCATCTCCTGCGACCTTGAGTTTCCGGTTTCTACCATCCCCTGGATGCATCGCGGGACTCCTGTGCATCTGGTGCGGAATGTTGCCGGCGAGGTGGTTCCAAGTGATATACGCCGGGCGATGACACCAAAGACTGGAATCATTTCCCTCAGTCACGTTCAGTACTCAAACGGCGTCCGCAGTGACCTGGCACAACTCGGCCTTGAGAAAGGCAATCATGCCTTCGTTGTTAACGCGAGTCAGTCGGCGGGTGTGTTTGAGATCGACGTGAAGCGGATGCAGATTGACGCACTTTGCGCCACCGGCCACAAATGGATGCTCTCCGGCTACGGGTCAGGTTTTGTTTATATCAGCCGCGCGCTGTTGGGGGAAACAAAACCGCGAGCTATTGGTTGGCTCAGCGTTGATGATCCTTATGGAGACCGCAATTCTGAAGTCAATTTGCGCAAAGATGCAGCCGCGCGCTCTGAGTTGGGTTGCCCACATTTTGCCGGCATCTTCGCCTTGGGTGCCTCAGTTGATTTCATGACCGGAATAGGGATGAGAAACATTCAAAAGCGCGCTCTTTCAATGAATCGAATTCTGACGGACCGTCTAGTTGAAGCTGGCTTCAGAGTTCTATCACCGCTCGGTAACGAGAATAGTCGTTCCGCGGAGACGCTGGTTGCATTCGAAAATCCGGCTCAGGTTGTTACTAAATTAGCGGAGCGAAGTGTAATCGTCACTGAAAAGCCAGAAGGTATTAGGGTCGCAACGGATTTCTTCAATAATGAGCAGGATATTGAGCGGTTGATTGAGGGGTTGAGTAAGATTCGCGACGGATAGCGAGTTCCGCAGGTTTTCAGGAAGGAAAGTTCTTGCGTCAGCCCTAACGTCCCGAGGGACAAAATGTTTATAGACCTTCCGTTTTCCCTCTAGATTACCTGGCTCCGGAGGACCGAATGTCCAGATCCCAATCGGCTCGACCCCCTCGAGAACACTACGCTCCTACGGAGCCGCAGAGTTTTTGTCTAAATCGAAGCTAAACATTCGGCTCCTACGGAACTGTGAGGCATTTTCTAGCGCCTAACTCTGGCTCGCGGCTTCGATTTTCCTGTCGGCTTCACTTTATTGCTGGTCTTCTCGTCCGCGTCACTGCCGAAATGCTTGCGCGCAAGACGAATGAAACTTTGCATGATCGGAGACTCGTAGCCACCGCTTAGTCTGGCGATGCCGAGTTCCCAGTTGATGTGCGCACCCTCAATCCACCATCTCACCAGTCGACCCTTCTCAACCTCTTCGCGCACCGATTGGAAGGGGACGATACCGACGCCCATGTCTTCCTCAACCATTCTTCGAATCGCCGCCTGGCGGCTTAACTCCATCGCCACGCTTATGGTCACCCCGGCCTGCGCGAAAAACTGATCGATCAATCTCCGGGTGTTGCCGCCGCGTTCGCCGAGAATTAGTTTCTCGCCGGCCAGGGTGTAGGCGCTCACGGTGCGCTGTTTCGCGAGCCGGTGGCGGGGCGATGCTATGGCGACCAGTTGATCCTCATTCAATCGTTCGGTTTGTATGCCGCGGGCCTCGACTGGCAGAGAAACGAACGCCAGGTCCATTTCACCCGCAAGGATCTGCTGGACCAGAGATTCGCTGGTACCCGAACCCACTGTGACTTCCGCCAGGGCATGTTGCTTTCGCATCTCTCTTAGTATTTTGGGCAGCTGTTCGGTAGTGACCATGGCAGACGCGCTGCCGATTCTCAGGCGCCCTCGTTCGGCTCCGGCCAACTCGGCAATCTCATCTTGAGCGGCGTCGTGCTCGCGCAGAATTAGTCGAGCGCGGTGCATCAAGTGCTCGCCGGCCTCCGTCAGAATCACGCGGCGGGGCGCTCGCACGAACAATTTAGCGCCCAACTCATTCTCAAGCTGTCTGATCTGCATGCTGATCGCGGCCTGGGTCACGTGAACCCGTTGCGCGCCCGCGGTAAACGTGCCGGACTCGGCAATTGCAACAAAAGCCCTCAGTTGTCTTATTTCCATGACTTCTCCAGTATCACGCTCGGTTATCGGAATAATAAAATCTTTTAGTTTCCATTATAAGTTACCTTTGCCTAGAATGGGCAAAAAGGTGGTCCCTTGGTACTGATGCAGTCTGCAGGATAGAGGCGTTGCCACTCAATTACAGAACCGAGGAGCAGTAGCGACCGGGTGGGTGGCCACCATTAAACTTGGAGGAACTGTGAGTTTCTGTAGGTGAGTCATCACTCTGAGCTTGAAGTCAAACTCAATGTGTTTTCGAATCCCGAAGGGATTAAAGTCAATAGCCGTGGGCGAGCG
>JACCUI010000193.1 GCA_013811945.1 Pyrinomonadaceae bacterium | reverse complement strand
TGGAAAACCGAGGTCCTGGCGGCAAGCCTGCGTCACCCGCTTCATGTCATAGAGTCGGCACGCATGGGCGCAGATATCGCCACGATGCCTTTCAAAGTCATCGACCAGTTATTCAATCACCCCCTTACCGACAAGGGGCAGGCACAATTTTTGGCGGACTGGCGCAAGAGCGGGCGAAAGTAAATCGATGATCACGGTTCGGGCCCACAAATACGACGGCTCGGAACATCGCAGCTGGAAGGCGAAGGTGCTACGACAAGAAGGATCGTTGCTTGTTCTCAAAGCTACTTTCGACCAGGAAATCAGACACGACCTGCTGGGCACCATTGCCTGCGGAACGACTAGCATCGAGTACTATTGGCTGGATCGCTGGTACAACATTTTTCGCTTCGCTGAGCCGGCCGGAAAGTTGAGGAGTTACTACTGCAATGTTAACGTCCCGCCGGCGTTCGATGGCCAGGTTCTCAGCTACGTGGATCTGGACATAGACATATTGGTCGAGCCGGACCTTTCGTACCGGATAGTTGATCTCGAGGACTTTGAGCAAAACGCGGAGCGCTTCGGGTATTCTGAAGACGTTCAAACAAGGGCCAGGCAGGGACTTAAAAAACTGGTAGAACTGATCGAAACGCGAGCGTTTCCCTTCTCTGACGCTTCGCGGGACGACTAGCGTAGGGTTCCAAGAAGTTGCCTATGAGATTGGGTGGACACGAAAAGTCAATCGTCAGTGAGTGCGGTCGTTACCGCTCCCGGTTCTGTAGTGGGAGTGGTGGCTTTGTATACTCAATTTGCGACTACCGGTACTTGGCGAACGCCTGGCAGGCAGCACTTCCAGTAAGAATGAGAAGTCTGAACTTTTGTAGAGGAAATTCTGGGACACCACACTAGCCAGTCGGGTTTGAGTATGACTTCAAAGCAACAGCCAAAGCAGTCCAAGTCCAAACTCGAAACGCTGAAAGAACGGACACAGCAGGCCGAGATCGGAGGCGGTGCAGAGCGGGTCGAGAAGCAGCATGCCGCAGGCAAGATGACTGCTCGTGAACGAGTTGATTTTCTTCTGGACGAAGACACGTTCGAGGAATTTGACAAGCTGGTTGTGCATCGCTCGCGCGACTTCGGTCTCGACCAGCAACTCTACCCGGGTGATGGTGTGATCACCGGCCACGGTTTGATTGATGGTCGGCGCGTGTTTGTCTTTGCTCAGGACTTCACTGTTTTTGGCGGCTCACTCTCTGAAACTCACGCGGAAAAGATTTGTAAGGTGATGGACCTGGCAATGAAGGTGGGAGCTCCGATTATTGGCCTCAATGATTCAGGAGGGGCCCGCATTCAGGAAGGTGTGCTGAGTCTCGGCGGATATGCCGACATCTTTTTGCGTAATACCCTCGCGAGCGGAGTTGTTCCGCAGATAAGTTGTATCATGGGGCCTTGTGCCGGCGGAGCCGTTTATAGCCCGGCGATCACTGACTTCAACGTAATGGTCAAAGATACGTCCTACATGTTCATTACCGGACCAGATGTAGTCAAAACGGTTACTCATGAAGACGTAACCAAGGAAGAGCTGGGGGGCGCGATCACTCATAATCGTGTTTCCGGCGTCGCCCATTTCGCCGCAGATTCAGACGAGCATGCACTGCGGATGGTCCGCGAACTGCTTTCATTCATTCCTTCAAATAATCTTGAGGATGCACCGGCGGTAAACTCCACTGACTCTGCGGAGCGAACCGAAACGAGACTCAATACAATCGTTCCGGATGCCTCAAACCAGCCATATGACATTCGCGGCGTCATTAATCTTATCGTTGATGACGGCTATTTTTTTGAAGTGCAGCAGCACCATGCGCCCAACATCTGCGTAGGGTTTGCCCGATTGGATGGTCGCTCCGTCGGGATTGTTGCAAATCAACCCGCGTATCTGGCCGGCGTGCTCGATATCGATGCCTCCGTCAAAGCGGCGCGCTTTGTACGCTTCTGCGACTGTTTCAACATTCCACTGGTGACTTTTGAAGACGTACCCGGGTTTCTGCCGGGAGTCTCCCAGGAGCATGGCGGGATCATCAGACATGGCGCAAAGCTGCTATATGCGTTTGCTGAAGCCACCGTTCCGAAAGTGACTGTGATAACTCGGAAGGCGTACGGTGGTGCGTATTGTGTGATGGCCTCAAAACACATTCGCACAGACGTGAATTTTGCCTGGCCTACGGCGGAGATTGCCGTGATGGGACCCGAAGGCGCTGTGGGCGTGCTTTATCGGCGAGAGATTAACGAAGCAAAGGACAAGGAAGCTGCGCGCCGCGAGCGCATTCTTGAGCTTGAAGAGAAGTTTGCCAATCCCTACGTAGCTGCCGAGCGAGGCTTCGTTGACGAAGTTATTGAACCCGCTCAAACCAGACCCAAGCTAATCCGCGCATTATCACTTCTAGAGAACAAGCGCGACACCAATCCACCTAGAAAGCACGGCAACATCCCGCTGTAGCACTCTGATAGATGAAAGGTGTTCCTTTGCGAACAACATTTAGTGCTGTTTTCGAGTGGTTTATGGATGGATTCTTTCGGTCCCAAAACATCAAAGCTTAGGCAGATCGGATTGCGTCAAAAGACTTCAAAAAAACCGCGTCCTGACTCGTCGCTACTAGTTATTCCTTTTGGATCCGCGATCATCCGCGCAGTTCCCGCGGCCTTAATGCAATCCAAAGTTGGAAATTTCCTCGCGGCTCAACCGCTTCTTTGCCCCTACTGCCGTTTATGTAATAAGCTTAGCCGCACGTTTGGAACGAAAGCTCAATGCATTCATCGTAGAACACTCGTTAGGATGTCAGCCATATGAATCTCAGAGTTGCGGCAGCAATCACCCTAATCATTGGAAGCATTGCGTGCGCCACGAAACTCAACTCGTCTCCCTCCGGGACCGCCGACCTGAAGCCTCGTGATTCCCCCGTCGCGGTCGGTGAAATGGCTCCCGACTTTACCCTCGAGGATCAAAACAATCGAAAAGCTAAGCTGTCTTCCGCGCGGGGCAGCATGCCCACAGTTTTAGTCTTTTATCGAGGCAACTGGTGACCCTACTGTGCTCGCCAGTTGGCCGAGCTGCGTTCCATGGTAAAAGAAGAAACGCAGGTTCGCTTCTATGCAATCAGCGTTGACAGCCCGGCCGTAAGCAAACAGTTTGCTGAACAGATTGCCGCCGACGGCAAAGGAGAAGTCAACTTTCCCATTTTGTCTGACCCTGCTCATCGAGTGATCGATGGTTATGGAGTTCGCGACTCGGCTTACAACGGGCAGAAATTTGAAGGCATTCCGCACGCCACGGTTTACGTTATCGATAAAAAAGGACGAGTTACCTGGAGCAAGATCGAAACCGATTACAAAGTTCGACCGAACAACGGAGACGTAGAATCGGCACTGAAGAATCTAAGAGTGGTCCAGCAATAGTCTATCCGTGGTGTTCCTTTTTAACGAAAATTACTAATCAATACGATGTCGCTCGTGACCATCCCGCGGGCGACTAAGAGTTGCTTACCATCACGCGACCACTCAAACGAGAAGATTCGATCGGCTTTGAACGTAGTCTGCTGTCTGGGCGCCCCGCCATTGATCGGCTGAAGCCAGATGTTAGAAACACCCGCGCTGGTCACAACGTAGGTCAGCGCCCGGCCATCCGCTGTCCATCGCGGCGGCGGCACGAGAGACACCTCCTCCGCGAGGATGAGTGCATCAAAGACATGAGTTGGCTGTCCTCCCTCGAGAGGAAAGATTGCCAGTTTGAGCGGCGAATTTGGTTGTTCTTCGCGATAGAGGCAGGCCAGCGAACTACCGTCGGGCGAGAAAGCAGCAGCGGCAGTATATTTATCGGTGATCTGTTGAGGGGCTCCGCCATCAATCGATGTGCGCCAAATAGTTGGCTTGCCTGCGCCCAGCAACGTGTAGACGACCTCCTTGCCGTCAGCGGAACATTGCGGATTGTCTTCCCCGCTGCCCTTGGTTAATTGTCGGGCATTGCTGCCATCGATGTCGGTGCGCCAAATATTTGACGCTCCGGCGCGATCCGAGGCGAAGACAATGTAACGGCCGTCGGGCGATATTGCAGGGTGATTGTTAATACGTGAATTTTCCGTCAACTGCCTTTGATTAGTGCCGTCGCCATTCATCATCCAAAGGTCCAAATTGCCGCTGGCCTTTGAGGAGTAGACGATTTTTCCCTCCGGGGTAGAGGCGAGTCCGTCGCGGCCATCGATCTTGCCCGCCCCGGTGGTGGTTCGGGTTGCCCGATTCGCGTCACCATTCGGCGCAATCCAAACGTTCGCACTCGTCTCAGACTGCACGGTCACTAGTCGACTCGAGTCGGACGTCAGACTAACTCCCGTGTAATTATTCAAGTCATTCGTAACCCGTCGCGCTTCTCCTTCAGGGTAAGAGACGTACCAGAGCTGTTGCCCTTCAAAACTTCCCGCCTCTTGTTCAGAAGCGGCAAGAATTAGCCCACTGCCATCACCGAGCCAGGACAGCTGGCCCATAAACATCCAGCTTTGAGTTCCAATCTCTTTCTCCCGTCCACTTTCCAATGCCACCTCAACAACGTAGGTGGTGTAGCTGGGAACAAAACTCCCGGCGCCACACGCGATTGTCTTTCCCTCCGGCGACCAGGCGACATGGCGAAAGAAATTTGGCAACTTGCGCACTCTGAGCTGGCGTTCACCGCCGCCATGGGCGCTGGCGACCATCAGGGCATCTTCTCCGGCGTCGGGAAGGTTTCGAATGAATGCCAATTGCTGTCCGTCGGGCGAGAACGTGACAGTGCTGCCGACATTTAAGATCAGTCTTCGTTCGCTTCCGCCCAGTACAGGAATCTGATAGAGGTTCGACGTGGAGCTGTTCTTCTCCGCGGCCACGTAGTAGATGAAATCGCCATCCCGCGAAAAAGTCAGTCCGGCATATTGCACGTCAGACGGTGGCACGATCTGCACATCACTGTTGGTGTTTACCTGGCGCACTCGCAGACTCTGCTGTCCGCTCTCGCTGGCAACATGGACCAGGTATTTGCCATCAGGCGAGATGGCCGCTTTATCTGCAGTGCCCGTGCTTGTCAGGCGGGCGATCTTCATGGTTCGCGAAGAACCAGACACGTTGCTCGAGGGGGTCGGTGTTGTGGTCCACCGGTAAGCCACGACCAGGGCCAGCACGATCGCGAGTGCCGCTAAACCGATAACCCCCAGGACAGCCATGAGGGCTTTGGGATGAGATTTGATTTCTGCTACGAGGTATTCGGCGGTCGAATTTGTTTTCCGGACATTAAACTCCGCAGTGTGTGAAGTCGAATGGGAACGTATATTGCCCGACTGGCTGGCGCCCATGACACCAATGCCCGAAGTTTGCACCATGGGCGCTGACGGTTGCTGAGAAATCTCCATCTCGACGTTAAGATCCAACTCTCGGCGCAGATTTTTCAGATCCAGGGCCAATTCTTTCGCTAGCTGATATCGCTCCTCGCAATCCTTGCGCAATGCTTTGCGGACGATCCGCTGCAGTTCGATTGGAATGCCGGGCGAATGTCGTTGCAGGGGTACGGGCTCGGTTGTCAATATCGACGCCAAAACATCACTGCCACTTGGCCCATCGAAAGGAACCCGCCCTGCCGCTAGTTCATAAAGCAGCACTCCCAGACTCCAGATGTCGGTTTGTTCATTTACTTCAAACCCGCGCGCCTGTTCGGGAGACATATACTTTGCGGTGCCCATGACCTTCCCGGGATCAGCCTTCACTACTTGCACGGTTGCCGCCTCGGAATCACTATGAAGTCCTTGAACCTCAGCAAGCTTCGCGAGACCGAAGTCGAGCATCTTTACATAGCCATCGCGGCGCACCATCACATTCTCTGGTTTAATGTCGCGATGCACGATGCCAGCCGCATGAGCCGCAGCGAGGGCGGAAGCTATCTGGCTACAGATGTCCAGAACCTGCCCGATCGACATCGGCTGTTTTGCCATGAGCTCGCGTAGCGAGACACCGGCGATGAATTCGGTAACGATAAAATCGGAGTCGCCTTCGGAGCCGATCTCGTGGATCGTGAGAATGTTGGGATGGTTCAGAGCAGATGCAGCAAAAGCTTCCTGCTTAAAGCGGCGCAGCCGTTCCTCGTCGAGTGTGAAATGTGGCGGCAGAATCTTTATTGCCACTTGTCGCCGCAGTTGAGTGTCATGGGCAAGATAAACCTCGCCCATGCCGCCGACGCCCAGCAGCGACTGGATCTCATAACGGCCGAAACGTTTGCCTGCAGGAGTAGACATTAGTTAGTGGGGATTTGCCCTAAGGTCATCGGTTTCGCGCCGCTACTTGAAACACGAATATAGCACCTAGCGGGCTTTCCGGCATCGCCCCCTTTACCCTTCCGCGCCTTCTCCTGTTCCCTTACGCTTCTACTTTCACCTATGTCACCATCTCCCATCCGAGTTCATCCGCCTATATCCGAGACCGTTGCTTGATTTCGGAATCCGCAAATCCGAATTCAAAATCCGTTGACAGGCGCCACCAACGGGATTAGTTGCAGCCATACCCCCAACGCGTTCAGCTTTCATAACAAGGAGGGACTGAATTCCTGCAAAAGATGGCCTTCACGGTGGTGCTGATGATACTCGTCGGGCATCGAAAACTCGCCGAGCTGGAAGGATGGATCTGGACCGCTTCCTTGGGTTGACGCATCGCAATTCCCCGTTTGCGATAAAGCAAATCCGCAGAGTGCAAATTACTCTGAGCTGAAGCGCTTAGGTGGCGATAAAGTTAAAGTGGCGGTGAGTCCCGCGCTTACTTTTTCGGTGCGTAGTAGCCCTGACGGTAAATCAGCTGCAACTTCTGTTTGCGCAGTTCCGGATTCACAATTTCCATTCTGATCCGCCGGTGAGACCCGTCGCGCAATTTGTTCTGCGGGGAGTAGGCAACAACGTACTGTGACCGCAACTCCTCCTGGATTTGGGCGAACGCCGACACAAGCTCCGTTTCATCGCGAGGGAAAAAGGCGCGACCGCCTGTGTTATTCGAAATTTTCTTTAGCGAGTCCTGCTCGACCTTATACCACTCTGAATCTCCGATCCCAATACTGTAAACGGCTACGTTGTTTTTTACAGCCGCATCGATTGCATCGCGACGCTTGATGATACTGCTAGTATCATCGCCATCACTAAGTAGAATCACGGCTCGGCGCGAGCTTTCGTCACCCTGCCCCAATACTTCGCTGGCGCTTTCCCATACCGAGTCCCAGATGCTGGTCCAGCACAAAGGATCCTCCTGCACCGGCTTCTCTTCTTCGCAGTTCGGATTGTTAGCAGGAAGCTCAACTCTGAGGCGATCGATCGCACTATCTGCCTTTGAAACATTCTCGGTCAGTACCTGCTCCACCCTCGGAACGCCGGTGAATGAAATTACGGCTACCTTGTCCTTTTCCGGCCTGACGACAGCGCTTATGAATGCTTTGGCAGCCTTCTTCTCGTCAGGAAGCGTGCGCTCCTGCGACTTGCTGGTATCAACCAGAATCACGAGAGTCAGGGGACGATCGGTCTCGCGTTCAAACATGCTGATTGTTTGCGGAGCGTCGTTTTCGTAGATCCTTAGGTCATTCGATCGAAGCGTGGTTATGAAATGTCGATCTCGATCGAGGGCGGTGAAGACGGTATTCACCAGGTTGGTCTCTACGCGCACGACTTCCGGTTCGGACTCTTCGGAGGCCGGGTTGGAAATGTTGTTACTGGAGGGCGACGGTGGTGCGTTTACAGTGCGCGGCCGCCGTTGACTGCGCTCTGAACCACTCTGCGCGTTGATGGCTAATGAACTGAAAGCTGCCAGAGCCAGCAGAGTCAGTATGAGCAACTTTGATCTAAGCAGCATGATAACAATCTGCGCGCATATCGGGGAAGTTGGTAGTCTCTGAAAATAGGTGCGCCGAAGGAGGCGTCAACTCCTGGTCCAACGTATTGCCCTAAAGGTCAAATGGGCAGCCCACGGTAGGGAATGCCCATAAGATTGCCACAGGTTATCGGTTAGTAGCGACGGTTACGATTACGAAGCTTGTAGGTATAGAGAGCTGAACCGCCCCCACCTGCCAAGGCACCAATGCCCGCTCCCTTCTTGCCACCGATAAGGCCGCCAATCGCGGCGCCAGATCCCGCTCCAATCGCTACAGTTAGCTTGTCGCGGTGCTTCTGCCAGAAGCTCCGGCCACGCGGCTGCTGTTGATTAGAAATATAGACAGGTCGCGCGCTCGGACTGCGCTCATACCTGCGACCGGAGTTGCGGTAAACAACGCGGGGAGGTCGATCACCAACCGCGGCTGCGGACGGAGCGAATGAGCGAGTCGCAGTTGCGCCGGCTTCCGCAGCACGAAACCCGTCAGCAAACCCCACTTTATACGCCCCCTGCTCATCTGTTGTATTGAACTCAGCGGGAATAAACTGGTCGCTGCCAGTCTGTCGCTGAGAGGCCAGCGTGTTATCACCGGGCGTGTCCTGCGCCACGTTTCCGGCCACAGTCGTTGGCTGATTCTTCGAATACATTACGAGCCCGCCAACCGAGCCTCCCACGAGGGCTGCTATCAAAGCAACCGGTAGTAACTTGTTAGTCATAATCATCGCTCTATTCTCCTTCGGCTTAGAAGTGTAAATGCCGCTATCTTAGCTGGACAACATAAGGGCAAGATGCGTTCCTCAGCGGCTCTTATCAGAGCACCTCAACATAGACCTGCTCAAAACATAAATGATTGCTACGGATTATTGCGAGATATAACTCATTTGCAATCAAAGATAATTGTGGTTGAGTGGAGCGATTAGCGTGTGTACCCGATATCGGTTTGTCGTGTATGCGAAATGATCAGTCCGACCTATCTGGATTTGTAAACCGGAGGTAACAAACTCGAAGTCTGCGAATAGAACAAACGGCCACGCTGAAGGCGTGGAAGTTAATAGCCGGGGGCAGCGCCCCCGGAAGAGTCACGAACGTCTCCGACCCTGAAGGGGTCGAATTCGCAGAAGTTAAAGACGGCAAAAACGGTAACTGCTCACAATATCTTTCGAATGATCGTTTGACCCTTCAGGGTCAGGTTATTTCTTTCGCCTGTCCGTGGGCGTCGCGCCACGCTCGCCCCCGGCTATTAACTTCATCCCCTTCAGGGATGGAACTTTCACGCTGAAGCGTGCACCAATCTTCCACGCTGAAAAGATTTCCCAGTACTTAAATGCTGGGCTGTCGTCAGTCGTACGCGATGAAGACTGAGGAGAAAACTAGAAACGGCCAGAGGAGGCTCCCTGGCCGTCTTCCCATCGCTGTGCGGTCTAATTTAGGCTGCCCGTTGCGTAACTCCTGGCCTGCTCTCTCGCAGCAATTCTAGTGCCTTCTTCATCTGGACATCCTCAACCGGGGGCTTCGCAATATTTGGTGTCACCGTAGCTTCCGGCCTCTCGGTCGGCTGCGTGGACCTATTCACCGGGTCGTCATCGTTGCCCGTAAGGTCTTCGGGATCGACAGCCTCAGCAAGTTCAGGT
The DNA here is from genome assembly GCA_013811945.1 of Pyrinomonadaceae bacterium. Lineage (GTDB taxonomy): Bacteria > Acidobacteriota > Blastocatellia > Pyrinomonadales > Pyrinomonadaceae > PSRF01. The sequence goes on along the minus strand of JACCUI010000193.1, from coordinate 1,474 downwards.
CGTTTCACTTCAACGGAAGGTGTCACGCCCGAATGGGCGCGATCCTCACCCAGGAACGGCTTTCCGCTGGCGGTTGCCCACTTAACCGTGGTAAGCAGCAACCCATCGCCTCCGCGCAAGGTAAATAACTGTTGCTCGGCGCCGGCACCGAAACTCTTCTCACCCACAATCTGGCTGCGATTTCGCTCAAGCAATGCAGAGGCAACTACCTCGGCAGCTCCCGCAGTTCCAGTGTCAATTAGGGCGATAATCGGGCCTGAGAAAATCGTCGCCTTAGGATCAGCGGGGAAGGTTTTCAGTATCTTCCCTTCCCGGCCAGTGGTCTGGGCTATCGTGCCGTCTTTGATAAACAGATTAGCGACTGCTACCGCTACACTGAGAGAGCCCCCCGCCGTACCTCGCAAATCGAGAACCACTTTTTGTGCGCCTTGTTTGACCAGTTCCTGGAGACGTGAGCGCGCTTCAGCAGCTTCACCTTCAGCTAAACTGTTAATACGCAGTAAACCAATCTTACCCGCTTCCATTCTCGATTCGGCAGCCGACGCACGGAAAGACCCGCGTTTCACTGCCAAGGTCAGCGGTCGACTGTTTGCACGCAGAATCCGCAGCTTCACTTCGGTCGCCGCAGGACCATTAAGTAGTTGCTTCGCATCGTACAGAGAAATATCACGAGTGGCCTTGCCGTCGATGTACTCAATAATATCGCCGGCTCGAACTCCTGCCTGATCAGCCGGAGAACTCTTCATGGGTGCAATTACGTAAAGATAAGAGGCAACTTGCGACATTTCGGCGCCAATTCCGACCTGATTGTCCCTTCCAGTTCCGCTATAATCACGAACCTGGTCCGCAGTGAGGTATGTCGAATAGGGATCCAAGCCGTAGGCTAGGCCACGGAGTGCGCCAGCGCGCACCTTCTCCATGTTCGGCTCATCCACATAATCGTTCTGGATGTGCTGAAGAACGCTCTCAAAGATGCGTAACTGAGCATTGGGATCGTTGGCAGGTTGCTGTGCCCGAGTGGAAATCCAGCCGCCTACAACAGTATAAAGAGCCAGTGTGGCTGACAAGAGAATTAAGGCAAACTTGGCGCGAAATGACATTGGTTACCTCTCGTTGTTACATCAGTTGCGAGCTCAACTGAGCCAAAAGCATCATACAGTCGGCGATTAAAGGGCGCAAGTCAGTGGCCTCGCGGGCTTTACGATTGTTACGCGGTGCTTGAGTCTTAGGTTGAATGAATTCCCGATCGAAGTGTTAGTGAAACAACCAGACCAATTAGAAAATCTAGCCGGGCCGATTGTGGTTCTCGATCTTGGTCAAAAAAGGGTCGGGGTCGCCGCGTCCGACTCAATGCTTATCTCAATAACTAAACTTGCGCCGCTTACACGTTCTAACTGGAAGCAATTGCTCCGCGATGTCACTGAACTAGTCCGCCGCTTGGACGCCAGAACACTTGTCATTGGTTTGCCGTTAA
>JACCUI010000176.1 GCA_013811945.1 Pyrinomonadaceae bacterium | reverse complement strand
GGCTAACTCAGGCTTTTCTGCGAGAGCTTTTAAGAAAGCGCACAAACTTAAGTCAATGCGCGCGGAAGATGATTTGGAAGTGATGAAACGTATTTGGGGCATGCCAACATTTGAAGTGCATGGAGTAGCTGGCGGTTACCAGGGGCCTGGAGTGAAGTCGATTGTGCCGCCGCGCGGCGAAGTAAAGGCTTCGTGCCGCCTCGTGCCTGGCCAGGATCCCAAGAAGATTGCGCAGTTGCTGAAAGCCGCAGTTAAAGCGAGCAATCCGGATGTTCAGATTCAATTCGAGTCGATGGCTCCGGCCTTCCAAACTTCGGTGGAAGGTCCACTGCCGGACGCACTAAAGCGAGCGGTGAAGTTTGCGTTCAAGCGGGACGCAGTGTTCGTTCGCGATGGCGGTACCATTGGTGCGATGACCAGCATTGAAAAAGTCCTGCGGTGCCCGATCATGTTTCTGGGTCTGTCGCTACCTGAGCACGGTTACCATGCGCCGAACGAGAACTTCGACTGGCAACAGGCTTCGGGAGGCATGGTGGCTTTCGCGAAATACTTTGAGGAGATTTCCAACCTGCCGCGGTAGAGAAGAAGAAGAATTAGCCGCGGATTTGCGCGGATAAACGCGGATCAGAACCGGCAGAAACATTGTTAGAAGCTATGACGAGGCATGAGTTCGATCGAGAAAGTTATAGCGAAGTGGCGAGCCGATGGCGTCGAGTTGCTAACTCCATCTGACGAAGCGCAAATTGTCGCCGTTATCAGCAGCTCGGGGCAGCGTCTGTCACGCGATGTGGCAGAGCTATATCATGCTACAGGTGGGATGCCGGATGGTGTGATGGATGCGCTTTGCTTTTCCCTTTGGCCGCTTGACCGTGTGACTGCTGAGAATCAGAGACATCAGGACGCGGGGGTCCTATTTGCAGACTTCTTAATCGACTCTCACGTGTATCTCTTTCGGTATGGGAACGCCGAAACCTCATCCGTGCATGTGGAGTATGGAGACGGAAAAGGTCCACAGCGACTCGCGGATAGTGTTAGTGAGTTCTTCGAGCTATATCTAGATAACTCGGAGAAGATTGGCCTTTAAGGCGAGGCCCCCTTGAGGATGGTCTTTTGTCTTCTCAGATCCGCGTTTATCCGCGCAAATCCGCGGCTAATTTTCTTAGTTCAGATCACGCACGCCAGGCGCTCTTCATTCAGAGGTTGAAATCCAAGCCGCTCATAAAAGGAGCGCGCTTCCGGGTTGTCAAGATGCACGGCCACGTCGATGCGGGTTACGGACTCTTTTGTCAGCCGTTCCTTGAGCGCTTTAATCAATACCGTGCCGATGCCTTCTCCGCGACGATCCGCTTTGACCGATACATCATCCAGTTTTGCTACCAGTGTTCCCATCGACGTAGAGACGGCGTAGCAAACTACGCAGATGCCCGCGACGCCGTCATCGTCGTAAGCCATCCAGACGAACCCCAGGTCCGGATGTTCGAGAAACAGGTAGAGCGCATCATTTAATCCCTGGATTCCGCGATCTCCATAGGCCTGGCTGCTGGCGCGATAGTGTTCGTCTTCACTGAGAAACGCACTCAGCATGTTGAAGGCGTCCGAGACATCAGGGGCGGTCATCTTGCGGCAGGTGATCAAATAGAACTCCTCGTCTGGCGTCAGTTGCGGTAGTGGGTCAGTTTAGAGTTCAAACTCTAGTTTGTGGTCGCGAAACGGCAATCTGAAGGTTGAACTCTAAACTTCCGGAATCAAACTAACCCACTACCGAAGTTGCTTCGTATCATGCCACAGGATGTTCCGGGTGCTATAATCCTGCCGTTCACCTCCAGGAAGTATTTCCACCTTTAAAAAAATCGAGGTTAGAAGCCATGAAGAAGATCTTAGCTACTCTGGCGCTGATTATTGGGGTCTCGTCATTCGCGTTTGGCCGCGAAGCGAGACTCGTGCGTTATCCGCACTACCATGATGGGCGGATCGTTTTCAGCTATCTTGGCGACATCTGGACGGCCAACGAGAAGGGCCAGAACGTCCAGCGCCTGACCGTCAATCGCGCGCGGGATGTCTATGGGCGCTTCTCGCCCGACGGGAGGTGGATCGCTTTCTCAAGCGAACGCAACGGCAACCTCGACGTTTTCATCATTGCGTCCGAGGGTGGTGCGGCGAAGCAGTTGACCTTCCACTCATCCGACGACACCGTCCTTGGTTGGCGACCTGACTCACGCGCCGTGCTCTTTAGCGCCAACCGCGGCGAAGACTTTACGCCACAACTTTATGTGGTAAGCGTTGAAGGTGGAATGCCGACGAAGGCCGGCACGGACATGGGCGTGCAAGCCGCCTATTCGCCCGATGGCCGCCGGTTGGCTTACAACCAAAGTCGCAGGTTTACTGGCGCAAGTACTATCGCGGCGCCTCCCAGAGCGACATCGTGGTGATGGATGTGGCGGCGAAGCGGTTCACTCAGTTGACCGATTTCGATGGACTCGATTCGTGGCCGATGTGGGGACACGATGGAGCGATTTATTTTGTCAGCGATCGTGAAGGCAATGGGCTGACGAATATCTGGCGCATCCCCGATAGCGGTGGTAAGGCGGATCGCGTCACATCGTTCAAGAGTGGCGACGTGCGCTGGCCGGCAGTTAGCGGTGATGGGAGGGTGATTGTCTTTGAGCATGACTTCGGCATCTGGAAACTCGACCTGATCAACAGGAAGACTACTCCGATCACGCTCAACATAGCTGCCGAGACCCAGGATAATCTCTCCGAAGTTCAGACTTTCAGCTCCCAGGCGGACGATTATGATCTCGCGCCGTCTTCGCGACGAGTGGCGTTTTCGATTCACGGCGAGATTTTTACCGCTCCTGTCGAAGAAGGCGACCTAAAACAGGTAACCGATAGTCCCGCCCGTGATCGGTTGGTGGACTATGCGCCCGACGGCAAATCACTTGCCTTTGTGTCTGATCGCAGCGGGCGGGAAGAGCTTTATGTTACCTACACGGATGGGACCGGCGAAGCGAGGCAGATCACAGACATTGACACGCTGAAGTTTGGCTTCAACTGGTCTCCTGATTCGAAAGAAATTGCCTTTACCACTTCGGATGGCAAACTGCGCAAAGTCGACGCCACCTCCAAACAACTTACGGTGTTGGATTCCTCGAATTATGGAAACATCGGTACGCCCGTCTGGTTGCCTGACGGCAAGTGGATCGCTTATTCAAAGTCTGATGTCACCCGCACTTCCGATATTTATGTGATTGCTTCCTCCGGTGCGGAAAAGGCACCACACAAACTGACCTTTGATTCAAACTCCGACACGAATCCAAGGTTTGCTCCCGACGGACGTAAACTCTTCTTCCAAAGAATTGAAGCCTCCGGTGGAGCCACTCCCAATTCGGTTCAGATCTACTCTGTCGCGCTTGAGCGTTTGGATCGCGACCCCGATGATCCGGAAGAACGAGCCGAGCCGGAGTCTTCTCCCGCGGGTTCCGGAGAAGCAGGCGCTGAAGGTGCATCGCCGCCGCGCCGGGGACCAGCAGAGCGACGTCAGCCGCCAAAAGAAATCAAGATGGATTGGGCGGGCCTTAAGCGTCGCACACGGCAGATCAGCCGCATGCCGTTCCCTATTTTTAGTTACACCGTTGCGCCCGATAGCCGCACCATTGTTTTCGTTACCAGTGAACCAGCCGGTCCAGCCAGCGTTCCGGTGATCTATTCCGTTCAGGACGATGGTAAACGACTGACGCGCATCATCTCCGGGATGCCACCAAGTGAAGAAGGCGGGCCAGGCGGATCGGGCGGAGGGTTTGGCGGCGGGATTTCAGCATTAGATATCTCACGCGACGGTAGAACGCTTTTCTTCATCGAGCGGGACGGCATCTATTCAGTGCCACTTCCGGCATCGCCTCCACCCGGTTCGGCAGCCGCTGCAGCCGCAGCGAGCGCAGGGCGCGGAGAAGGAACACGCAAGCGGATCAATTTCAACGTGAGAGTTCGCGTCGATCGCCCGGCCGAATGGGCGGAGATGTTTGACGACGCCTGGCGGACGATGAAGTATCGGTTCTATGACCCGCAGATGCACGGCATCGACTGGGATGCGGCCCGCGCAAAATATAGACCCTTAGTAGACTTCGTGGGCGACCGTCAGGAGTTGCTCAACATCATCAACGAAATGATTGGCGAATTGAATGCGTCGCACACCGGCGCAGCGCCTCCGCCGCGCGGAGCTGCCAGTGGCGTATCAACTGGTCATGTCGGTGTGGAGTTGGAGTCAGACAGCGCTGCGGGGCGTTATCGGGTAACCCATGTTTACGAAGACGGTCCTGCCGACAAGGATTGGGTTCGAGTTAGCGTTGGGGATTACCTGATAGCCATCAACGGCAAGCCGGTGCGCGCCGGCGACAACTACTGGCAGTTGCTTAACAATCGGCTCAATCGCAAGAGTGAAGTCACCTTCAACAATAAACCCGGCGAAGAAGGAGCCTGGCAAACTCGAATCGAAACCATCGCGCCCAATGCCTACAGCCAGTTGCGCTACGAGCGTTGGGTGAAAGAGCGCCGCAAGAAGGTGGATGAACTTTCGGGCGGTCGCATTGGCTATGTTCACATTCAAGCGATGAACCAACCGTCGCTCAGGAAGTTTGAGAAGGAGATTCGCGAATTTCGAAACAAGGAAGCCCTGGTCATTGACCAGCGCTGGAACGGCGGCGGGAATATTGAACAGGAGTTGCTGGCGATTCTGGTCCAACGGCAATACCAGATCTGGCAACCGCGCGGCACAGAACCTGCCGGAAGACCTTTTGCCGGTTTCTTCGGACCGAAAATCGTATTGCAAAACTGGCGCTCCGCATCGAACGCCGAGATGTTTCCTGCGGGGTTCCGCGCGCTGGGACTGGGTAAAGTGGTCGGCACACCGACGGCGGGGGCGGTAATAGGGACGGGCAGCTATAGTTT
>JACCUI010000166.1 GCA_013811945.1 Pyrinomonadaceae bacterium | reverse complement strand
TGCACTCGCACTCTGCGGGTGTAGTTATTATGCTGACTGACATGAACACTAGATTTATTCTCGCCGACGGAAAGACGGAGGAGAGACAACAGAAAGCTGGACAGGTTACCCATGCTAAAGCGGAGACTCACTTGCCCGAGAACTTAAGCGATCAGCCTTTTGAGGCAGTTTTAGTCGAGTTAAAAGCCAAACCAGCAAAGAGCGGGCAACGTAAAAAGCCGTAAATAGCTAAATCGGTAATTCTCTCGTCGTAGGAAAAACCTTGCAAAACCTTGCGTCCTAACGCATCCATCCGTCAGGCAGCCATCGCCGATCTGTTGGGTGTTCCATCATCGGGCGGCAATTCGCGGTTTTGGTATGATCGCCGCCGTAGGCCAGTGAGAGGTGACAATCAGGGCGGGTTAGAACGAGCAAACTCAACACCTCGCCTTATAAAGACTATTGGCCCATCCAAGTTGCCGCAATCGCTACCACAAGCGACACCATAAAAAGGCAACTCTGATGTCATCGTTAGTCTAGCGCGATAAGGCGAGGTGTTGAGATTTGCGGGGCCTACTCCGCGCTATGACTGATATTGCAGGCTGCTTCCAGGCAGCCACGCTCACGGGATCGATTCAGTAATCTCCTCCAATATCTGCCACTCACCTTTCTTATCGGCACCGACCAGCAGGTGGATCGGGCTAGAGTATTTTTTCATCAGCGAATAGCGCGTCGCGCTAATCCTCACATTACTACCCTTTAGCGCGTACTTCACGGAAGAGTACCTATTCCTATCCCCTCTCGCTTTGGCCACCGGCATGGTAGATCGGATTAACTCTTTGTACTTAGCCGCGGGTATCTCGATAATCCTCTTCTGGCCGCCCGGATAACGGCGCGTGTTTTTGATCAGCGCTTCGTCCGAGTAAAGATCGACTAGCGAAGGGTCAAAATTATTGCCCAGGGCAATGTATTTCTGGAAGAGTTGCTTAGCGGGCGCGACGCCGGACTGAGCCCCCGCCACTTGAGCGATACAGGCCAGCGCAATGGTGGCCGCGAGCAGTCGGAATTGTTTCACCTTTTCTCCCCATCAAGTTGGAAAAGCTCAGCTCTTCCGGCGATGCGTGAAAGACCGTTCACCCTCGACGTAACTGGCGACCGTTTGACCGTCACCAATCAGTTTGTACTTATAGGTAGTCAATCCTTCCAGGCCCACTGGTCCACGGGCATGGAGCTTACTGGTACTTATGCCCAGCTCCGCGCCGAAGCCGTAGCGGAAACCGTCAGCGAAGCGCGTTGAGACATTCAAGTAAACCCCGGCCGCATCAACTCGCTGCAGGAAATGCGCCGCTGTGTCCCGGTCCTCGGTGACAATCGCTTCCGTATGTCCGGAACCATAGTGATCGATGTGCGCAATGGCTTCGTTTACACTGGCGACGATTCTGATCGAGATAATCAGATCGGAATACTCGGTTGCCCAGTCCTCCTCGCTGGCTGCTATCAGGACTTGCGCCTCTGCCAGCTTCAGAGTGCGCGGACAACCCCGGACCTCCACACCGGCTGCCCGGAACCGCGCGATCAAATCAGGGAGAAGACGAGCCGCTACCTCCTCATGAACCAGCAGCGTCTCCATCGCATTGCAGGCCGCGGGATACTGCACCTTGGAGTCGAAGGCGATACTCAATGCTTTGGGTAAATCCGCAGCACGATCGACGTATACGTGGCAGAGACCTTCACCGTGACCCAACACCGGGATGCTGCTGTGTTCGGCCACGTGACTCACAAATTCACGCGAGCCCCGGGGAATGATCAAATCGATATCGTCGGCAAGCGAGAGCATTTCGCTAACATCGTCGCGCGTATATAGCAGGTTGATCACTTCCGCTGGGATTTCTGGGAATTGCTGGAGCGCCTGCCTCCAGATCGAAAAGAGCGCCTGATTACTTTGCACTGCTTCCGTTCCGCCCTTCAGAATTACTGAATTGCCGGACTTCAGCGCGAGCGCGGCGATCTGCGGAACGATCTCGGGACGAGCTTCAAAAATAATGCCGACCACACCTATTGGGCATGACTCCTTGTGGAGCGTCAGTCCCTCATCCAACTCGGTCACGGCCAGACTGCGGCCCAAAGGGTCAGGCAGCGCGGCCACTTGGCGAACTCCAGCCGCCATCTGCTTGATGCTCTGTTCAGTTATCCGCAGACGCTCGAATAGAGCGCCCGTCATATGTCCGGTTGCCACCCCTCGCAGGGCTTGCTCACAGTCGCGTTGGTTCGCCTTGAGAATCTCTGTCTGGCGGGCTGCAATCGCATCGGCTGCTGCTTGCAGCGCCGCGTCACGACGCTCGCTGGGAACAATTGCCAGCAGGCGGGACGCAGCCCTGGCGCGACTTGCCACCTCTGCGACGTTTAATTGCTCTACTGCTTCCGACATATAATTCATCTTTGCTCCCACAGCACCAGGTTATCCCGTGTCACCAGCACGCGAGCGCGTTGACCCCCGCCCGGCGCGGGTGAGACTCCTTCGACCAACGCCGTTGCTTCTGTGCTCGGACAATTAATGATGCCACGCGCAAACTCGCGCCCTTCACAATCGGCAATGCTCACTACGTCCTGCGATTCAAATTGCTGCTCTACGCGCACCACCCCGGAAGAGAGGAGACTTGCTTTACCGCTGATAATGGCTTCGCGTGCGCCTTCGTTTACAATTACACGCCCGCGCACTCCCGCGGCATAGGTAAGCCAGCGGCGTTTACCCGCCATGCGCGAAGTCGACATGAACGTAGTGCCGATTTGCTTGCCGGTAAAAATGTCATCGAGAACCCCCGGCTGCATCCCGTTTGCAATGACAGCAACTCCACCGGCTTGCATCGCAATTTGCGCCCCTTCCAATTTTGTCAACATGCCGCCACGCCCACCCGCGGACGGTCCGGCTGCCAGCGCCTTCACCTCGTCCGTCAGGTCTACTACTAGTGGGATGAGGGCAGGCGGCGCATCGGAGTCAACTCCACGCTCCATTTCCCTGGAATGGTAGCGCAGCAGGCCGTCCACATTGGTCAATAACACCAGTGCGTCCGACTCCAACCTACTCATCACGAGTGCCGCAAGCCGATCGTTGTCCCCGAAAACGCGCTCCTGGCCGGAGGCATATTCGAGTTCCGCAGTTGAGACCGTATCGTTCTCGTTGATTATGGGGAGCACATTCAATTTGAGCAGTTTCTCCATCGTGCGGCGCAGGTTCGTGTAACGCTTCCATTCCATGAAATCGTCTTCGGTTAACAACACCTGCGCGATCTTCACGTCATGCACGCGAAACAACTGCTCGTAAGAGTGCATCAAGAGGCTTTGGCCCACAGCCGCACAGGCCTGCCGCACCACGACATCATGGAGCCGGGAAGGATGAAGGCCCAAACATCCAGCGCCTAAGCCAACCGCTCCCGAAGACACCAGCACGACCTGACGGCCCGAGCGCTTCAACTCTGCAATCGACCGCACTAGTGGTTCAATACGCTCAGCGCAAACGCCACCTCCCTCGCCGCCGATGATGCTGGTGCCTACCTTGATCACCACTCGCTGCGCGGAGCGTAAGCGTCGTTGTCGCTCTCTTTCGGAATCCTCTTCGAGCATTTGGTCAAATCCTTCAGCGCCTGGGTAACGCGGCCAGGACCAGACAGAATAACAACCTCGGCGGCGTTGTTGCCCGGGTGCACGCGCAGGCTGCCGCTTCCAAGGTAACAGATGGGCCGCACTTAGCAACTGCCAAGGACGTTGCGTGCGACAATCTGAAATCGCATCAAGACCCGGTCGCTCCTCGGTTCTGTCGTTGAGTCGTCCTATTATGGGCTAGCGTCTCAAGTTGAAACTAAGACACTACAGGACTGTTAACGGCGGAGACATGTCTGAAGTTTGAGTTTGAAGGCCAGGTAGTTAGTGCTGGCTTATATTTACTGGCTCTCGACCCTCAGGAAATATGATACGTGGCTGAAGCAAAACCTTTGTGGGGGGTAGACGACCAGGCGGTTAGGCTCGCAGAGCTAACCAGCGAAGCGCCAGAGGTAAAGGAGGCGCCGCTGCGTCGTGACGTGCGTTCGCTCGGTCGTTTACTCGGCGAGACGTTGAAGGAGCAAGCTGGCGAAGCACTGTTTGCGGCGGTAGAGGAGATTCGACAATTAGCGATTGAATACCGTGAACCTTCCGCTCACGCTTCGCCAAACCAGCTCCCCCATCGCCAGTACCCCTTGATGGAACGGGTCGCGCTGATCGTAGCCGACATGGACCTGAGGGAGGCCTATCGGATGACGAAGGCTTTTGCCATCTATTTCGAGCTGATAAATCTCGCCGAGACCAACCATCGCAAGCGCCGTCGTCGTACCGCGCAACTCTTCCCGGACCTGGTTCCCCAGCCCGGCACGATCCGGGGCACGCTGCGCCGCATGCGCGATTCGGGACTAGATAAGGAGGCCGCCCTTGAATGGTTGCGCCAAATCGACGTGATCCCCGTCTTCACCGCGCACCCAACCGAAGTCGCGCGTCGCACAGTCCTCTTTAAGCGCCGACGTATTGCCGCCAACCTGGAGTCGCTTGATCGTTTGCCGCTGACCGACGCCGCAGCTTGCGAACTTGAATCAACTATTGCCGCCGAGATTACGGCCTTGTGGCAGACAGACGAAGTTCGCCGACGGCCGCCGACCGTGCGCGATGAGATTAAGATGGGACTCGACTACTACTCAGGCTGCTTGATCTCCATGCTGCCGCAACTCTATGAGGAATTTGCTGCCGCCTTCAGCCAGGTTTACGAATGCGAGTTCAGCGCTAATGAGTTGCCGACCTTCCTCCACTTCGGTTCGTGGATCGGTGGTGACCGCGACGGCAACCCTTTCGTTACGGCGGACTCCACGCGTGACGCGCTTCACCTCGCCCGCCAGGTGATACTCGATCACTACCTGGCTGTCACTGTCGATCTAATGGATCGGATCAGTCCCTCGGCGCGACAGGTACCCGCAACGCCCGCACTGCTTGAGGAAGTGGAACGATACGCACAACGAATCCCTCACGTGGCACCGGCGAATGAGACGCGAGGAGCAGAAGAGACCTACCGCCGCCTTCTCGACTACGTTATTGAGCGACTGCGCTGGACACGTCACCAGGCTTCACATGAGGTGGCTTACACAGATCCGTCGGAGTTCGCCGCTGACCTGAAAATACTGCGTGATAGCCTGGCGGCAAATGGAGCGGAACGCCTCGCGAGACTGTTGGTCGATCCCCTGCTACGACAGATCGATACGTTTGGATTTCATCTGCACTCCCTCGACATCAGGCAGCACGCGAGCGTGCATGCGCGCGCTGTGGCCGAGTTGTCCAGCGGTGACAAAAGGTTAGACCGCGATGTGATTGCTTTGCCCGCCTCGCCTTCCGTAGAGACACGCGGCCTACTCGAAATGTTGCGCACGATAGCGAAGCTGAAGCGCGACTTTCCCACGTCTGCGATTCGCAGCTATGTGATCAGTGGAGCCAGCAAGGTGGAAGACGTTCTCTCTTTTATCTGGTTGGCGCGACTTTGCGGTGTGCGCGTGGAAGCTGCCGCAGCCGGCGGAGATCCAGGGCTAATGCCGGTGCCACTCTTCGAGTCAATCGGGGATCTACGCAATTGCCCCGAGGTATGTCGCCAACTCTGGACTGCACCGGATTATCTCCCGCTGCTTGATTCGTGGGACCGCTGTCAGGAAGTGATGCTCGGCTACTCCGACTCAAACAAGGATGGCGGCATGCTCACGAGTACCTGGGAGATCTACAAGGCCCACCGCGCGCTGCACGCTGTCGCCGCTGAGTGCGGCGTCAAGTTGCGACTTTTTCACGGACGCGGCGGCACGGTGGGACGAGGCGGTGGTCCCACGCACCGGGCTATCGTGGCGCAACCAGTCGGATCATTTAGCGGCTCGCTTAAACTCACCGAACAGGGTGAAGTTCTCTATTGGAAGTATTCAGACCCGGTGCTGGCCGAACGCAACCTGGAGTTGATGGTCGCAGCCTCACTCGAAGCATTGGCGCGGCCGGGCGGTCTCCAGTTTAGTGAAACCGAAGCTGAAGCTTGGGAAGCGGCCCTTGAGGAGATGTCGCAGAGTGCCTTTGTTTTCTATCGCGAGCGGATCGCGGAAAATTCGGAGGTCGTCACCTACTTTGAGGAAGCCACCCCGGCACATGAATTGGAGCACGCTCGCCTCGGCTCTCGTCCTGCGCGACGCAGCGAAGCGATCGGTCTGGGAGACTTGCGCGCTATTCCCTGGGTTTTTGGCTGGATGCAGAGCCGCCACGTGCTGCCCGGATGGTTCGGTGTGGGTCATGCGCTGGAGCGATTCGTCGGCACAGATAACGAGAGACTGCGATTGCTGCAAACGATGACCTCGCGGTTCGCATTCTTCTCAGATTTGATCGGGAATGTCGAAATCGGAATGGCCAAAGCCGATTTGACTATCGCGCAACGCTACGCTGCCCTCGTTAGCGACGAAGGTATACGAGAGCGTGTCTTTGGAATGATTGTCGAGGAGTTTGAGCGCACTCGTCGCATGATCCTGAAACTGACGGGACAGCCGGAGTTGCTGAGTGGAAACCCGGTCCTGGCGCGTTCGATTCGCCTCCGAAATCCCTACGTCGATCCGTTGAGTTTGATTCAGTTCGCGTTGTTGCGTCGGAAACGAGAAGGTGAGGAGAGCGAAGATCTAAATTATGCACTCGCAGCAACGATTAACGGGATCGCCGCAGGTTTGCGCAATACTGGTTGAGCGCAAAGAGCGACGCTTGACTATGGAGCAACGCAACAAATGCGAGTCGGTGTGATTCAGCTTAGAGTTCACAACGGTACTCCTTAACACGGAGAATCATGAATCCACCTCTGCCGAGGCCCGCTGCTATTTTCCCGCGGAGAGTGGGGCTATGAGAGTATTAATGTTCCCTCGGTTGCCTGATTGGCACGGTCACCACAAGGTCGCGCCGTGCGCTAGATCTCGACGATGCTGTGGAATTAATCTAGAGCTCGACTCTCCTCCAATTCCCAGATTAGAGCCTGCAACTATCATCCTGGTCCTTACACCTCCAAGGAGGAAACGTAGGGGCGCATTCAAGATATTGGGCGATTTCAGCTCAGGCCTCGGAAGGCTGACGAGTCGTCTCCAAGTACTGATAGCCTTTTCAGCCAAATTCGTCAGTGCGTTAGCACACATAGACCAGTCGCATCCTTTAAATGCGGCTATTCCTTTGAGTATTTTCGCGACTCGGGTGAATTGAAGCGATGAAAGAAGCTTGTTCCTGGGCCAGCGAAGCGATTCAGCATGGTGTTACGCTGGTGGGAACTGAAGTCGCAACTTAGGCCGGCCCTGGATGCTTGTCAGTGTTCGCCCTACCAACGTCTGACATCATGGCCGCTGCCAAGTTCTCCACGGTCCAACTTACAATCAAAAAGTTACGGCTAGTTATTGTGACTCTCTTTTTTTGTACGCGGCATCCAAAAACTCGAAGATGAGTGCTAAGCTACTCTGGAAACACCCCCTCAGAATTCCGAACGTTTCCCTGGCTACCAACGAATTGAACTTTGCCCAACTGGATCTCCTCTGCGGGCAGTAGGAGCGCAGCTTTATGTTTCAGTCAAAGGGCAATCGCCCGATACTCGCGTGTCGAAACCGCGTGGCAGTTCTAGCGGTATTCCTCGCTACCCTCTGTGCCGTCGCGTTTTACTCTCAAAGCGCAATAGCACAAACGGCCTCCGACCTCCATGAGTCGGAGCGCTCGGACAAGGTGACAGGCGGGCGCGTGGCGGGTGCCGAATTCGATGCCAACGAGCCGGACATCAGGATAACTTTGAACGTACCTTCGTTCCGGCTGACGCTATGGCAGAACGGAAAAGAGGTGAAGTCTTACTTTGTCGGTGTAGGACTGAAAGACCATCCAATCTACATCGGCAATCGTGAGGCGACTGAGATCATCTGGAATCCTACCTGGATACCGCCAGCCAGCGATTGGGTGGGCGAAATGAAGGGCGTGCGGCCAGGCGAGGTCATTAAAGCCAGCGATCCGCGCAACCCACTCGGTAAACTGAAAATCCCGTTAGGCGACCGTTATCTGATTCATCAGGCGGCGAAGACAACTGATGTCGGCAACCTCGTCTCCCACGGCTGCGTGCGAATGCTCCGCTCCGACCTCTTCGATCTTGCTGAGAAGATCGTCGCAACGCGAAACCCGGAGGTCCCGGCGAGACGCATCGAGACTGCGAAACGTAGTTTGCGGACGCTCGTCGTTCGACTTGAAGAGCCGGTACCCGTGGATATCAATTACGACACGTTGGTAGTCGAGGGCGGGGTCCTTCACATTTATCCGGACGTGTATGACCGCCGCATGAACGTACCCGCGCGCCTACGCAACGAGCTGATGTCGTCCGGAGTTGACATATCGAACCTGGACGAAGCGACGATTAAAAAGATGCTGTCGAGAGTGACGCGTAAGACACAGTTCGTGGTCGATAAGACCAGCATTGAGCAGGGACGAGCACTCGAGGACGGGCAGGTGCGTCCTCTCATACCGAGAATGAAAGTTATGAAAGTCAACAAGCGGAAGTGAGTCGCCGGGCTTCGTCGTCTCCGGTTTGAAAAGTTCGAACCGTTGATAGGACCCACAGCTACTTATTTACGTATTCCCAGTGCCACGGCTCGTAGTAATAGGGACGAAACCCAAAGCGATCGGCGTTGCGGACGAGCCACTGGTAGACGCGTGTTTGGACCTGGAGGGCGCGGTTTGAGTCCTTGGTTTCGACCGGCTCACCGCCAACGTAGAGGTCGAGTGCGCGGCCCGTGAAGTGAGGGCTGCTAATGGCGAGGCCGGCGCGGCCAGCGTTCGGCGACTCGCGACGTAACTTCTCCTGATATTCGCGCGACCGGAATGCGGAAATGATCTTCAAATACTTCTCCGTAGGCGCGAGTTCACCTTTCGCCTTGCGGGCTAGACCGAGCGACCGGTCGGCAACTGCAGTTGCCACCAGAAGCTGGTAAGCGGCGTAGGTCTTACGTTCAACTTGTCTGAGATCACCGGCCCGCGTTTGATCATAGAAGTCGGAGGCGGGCGCGGTGACGAGATCTTCTGGGACTGGGTAGCCCTGTGCCTTAAGCCGTTTCCCTTGCCACTCAGAAACCATCGCGTTTAGCGACTCTTCGTCAAGCACCCCACTCGGCCGCAAACCAGACCGCTTCTGCCAGCTTGTGAGCGCCGCAGCAAAAGCTTCGGAAGCCGCATCGTGTTCCGTCTGAAGCAGGCCGCTGATCAGCGGCTCGTAAAGATGCCAACCGCGTTGTTGCTTGCCGCCGAATGTCCAGCCAAGTTCCCGGCGAAGTGACGCATTGCGAGGTGCGGCCAGTCGTAGATCAGAGGTGAGCGAACTTTCGCGGGAAGCCTCGGCCGGCTTTTCGCGGACTGAGGAGGTTGGCCTTACTCTCGAACCGGCGGTGCCACCCCGAACAGGCTTACTTGCCCGTGACTGGCCATGAGCTAGTCCGGGGTCAAACAAAGCGGCCATAAGGCACATCGCAAGGGGGACGAAGAACACTTCCAGGTGGTTACGAGAATCATTCATTTGTAACGATTGCGCCGAAAATCCGGGGGAGAGCGTCGCGACGACCAAACGAAGGTTATCAGATACGCGAGCGGCGGTCACCCTTCGAGAGCCGCGCTCATTTGTATAAGTGCTACTCCCGGGCCCTTCGCTAAACTCTTCGACACGGCCCAGCACCGTTTTTGCGCCACACCAACGATACCTCATGGTTTGGGATCATCAAATCATTCGGCATTCTGCTTGCTGCCTAAAAATAAACGGGTCCTATTTCATGCAGATTTTGGCGGTGCCCGCGGAGCGAGGCGTGCTGAAAAGGACATATTAGTAGAACGCTTGTATTGGAATACGACACCGCGAACCCGGACTGCCAAGCCAAGGGAGATTTCTAGTGTCAAGCAGAATCAAAAGGCATGCCGCTCACCGCGCATAAGCAGTAGGTTAGAACGAGAGGCAGTCTGGCGCGCCTCAAAGATACCGATAAGGGTAACAACTCCAGTGCTCTCGATTGATTATCCCGGCTACTCGGGCGAGGAGAGTCTCGAGACGACTAACTGGGAGGAATCGAAGGCTTCGAAAGGAATAACCTCGCCTTCGTTACAAGAGACGGGGAAGAGTGACTTTCAAAATTAATCGAGCGCGATTGAGCCCACAAAGAGCCGCGGGCAAGTCCTAAAGGAAGGGGCCAGCATTTGGTGCTCCCGAAAATGGCAAAGTTACGAACACAGGCGTGGTGGCTCGGACCGTTCGGTCCGCTTTCATATCCTCGACGACAAACACCTCATGAAAGTAAGCAGCACATGGTCCATCCCGATAATGGCGACGAAGTCAGCAATCAAGAAATTCAAAAAGGCTTCGAAGTCGAACCGGAGAAGTTTGTGATTGTTACTGACGAGGAGTTGAAGAGTCTCGAGCCCAAGCCTTCTCGCGAAATCGAGATTTCGGAATTCGTGCCTCCTGAGAAGATCAGCCAGCAGTGGTACGAGAGATTTTACTATCTGGGACCGGATGGCGACGAGAATGCCTATTTTGCGTTAGCAGATGCATTGGAGAAGCGCAAGCGCGAGGGCATCGCACACTGGGTGATGCGCAACAAGTCCTACGTCGGAGCGTTGCGCGCACAGGATCTGCAACAAGTCGTCAAAGGAAGGTTCTCCTTTGATCGTGATTATCAGCTCACCATCGATAACAAAACGTGTGGCCTTGATCTTCAGTACTGCTTCAACAATTTCCGGAAAGTAACGTCCCAGGGACTGACCAGATTTCGATTGGAGCTCAACCGTTTTGCAGTCGCCGAATGCTAAGCAGGGGAAACCGTCCCACTTGGGTCATACTGCCAGTCTTTTCCGGTGGGAATCTCCTTAACCAGCAGAGCTTCCATGGGAGGGAAAGGCGGTTTGATGGGTAAACTCATTGTCTCCTTTTTCAACGGTTGCGATCCGACCGCAACTGACGGAACAATTCCTTACCAGGTTGTGTTCTAATTTCCAGAGTGTCCTGGCGGGCGGTAGTCAATTTTGTGCTCTCGCTGGAGAGCCCGCGAAGCGTGGCGTAAGCATTAACCCTGGGGCGTAAGCCCCAGGACTATGGCCGCCCGTGAAGCGGGCGGCAGCGGCCACAAAAAGAGACATCGTTGATGAACATTAACGCTCGAACAAGATCTTTAATCTGCTGTCGCCCGCCCCGCGGGCTGGTTGAATCTTACTTGTTTGTTGACCTGGGGTTCCGCTGCGCTTCACCCCAGGGCGGGGTCGAGCATCTCGGCTGGGGTGCGAGACTTTATGCTGTTACCCGCTATCGCGGGCTGGTTGATGGTTCAGCTCGCGCGGCGCTCTTGGTTAACAACAAGCACATACTCAAAGAACTCTGGCAGGCTGCTAAAAACACACACGATCTACGAAACCACCGAACCGCACGAAATGGCTGGCTTGATCTGAGTTGCTTCATGGATTTCCTAGCGCCCACAAGGCTGACCGCCTGGGGACCCCGCGTGGATCGCTTTACTGCTTTTATGACTGTCCCGTTTTTCAGCAGCCTGCTAGAGAATACAACCTGGCGACCAAGAACAACAAAAGCCTTCATGTTAGGAATTCAAACCTCAGCTCGGCACCCTCTTTGCTAACTCAATTTCTGAAACAAAATATGTGGCGCTAATCAAGCTCTTGCGTGCTCAAAAAGGACACGCCTGAGAACGCTTGTATGGGAAGGCTACATTCATACGAAGAAACCAATCGACCTATTTGTCGAGGAAAGAATATGAAACTAAAACTTAGACCTCTTGACACACAAGTGATGGTGATCACTGGAGCCACCAGCGGAATCGGTCTGGTTACTGCCAGAATAGCTGCAGCAAAGCGCGCGCGTCTGGTTTTAGCTTCGCGCAATGAGGGGGCTTTAAGATTTCTTACAGATGAAATTAATGCCGCGGGTGGCGAGGCCGTACATGCGGTTGCCGACGTCGGAAACGAAGATGATGTACGTGGCATCGCAGCTACAGCCCGACAGCGTTTCGGGGGGTTTGATACGTGGGTTAACAATGCTGGGGTTTCCATTTATGGAAATTTGACGGACGTTTCGCTAGCAGATCACCGACGCCTCTTCGAAACTAACTACTGGGGAGTGGTTCATGGTTCGCTCGTTGCGGTCGAGCATCTAAGGCTACGAGGCGGGGCGTTAATCAACATTGGTAGTGCTCTGTCTGACCGGGCGATCCCGGTGCAGGGTGCTTACTGCGCTTCGAAACATGCAGTCAAGGGTTTCACTGATGCGTTGCGCATGGAACTTGAGCACCAGGAAATTCCCATCTCCGTAACCCTCATCAAGCCGGCCGCGATCGACACTCCTTACAGAGACCACGCGAAGAACTATTTGCCAGTCGAACCGCAAAATCCCCCGCCTGTTTATGCACCGGAAGTCGTGGCTGAAGCCATCTTGCACTGTGCTGAAAACCCGGAGCGCGATCTCTTTGTGGGCGGCGGCGGAAAAGGGATTTCTGTGGCCGGTCACTACGCACCTGAAATAACCGACAAGGTGATGGAATGGACCATGTTCAATCTGCAAGAGTCCGACAAACCAGCCAGGAATCCACAGCATAGCGCTCTGTACCAGCCGTCGGGTCCGTACGCGGAGCGAGGAGGGTACGACGGACACGTCGCGGAAAGCAGCTGGTATACGAAAGCATCCTTGCATCCACTGATTGCTGGGGGACTGTTGCTCGCGGGCGCCGGGCTTGCGTACGTTGCCTTCAGAGAAGGCCTTTTGCGAGAAAGAAGGCGCAACGGACGCTACGATCGGAACCAACATCTGGCGCAAAGGACAACTTAATGGAAGACGATACGCAAACAAACGGTTCTCGGTCTGGATGAACACCGGACCGCTTCTGAACGAGTCTCCGGCCACCTAACAGCCATCTACCGGAGGTCGACGGTGCCGAAAGAATTGGCCGACGCCGAGGTGGGTCAAGTTTGCAAGGTGTTTAAATCGATTTCAAGAGAACAAGGAGGGCATTCAAATGAATTCACCAGCAGAGTTTTTCCCGGATACTGAGTCTCAACCCGATAACAAAGAAAACTTGATCAACGTGGGGTCTCCGGAGCGATGGGCATTCGCCATTGGAGGAGGCGCGCTTGCGGTCTATGGGTTAAGCAGACGATCCCCGGGCGGGTTACTGTTATCGGTTCTGGGCACTGGGATGTTTTATCGAGGGGCGACAGGCCATTGCAACGTTTTCCAGGCGCTGGGAGTAAGTACGGCAACGAGCCGAGAAGGTGAGAGCAGGTCAGCGATGGTCGGGACGTCCACATGGAAAAGTCTGTCACGATAAACAAACCTCCAGCTGAGCTCTACAGCTTCTGGCGGGAGTTTAGGAACTTACCTCGGTTCATGAAGTACCTTGAGTCCGTTACCACGCTCGACTCCGGGAGATCGCACTGGATGGCGAAAGGACCGGGTGGCGAAAAGGTGGAATGGGACGCCGAGATCTATAACGAGAAAGAGAATGAATTGATATCGTGGCGGTCGCTGCCGGGATCGGAGTTAGTGAACCATTGATGCCATTTATGACCGCGCCAAGACTTCGCTTTTTCTTGGTACCGACCGGCCTCACGCGTTGAGACAGGCAATTCACGCTTGCCGCAAAGGAGGCACTGTCTCTGTGCCAGGAGTCTACGGAGCTTTCCTGGATAAGATTCCTTTCGGCGCTGCGTTCGCAAAAGGCTTGACCTTCAAGATGGCCAAACCCACGTCCAAAAATACATGCGACCGCTGCTGTCGATGATCGAGAACGGCGATATTGATCCATCGTTTGTAATTACGCATCGGCTGCGCCTTAATGACGCTCCCACAGGGTTATGAGACGTTTAAGCATAAGGGAGATGAATGTATCAAGGTCGTGTTGAAGCCTTGACCAGCTTAGCAGGCTGCTAAGAAACAACACGATCCACGAAAACACACGAAGCCGCGCGAAACGAACGACTGATTTCGGTTATTTCGGCGATTTCGAGGACCGCTTTTACTGTTTTCTTTGCGATTGCTGACCTCGATCAATGTAGAAGAACCCAATGTCAGACAAAGATCACCGTAAGAAAGACGGCCAAAACAAGGCCAAGAAGAATCAGCGGATGCGAGAGAGCGCCGAGGACCGCAAGCAGCAGAATCCCGGCGCTCGAGCCACAGAGAAACATGAGGCTAAGATGACTGATACTGTGCCCGAAGGGGTCGGTGAGGATGCGAAAGAAGCCGCACTAGTCATCCATTTCTCATTTTTCATTCCTCATTTCTCACTTGGGATTCCCGCTTGAGGACTTCTTGTTCGTGTCCCTTCGTGTGATTTCGTGGATCGTTCTCACTTTTCAGCCAAGTAAACGATCCACGAAGGAACACGAAGCACCACGAAATGGGCTCAGAAAATCACGAATGAGAATGGAAAATGGGCTTCTGGATTTACGTCGCGGCCGCTCACTCTACGCGGCGGCCATGTCTGCTTCACTGATATCAAAATTCGCCGACACCTTTTGCACGTCGTCGTGGTCTTCCAAGGCTTCCATTAACTTAAGCATCTGTTTGGCCTCGGTTCCTTCGAGTTTCTTGTACTCTTTGGCCACCATCTCAACCTCAGCCATCTGTGGCTCAACACCCGATTTCTTTACCGCCTCCAGCACGTTATCAAAGTCAGCGGGAGCAGTGATGATTTCAAAATTGTCTTCGTCGTCGCGCAGGTCTTCCGCTCCCGCGTCGGTGACAATTTCAAACAACTCATCCTCTGTTTTTGCAGCCTTGTCGACTACGATGTAGCCCTTCTTCTCAAACATCCAGGCCACTGCACCGGCAGCAGCAAGATTACCGCCATTCTTGGAGAACGCATGGCGAATCTCGGCAACGGTGCGGTTGCGGTTATCAGTCACCGACTCAATTAACAACGCCACGCCGCCCGGACCATATCCCTCGTAAGTGATCTCTTCGTAGTTCACACCCTCCTCTTCGCCAGTACCGCGACGGACTGCACGGTCAATTGTCTCATTAGGCATGTTGCCGGCCTTGGCGTCGAGGATGGCCTTGCGCAGACGGGCATTCCCGTCCGGATCACCGCCTCCAGAACGCGCCGCGACCGTTATTTCCTTGATGAACTTTGTAAATAATTTGCCGCGCTTGGCGTCGAGAGCGCCTTTTTTGTGCTTGATACTATGCCACTTTGAATGTCCGGACATATCTAAAAGTAGTTCCTTCTGAGGTGAATTGCGGTGTGGTTGGCAACGGAATATATCATTATCCTCGGCATACTCTCAAACCCGTAGGCCCAGGTGCTGCGCTCAGTCTCAGAATAGGCTGGGGCCGACGTACTCTCGACCGCTTAGGACTCTTCACTCAACAGCCATTTCAACAAGACGTTTGGTCCGATGCAGTATTTCGGCGACTTGCGGCGTAACCCCGATGATGCACCTGACCTGACTTCGGCGGCTAAACTT
Source organism: Pyrinomonadaceae bacterium (assembly GCA_013811945.1). Taxonomy (GTDB): domain Bacteria; phylum Acidobacteriota; class Blastocatellia; order Pyrinomonadales; family Pyrinomonadaceae; genus PSRF01. Next base: position 7,345 of record JACCUI010000166.1, on the reverse strand, counting down.
CTGGCTCACGAAGCTCAACAGTTCAACGGGACTTCGTAGATGCCGAGATGGTGAAAGCGTTTGTTACCTCAGGCGAGAATTTCAGCGCTTCGGACCTTGAGAAACAAACAGTTTCCTTATTGCAGATAACTCAAGGCCGGCGACGCGCACAGTCTTTAGTTTTCCCGAGCGCCCCGCCATGATCTCAACAGCGTTGCGCGGTACGTGGAGCGCGCGCGCCAGCAGGCGCACAAGCTCTTCGTTCGCCGCGCCATCAACCGGCGCAACAGCAACACGTATTCGAAGCGCGCCATTGTGCTCGCCCACAATCTCGCTTCGCGACGCGCGGGGGACCACTTGCACCTTAAAGACTATGCCCTCGCGGCTTTCTGTGTAAGGAATCACTCTAGTGAATGCCGGCTGTCGGTGGGGGTAGGAGCCCGACTGAAAGGAAAGCTCTCATGACACCGAGTTTGCAGACAGCTCGAACAACCAACTGGCGCCGCCGTTGCTGCCTAGCCAATCAAAGTTCCGACGACAGCCCGCTGAAAAATTTGGAGGATAAATAAGACGATCATCGGAGATATGTCGAACATACCCAGTGTCGGAATCATCCTGCGAAAAGGACCAAGAATCGGTTCAGTTACTCTCACGAGAAAACGCATTACGCGGTTTCCATAGCTCATTCCCCAGGCGAGGATAATGCGCGCCACGATCAGCAATGAATACACCGCCAGGAAACCAAAGAGTAGATAACCAGTCAGCGAAACAAGCGCTCCGCGCTGCAAACTGGTAACGACGCCGCTTACTGTAAAAACTACGGAACCCACCAGCTCTAGAAGCAACCAGCCCACTAGAATAGCAATCAGGATAGTCACGAATGGCGCCAGCTTTTGGTCAAGGCCATAAGACATCAAAATGCGGCGCACCGGAGCCAACAGCGGATCACTGAATTGCCGAATAGTAATAGCCGTGCGACTAAATGGATTCAAATCGGCGTAGTTCACTAGCACTCGAGCGAGAACCAGTAGAATGACGCCAACGATCGCACTGACTACCAGGTACCAGACGAGGAGCCACACTAGATTGATAATTATCATCGCTTATGGAATACGTTCACCGAAGATTGCGGTTCCTACCCGCACGATCGTGGCGCCCTCTTCGGTAGCCACTTCGAAATCATGACTCATTCCCATCGAGAGCTCGCCTCGGCCGTCGCCGAATTGTCCTGCCGTTTTAAATTCATCACGTAGCTCGCGCAATCGCCTGAAAAATGGGCGCACTCGTTCTGCATCTTCAAAAAATGGTGGCAGAGTCATTAAACCCAGGAAGCGAAGCCGCGAATATTGATTCACTGACTTTACCAATTCAGATAACCCAGTCTCCGACACGCCCGATTTTGTCGTCTCTCCGGCGAGATCAACTTGAATCAGGACCGGCAATTCATCCCGGTCTTCTTCGGCACAAGCGCGTTCAAGTCGATCAGCCAGGGAGACTGAGTCAAGTGTGTGGACTATATCAAACAGCCTTACGGCGCGGCGTGCTTTGTTCGCCTGCAGATGGCCGATAAGATGCCAGCGCGCCGCCTCGGATTGCAGTGCAGGGATTTTCGACTCAGCTTCCTGAACACGATTCTCACCAAAGTCGGTTACCCCAACCCCAAGCGCTTCTCTCACAGCCGAGGCCGGATGGGTCTTGCTAACCGCCACTAGGGTGACCTCTTTAGGTTCGCGACCGCAGCGGCGGGCCACAGTTGCAATCCTTTCGCGCACCTCGTCCAGGCGTTCACGAAAACCTGTAGCACCTTCAATTGGTTCAGCCATTAGGAACTCAACAATGAAATTGAAGACATCCGCAACAATGCACCTATCGCGGAGTCGCGGAAGCGGCCGTCCGGACGGCATCGCTCCTCGCTGTTTCTACGCGATGCGGGTTCGAGGTTCCACATTATGGTGTAGGCCAGTGACCCTGTAACCATTTCCCAACGAGTTACCAACTGGCACGCGTATTGTTGTCATTAAACATGCCCCGGTTCTTCCTCAAACTAGCTGATCACTGATTTTGACATTAAACAAAGGTGCGTTGCAGAGGCAACATGCCAATCTGGAGGATTGTATGAGACTTTTTAAGAACAGACAAAACCTGGTATCGATTGCGATGCTAGCGCTGCTGCTCACGCTGGCCCTACCTGGGACAGCTTTTGCTGATAAGCGCGACAAGTGGCAGGATCGCGACCGCGACAAGCGCGACCGTAAGTGTGGCAAGTTTGTTAATTGCCATGATGCCCGCGACGGCCGCCGGGACGGCAGGGGGCCGCGCCGAGATTGGGATGATCGGTCCGGCCGCCGCCACGATCGTATACACAACCGGTTGGATCGACGACATGATCGCTTTCACGATCGTGTCGGCGACCAGGACAACCGGCGTCATACGCGATTTCACCGGGGCCAGAGGCGGGAACACTCGAGGGTTCACAACCCGAACAATCGCGGGCTTGACGTTCGTGAAGTGAATCGCACAAACACCGTCCCGTTCCGCAGGCCTCGAGGTTAGTTCGGCGTTCTCAACATCGAACGTTCAGTAGCGGGTGGGTGTCGAGAGAGAGCAACTTCTGCATTCTTGACGCTCTAACTGCGTTCGCATAATATGAAAACCACTTGCGGATGTGGCGGAACTGGCAGACGCGCAGGTCTCAGAAGCCTGTGATGGAGACATCGTGGAGGTTCAAGTCCTCTCATCCGCACCAAAAACCTGTTAAATAAAGACGCGAGCCTGTTAATGACGGCTCGCTTTTTTCGTCATATTTTTAGGGAACTATGTCTCCCGCCCTGCGTTCCTTAAAGTCAGAATAAACTTGTCACAAGAGCCTGTGGGGCGGTGTTTTCGTACTGAGAGCGGAATTTAGAAGTAATTTACAGAGGGGAAATCACATGAGCTCTGAACGTGCGGCCGCTGTCGAACCTGTAAGTCACCCAAGATTACGAGAATCGTCTTCATCCTCCAGCCCACCGGTGCAACTGAGAATTGCTGATCATCCGGTGCGCGACCGCGTTCAGCGAATGGTTACCCTCGCTTTGTCACTCCTGAATGAGGCCCAAAACCTTGCCCGCGACAAGGCTTTTACCGAAGCGTCGGCTCAATTGAGGAGCCTTAACATTGAGGAGGGCATCGACTTCTATAAAGAGGTTGAGCGCTTCGAAATTGAGTTGATCAGGCTCGCCCTGGATCGCACCCACGGATGCCAAGCCAAGGCCGCCAGGCTACTGCAAATCAAGCCCACTACTCTGAATTCCAAAATCAAGCTGATGGGAATCGAGTACTGACTCGCAGACGGAATCAAATCAGAGAATCTAGTTAACGGCCTCCGACGCGCTCTCAGCCTGCGCCTCGCGACCATCGGAAACAGTCAACGGCTGCTCGTCAAAGAGATTCGAGTCAATCAGAGTCTGCACCCAGTACTGCCCGGCCGTCGGAAAAGTAACGTTAACGAAAAAACTGATGTTGTCGGCAAAACCTCCCGCCGTGATTTCGAAGCGAGTAGGCTGAGAAACTACTACTGGGTGCTTTCGGTCAGTCGTCAGGATGCGCACCTCAGACAGGTGAACACCTTCGCCCCGCCAGTGGTTGACGACGGCAAACTTGATCAAAGAGACAGGTAATTGCTGGACCATTATGTTCTGAAACACGCCCATGAAAGAGAGCTTGTTACCAACCTCGAGGCGAACGTCGTCGCAGAAAAGGGTATAAAGCAGTTCTAGTTTTTTGTTGGTGTCTTCCGACGTTGCCATGTTGTCTCCATGAGTGAGACAGACGTCCCCCGTCTGTCATAATTTGCAGCAATGCAAAAATACTGTTTGACCAATCTTACCTTAACATTCCTTTGAACGCTGCTTCATCCAGGACTGTAACTCCCAGCGTAGTCGCTTTGTCTAATTTAGAGCCCGCCTCAGCGCCTGCGATAACGTAGTCGGTTTTCTTACTGACCGAGGTTGTAACCCGGCCGCCGCGGCTTTCAATCAAGGCCCGCGCCTCCTCGCGCGAATATCCCGGTAGCGTGCCTGTGAGCACAAATTGTTTTCCGGCGAATCTTTCATCTACCGCCGCTTTTTCTTTCTCGTCAATCTTTGTGCGCACACCGGCGGCCCGTAAACGCCAACAGAGATCTAGGTTGCCGGCATCGTCAAACCACCCTCGCACGCTCTGAGCTACGGTTAAACCAACTTCAGGAATATCGTCGAGGGCAGTCTCACTCGCTTCGGCTAACGTCTCAAGTGAGCCAAAATAGTTGGCGAGTATTGCTGCGGTCCTGTCGCCCACATGACGAATGCCCAACGCATAAATCAGGTGGGAAAGATCGCGGGATTTGCTTCTTTCGATTTGCGCCAGCAGATTTTGCGCTGATTTTTTTGCCATCCGCTCAAGGCCCGATATCTCTCCCAACGTCAGTTTGTACAGATCACCAGCGTCGCGCAGCATTTTTTTCTCAACCATTTGATCGACGAGCGACTCGCCCAGTCCCTCGATACGCATGGCCCGACGAGAGGCAAAGTGGAGCAGACGACCCCTGAGTTGCGCCCCGCAATCCGCCGCCACACAACGAGCGACTACCTCGCCATCCAAACGGAAGATTTCGCCTCCGCACACAGGACATTTCCTGGGCATGCGAAATCGCTTTTCAGCTCCCGTGCGCTTCGACTCGATTACCTTCAGGACCTTCGGAATTACCTCGCCGCCTTTTTCGATCAATACCCAATCGCCAATGCGCACCCCCAGCCGTTCGATCTCATCGGCATTGTGCAGCGTGGCCCGCGAGACCGTTGTTCCGGCAAGTAACACCGGCTCCAGATTGGCCACCGGCGTTAACGCGCCCGTGCGCCCTATCTGCACGGTGATCGCCAGCACTTTTGTCGTCGCCTGCCGCGCCGGATACTTGTAAGCCGCAGCCCAACGCGGCGCTTTCTGAGTCGCGCCAAACTCATCCTGCAAGCGAGTTGAGTTGACCTTTACCACCAGCCCATCGATCTCGTAATCAAGATCGTCGCGCTGCGTTTCCATTCGCTTGCAGAATTCGACTACCTCTTCTATGGAGGGGCAAAGCTCCCGATGAGGATTGACGCGGAAGCCTGCCTGTTCGAGCCAGTTAAGCGCCGCCCATTGCGTTGCAAAGGGTTTGCGTTCGCCGGCGATAAGGTCGTAGGCAAATAGGTCCAATCTGCGCGAAGCAACGATCCTGGAATCGAGTTGCCGGAGCGTGCCCGCGGCCGCATTGCGCGGATTTGCAAAGCGCGGCTCCCCCTGCTCTTCTCGTTCCGCGTTGGTGTTTTCGAACACGCTTCGCGGTATGAAAACTTCGCCCCTCACTTCCACGTCTCTGCCAACTGAATCCCCGCTGGCCCGCAGTCTGAGCGGGACGCTACGTATCGTGCGCGCGTTCTGAGTCACTTCCTCGCCAATACGTCCATCGCCACGAGTGACCCCGCGCGCCAGAAGCTGATTGTCATACTGAAGCGAAATCGACACGCCGTCTATTTTGAGTTCTGCGACATACTCCAGGGCCCTGCCTTCCGCCAATTTCTGACACCGTTGGTCGAACGCCATCAGCTCTTCGATGTTGTAACTATTGTCGAGGGAGAGCATGGGCCGGCGATGGACAACTTCGGGAAAACCCTCGGCCGGTCGTCCCCCAACGCGCTGGGTGGGACTGTCAGGAGTTATAAGTTGCGGCTGCTCCTCTTCGAGTTTCTTCAGCTGCTCGATTAGTTTGTCATACTCCGCGTCGGAGATTTCGGGGGTGTCTTTGACGTAATAGAGTTCCTCGTGCCGTCGAATCTCCTCCCGCAGTTTTTCGATCTTTTTTCCGATTGTTTGGGCAGTGGCCACCTTCTTCTCCCGACTCTTTCCGTTGCGCTTGGCGCTAATGAGCGGCGGCCTTTCCCTCCCGGATAGCACTGGTTTTGGTGATGCCGCTGGTTCTTGTTCTAATCTCGCTGGTTGTCTCGCCGAGTCTATTGATCACTCGCCCGATAAACTTGATGCTCTGCAAAAAATCGTCCACGCGTATATTTTCGTCCGGGCCATGGGGATTCGAGCCGGCATAACTGATTCCAAACGACGCGACTGGAGTGGCTGGAGAGGAAACTCCGCAGACGGCGCCCACCGGTCCACTGGAAGGATCCATCGGATAAACCAGGGGCGCCATTCCATAGACTTCCATTGCGGGTTCGATTACTGCTCGTGCCACCAGCGAAGTTGCAGGTGCCTTGGCCAGGGGCGCGCTGCCTAGTTCGATAATCTCTATGTCTTTAAACCCGCGAATATCCAGATGCTGTCTCAGCAATTTGTGCACTAAGTCGGGGGTGAGATCAGGTACCAGCCGGAAATCGAGTCGGGCCATCGCCGTGCTGGGTAGGACTGTTTTGGCGCCGGCCTCTGTGTGTCCGGTTTGAATCCCGCAGATGGTGCATGTGGGACCAAAGATGTGCTCTTTTACGAGAGCCTGCCCCTTCATAGCCCGCACCCAGCCGCCAATGCGAAACTCCTTCTTTAGCCCGGCTTCATCAAGCTCGATCTCTTTTAAGGCCTCCGCGTCTTCGTCACAGATGGGTGCAACATGAGAAGAGAAACCGTCAATAGTGATCACACCTTTGGGAGAAGTAATGGTGGCCAAAGCCTGAACCAGCCGCCAGGCGGGATTGGGAACAATCGCGCCCCACTTCGAATGAAGATCTGAGCGGGCGCCGTGCGCTCGCAGCTCGAGGAAAGTAATTCCCTTGAAACCGAGACTGATTACCGGACGATCCTTCGTATCGCGATACCCTTCATCCCAGATGCAACCCCGCGCGACCAGCAACTCGGGATGCTGGGTTGTGAACCGGTAAAGACTTTGACTGCCCAATCCATCCTCGCCCTCGACTATAAACCGGAGCGATATCGGTAACTTGCCAACCGTTTTCTGATAAGCCTCGACTGCTGCCAGCCGGGCCACGAGATCTCCTTTACTATTTGCCGCCCCCCGCGCGAAGAGTTTTCCATCTACGATGGTTGCGGCAAAAGGACCGACCGACCAATCAGTCAAATGGCCGACGGGCTGAACATCGTAATGACCGTACACGAGGAAAGTGTCTGGACCACCGCCACACTCTCCGTAGATGATGGGGTATCCGGTACCCATCTTGAACGCTCGGGTCCCGATTCCAACCCGCTGCATCATTTGCTCGACTGCTTCCGCCATGGCCCGCATGCCCGTGCCGCGTGCGGCGACTGAGGGCATGCGACAGAGGGTCTGCAAGCGCTCCGTAAAATTTCGCGCGTGGCGGTCAACATAACGATCGAAGCGAGCAAACGTCATGATCACTCAACCCTTAAT
>JACCUI010000165.1 GCA_013811945.1 Pyrinomonadaceae bacterium | reverse complement strand
CAGCGTAATAGCGGGGACAGGGTCCGCCTTCCTAACTGCAAATCAGCGAGGCTTGAGCCGTCCTACCACAGGCGTTCAGGAGAATGTCCATGAGATCAAAAACAAAATTGCGTCTATTTTCATTCTTATCAATTCTCTTAGTGTCGTTGCTAGGTCCGGAGATTGCCGAATTAAAAAGCGAGCAGAACGGTGGTTTGCGGTTTGCGATTTCCTTTCCGGAAACGAGCAACAAAGAGCCGTTGGACGGACGCGTACTGTTGCTTATCTCGACGGACAGTTCCCGAGAACCCCGTTTTCAGATTAGTGAGGACCTGACCACGCAACAGGTTTTTGGCATCGATGTGGAAGGGTTAACGCCAGGTCAGGAAGCCATCGTGGCTGCAAATGCCTCAGGCTATCCCGTGAAGAGCCTCGCGCAAGTGCCTCCCGGAGAATACACAGTGCAGGCGCTGCTCCACCGTTATGAAACATTCAAACGATCTGATGGTCACACCGTGAAGCTGCCCATGGATCGCGGCGAGGGTCAGCAATGGAACCGCGCGCCGGGAAATCTCTACAGCACTCCGCAAAAGGTCAGAATCGATACGCAGAAGTCCGAGACGATCAAGGTGCTCCTGGACAAAGTGATTCCACCCATCGTGCCGCCAAAAGATACGAAGTACATCAAGCACATGAGGATGCAAAGCAAGATGCTCTCTGATTTCTGGGGCCGGCCCATGCATCTGGGCGCAAACATATTGCTGCCCGAAGGTTTCGATTCGCATCCAAATGCTCGCTATCCTCTGGTGATTTTCCACGGTCACTTCCCTGCCGACTTTGGCGGCTTTCGCGAGACGCCTCCTGATCCCAACTTGAAACCTGAGTACAGCGATCGGTTCAAACTCGAAGGCTATAATAAGATCGTTCAGGAGCAGGCCCACCAGTTTTATAAGGAATGGACTGGACCCGGCTTCCCGCGCATGATCATCATCGAGATTCAGCATGCGAACCCTTACTACGACGACTCATACGCGGTGAACTCGGCCAACCTCGGACCCTATGGCGACGCGATCACTTACGAACTGGTGCCTTTTATAGAGAAGCAATTTCGCGGGCTGGGGAAGGGCTGGGCGCGTTTCATGTATGGCGGCTCGACTGGTGGATGGGAAGCCCTCGCGGCACAGATCTTTTATCCCGACGAGTATAACGGTGCGTGGGGCGCCTGTCCGGATCCGATAGATTTCCGCGCCTACACGGTGGTCAACATCTATGATCACAAGAATGCTTACCGGGCTGACAGCAAGTGGAAGCAAACCCCTCGTCCTGGTAAACGCAACTACCTGGGCGAGCTGGCCGCAACGATCGAAGAGATGAACTACATGGAACTGGCTCTCGGAACAAAAAGCCGTTCCGGTGGCCAGTGGGACATTTGGGAGGCGGTATATTCGCCGGTTGGTAAGGATGGTTATCCTAAGCCGATTTGGAACAAGCTTACCGGAGAGATCGACCACGCAGTCGCGGCCCATTGGCGGGAAAACTACGATCTCGGCCATATTCTCAAGCGCGACTGGAGCAAGATTGGACCAAAGCTCGCCGGCAAGCTTCACATCTACGTGGGCGAGGCCGACAACTATTTCCTGAACGACGCAGTCTACCTGGTCGAAGACTTTCTCAAGACTACGACGACTCCTCATTACGGCGGCGAGGTTGATTATGAGCCGCGCGCCGAGCACTGCTGGAATGGCGACCACACCCGACCGAACGCTATCTCGCGTCTCCGCTACCATCAGTTCTACGCGCCCAAGATCCTGAATCGCATTTTGCAGAGCGCTCCTCCAGGAGCGGACTTAACGAGTTGGCGGTATTAGGAACCTGGAAGGTTTGGCAAGACTGAAGATGGATGTCAGTACATGTTTTGGGTTTTGGGACCGATGGATTTCTCTTAACCGATGATCATGCCGGCGTTGTTTACTATGTTCATAAACAGTAACCGCCGCCGTTTATCAGATGAGGACCCGTCCCGAGAACTTCCGCAGCAACTGTAGGGGTGTCCCTCTGTGGCCCCGAGTCGCGGTGATGACCGGTTTTCGATAGACGTGAGTGGCGGAAACGACGGGCGGCCACGGAGTGCCGCCTCTACAATGTAATGCACGCGCCACCGAACAATTGTTTCTATGAACGCCAAATCGCTAGTAATCACCGGTTCCCGAGACGTTAGTAGCGACGTTGCTCGCGATCTGTTTGAGCAGCATCTTTCGTCATTCCTGCATCAAGGTAGAACCTGGCTACTCGGAGGTGCTCGCGGGATCGATCAGTGGGCCATGGAGTGGTTATTGGAGCACAATGAAAGCTGTTGGATTGTCGTGCCCTACACGAGTGCCCGCCAGCCTAAGTGGCTTCAACCATTTCTGGAGCAGATGGAGCGAGTCGTTGAGCTGCAACTTCCCAAGCGCAAGAATGCCTCCGCTTACCGGAATCGTTATATGGTGGACCTTTGTGGGATTGTGATTGGCTTTCGATCTGGTAAGGGATTGGGAACTCTTCGGACACTGAAGTACGCTCTGCGGCAGCAAAAAGAAGTCCACGCCTTTCCGGTGTTTATGAAAGCAGACGACGCGCAGGACGATGGGCCACGCACGTATGAGTTGTAGGGCGTCCCTCCGTGGGCGCCCCCTACATATCTAGTTGCTGCCCGCAACATTCCCGCGCAGGTGCTTGTCGAGAAACTCAAGAATCGCCTTATTCGCGCGAATCTCGTTGACCTTCTTGGTGAAGCCGTGGCCTTCGTTGTCGAAGACAACGTACTCGACCGGGACGCCACTCTTCTTTGCGGCCTCGACGATCTCGTCTGACTCGGGCTTGATAACGCGCGGGTCATTCGCGCCCTGCAAAACGATGAGCGGACGGCGAATCTTGTCTGCGTGGAAGAGTGGAGACGAGGCCTTGAGCATCTCAAGTTGCGTTTCGGGATCGCCGATCTCCTTGTAAAGCGACTTGCGCGCCGATTCCCAGTAGGGCGGGATCGACTTCAAAGTTCGCACCCAGTTGGACACACCGAAAATGTCCACGCCTACGGCAAACTCTTGCGGCTTGAAGGCGAGGGCCGCCAGCACCATGTAGCCCCCGTAACTGCCCCCCATCACCCCAATCTTTTGTTCATCAACCCAACCTGTGGACTGCAAATACTTCTTCGCCTCGACCACGTCCCAGAGCGGTTCGCGACCGTGCTTGCGATCATCGGCAGTAAAGAAGGTCTTGCCGTAACCCGACGATCCTCGATTGTTCACGTCCAACACCGCGTAGCCATGGTTAACCAGGAACTGCACCTGGGCCTTGTAACCGCGTCGCGCCTGGCCGCCAGGCCCGCCATGCACCAGGACCAGAGCCGGCACCTTGTTCGCGCTGGTCGCCTCTTGTGGTTTGTAGAGAATGGCCGGAACTTCCATTCCGTCGAAAGATTTGTAGCGGATGTTCTCGGCCTCCACGAGATCGTTTGCATTGATCTCGGGATTAAGACTGTTCGTCAGCTTCGTTGCCTTACGCGTGGCAAAGTCGTAAACGTACAAGTTCGAAGGCGAGCGGTCGCCGTTGAGATAGAAAGCCATGCGAGTCTCACTCGGAGCAAAGGTCACGCCGGTGATGTCGCCACCCGGCAACTTCGGCAGTGGTACGAGCTCGCCCGTGGCGGCTTCGTAGATCTTGATCACGGTGCGGGCGTCGTGATTAATGATGGTGACGCGATACTTGCCGTTGCGCGAGAAGTAGGTACCCCAGATGTCCCAGGCAGTTTTCTCCACAACTGCGGAGTTGCCGGTGGCGAGCTCGTACCGCTTGAGATAAGCAAACTCCTTCCCTTCATCTGTAGTGAGATAGAGATTCTTGGACTGCGGATCAAACGACTGCGCGTTGAAGCTGACTTCGCCGGTATGCGGCGTGATTTTCTTCAACTCCTTCTGCTGAGCGTCGTAGAGGAAAATGTCGGAGTCGATAGTCGAGTCGCCCGGTTTCGAGAAAGCGAGGTAGCGCTTGTCGTTCGAGATATCGGCGAAATCGTATCCCGTTTCATCTTTGAAGATGAGTGCAGGTTTCATGTCGGCGACTATCATCTCGAATACGTCGAAATATTTTGGGTCGCGCTCGTTTGTGGAATAGAAAAATGACTTCCGATCGTGTGCCCAGCCGAGGAAGTTGGCTTTGGTCTTTTCGCCGGGCGTGAGATCGCGTTCGCTACCGTCCTGTTCGCGTAAGTACAGATGACTGTTTTCGTTGCCGCCATGATCGTAGGTGTAGATAAAGCGCGTGTCGCTGGGAAGATAGGAGACGGCGAACGTGCTTTCCTTAGTCGAGCTGGTTAATTGCTTCGGCTCGCCACCCGAGACTGCGACGGTGTACACATTGAAAATGCCCGACTTGTTGCTGTGGAAGAGTATTTGTTTTTCGTCGAACGAGAAGGACCCACCGCCGATGCGTACTGTATCCATGAACTGTTCGATGGTGTACTGGCGAACACGATGCGTCGCGACTGCGGTTGGCTTTGATGGTTTGGCAGCCTTTTGGGCGACTGTGTCGGGGGCAAAGAAGCTAAAGAAAACGAACGCGGCGGCTAAAAAGGCGACTCTGCCAGCCGGTGCGGCAATTTTTGCAAAACTACTTCTCTCCGGAAATGTAATCACCTTCATAAGATTTTCCTTTGTTAAGCTCTGAATCTATCGTACTAGGGCCGCAGGTCTCTGCGGCTCTAAATCCTTCAGCCAGAATTGTCTTCCGGCATGCAGCTCTCTTGCAACGTTCCTAGAACGTTGACTGCGGCTCGTAAGTTTCAATGAGGCAATAGCCCAACCGTTAAGGAGCCCCCGAAGACCGGATTTGAGCACTGATGCAGTGGCAGCGTCGGTGTCGCCGCTTCGCAGGCTTGCCAATCTTGAACAAACCCTTACCTAGTGTAGTGCATCACAAATAACGAAACAAAGAATGTTGAGCATCGTATTAACTTTTCAAGGAGGTAGATACGATGCGAGTAGCGCCAGAAGTCAAACTTTCAAATGAGCAACGACGGGAACTAGA
>JACCUI010000155.1 GCA_013811945.1 Pyrinomonadaceae bacterium | reverse complement strand
CTTGAACCTCCTCATAGGCGATAGGCGGTGGATCACGTCTCCAACCTCCTTCGATTGCTTTGTCACCTTTCTCTGGGGCTTCGCGAGGCGTAGGTTCTCCACCAAGACCTGTACCTGGCTCAGAATGCTCCTTATCGGCGTCGTATGACTGCTTTGTAGAATTTGCACTGTTAGTATTAGTAACAACAACATGACCAGTACTGCTAGCAGTAACATAGCCGCCGGTAGCTGCAACACTCAAAGGTACGCCGATAGAACCCCCGTGGGTAGAAGTGACCATTGATTGTATAACTTCATCAAAGGTGGCGACACTGTCGATCATCCCGCGCTCAAGAGCCTGTGATGCCGACACGACTCCACCTTCTCCGTAATCCCTGCGGACTACGTCTGCCTCAACTCCACGGCCACGTGCGACGGACTGAACGAAGTCTTCGTTCACGTTGTCTACGTAGCCCTGCATGTAGGCTTTGCCATCATGGTCAAGCGGTTCTAAACCAACTGCTTTAAACCGGCCTGCATGAATTACCGTATTGGTAATACCTTCACTGCGATCCCTCGCAGTTTCGTCCGTGTGGACAAGATAACTGCCCACAGAGCCCAGCTGCCCTGACGGAGTGGAGTACATTTTGGTTGCCTGGGAAGCGAGGAAATATGCAGCTGAATTAGCTGCCGTATTCGCAATGGAGTAGATTGGCTTAACATCACGGCCTGCATAGATTTCAGCGGCCATCTCGGTGACCTGATCAGACAGTCCACCGGGCGAATCGATATCCAAGAGAATCGAGCTAACACCGTCGTCAGCCAGCATTGCTCTGAAATCAGCACGGAACTGATCGATAGAGGTAGCTCCACTCATCTCTGTCATGAGATTCGCTTTGGGGAAGATCGGCCCTGCGATAGACAGGACGCCGACGTTCTTGTGGTACTTTTTACTTGAGCCGCGCTCGTCAATACCTTCCATACGAACGCGAATATCCTCACGCGAGATTGCGCCTGACATATGTGACTCAGTTAGTTCTAGGATCATCTTCAATGCCTCTGGTGTAATCATCCAGGGTGTTGAAGTAATCTTTGAGACGATCTTTGCGTAATCTTTCATTAGCCCTCCGCATTATCTGTCGCGGCACCTGAGTTACCGTCGTTCTCGGCAGTCACGTTACCCTTTTGATCAGTGATTACTGCACCTGGAAGGATCGGAGTTTGCACACCGCCCCGCTTGAGCGGAGCATCGATAATGGTACGAATCCACTGCTCAGTCTCGATATCGGGGGTAAGACCGTTCTGTGCAAACAGGTTCGATACCGCCGATGCCCACTGTTGCAGGTCTTTCGTCTCTCCAATGTTTCTTGCACGGAGCTTGGGAAAATGGTCGGTATCGAAGTTGTAGCCGACCAGATACGGGATGCAGTAGAGATTGAAGTCGTCTGCGATCAGGTTTGCCACGTAGCGCAGTGACTTGTTGAACATGTCCTGATGCGACCCTGACGTTGCGCGGCCTCCACCTGTCCCCTCAAGCCCAAGCAGCATGAACTGAGTCATGGTGTTAAGCATAATTGCACCGTTATGGTGCTCGATTGAGCGCATCACGTCTACGGGCTGACCAGGAAGATCGAGGAACTTCAGAACCCACCGGGCAGGCAGAGCGACACCGCCGAACTCGTTGGTACGGATGTTCGTAACCATCTCATGAGCGGCGGCGATGTCAGCGTCCTTGGCCCCCGGCGGCAACTCCACCACAGGGAAGCCCATGCCGTGACGTTCCTTCTGGATACCGTCGATGTTGTACAGGTTCGTCTTGAAGTACCACGGTCGGTATGCAGTTCGCAAGAGACTATTACATGTCGGCAGTAGAGATTCGCCGCAAAGAAACAAATGTGACTCTCCACTTACCTCAAGACAGATAGTTCTACCTGTGCCAACAAACGAAATCTCTTTTATTTGGTGGTGTGGATGAGTACACTTCTTTGACTTTTCTGCTTCTCTCTGCCTCTCAAGTTTTCTAGTAAGTCTGAAAGCTGGAAATCCTGGGACAAAGTGAACTCTGGTTGTCCATTTCTTTCTACCCTGACTAGGATTAGGGGGTTTTCGGTAAATTCTAACTTTGGTTCCGAGACTGCGTACAACTTTTATAAAGCCATCAATAATATCCTCGTTCGTATTTACGAATTCACATCTCCCCCATCGATCCACATGTCCATCACTGTCCATAAGACCTTGAACAAGCGCAAGACGCTGATCATATGAAGCTCGAATGTAGTTCTGTGGAATATGCTTATTACTCTTGAGATTCATTACTCGTAGCTTAGTAGCTAAACCTTGTATAATATAGGTACGTGCTAGCTCCCGAGGCTTTACTGAGACGGAGCCGATAGTTGATCCAGCTTCCTCAATCAGTTTTTGAAACTCGGAGTCACCAGATGTAATCTCGGCAGTAAGAGCCGTTCCATCTCCAAGCCACTGACCAAGTATATAAGGATCGACCAATTGTTCGGTCTTCGGATACCATAAAGCTTTAGATTGTTTAATGGAAAAATTACAAAGTCCTGTATCTCGTTTTTCGGCTCCGAACATTTCAGAGGTCGAGAGAACAAAGGGTTTTTTCTGAATGCCGTATAGAATCGCCCATTCGTGGGCCGCATCGCATCTAATAGTCTCACCAGTCGAGAACAGAATATCGAAAATTGGGCGATCTTTCCATTCCTGTCTAGCTATAACCTTTTGGATTTCACCGTTCTCATCATAAACCACATCGCCTATTTGGATATCGTCAAGTCTCTTAAACCCATCAGGAGTAGGAATAGTTGTATCGGGATCAAGAGCCTTACCCTCTAGGTTGCCACCCTTTTTGTTGTTGGAGAAGATGATCAGCTTCTCAATGGGAATCTCAACATCAACGGGCTTGCCGTCAGCCTGTACAGCGCCCTGCTTGATGGAGACAGGCCCACCGTTGTCGTCATAGACAATCTCTTTGATCGTCGGCGTCGGACGGGGTGCAAGTTTGCGGAGCATCGTATACTTACGCCTGTTTGCTCCTGTACGCCTTGGCGACCATTCACGCTCCTCGTAAACCTTCTCGATCACGGAGAATCCGAACTCGTACATCCTGAGAATGTCTTCCAGAATGAGAAGGAAGGGAGCACCGGTTCCGCTGAGAAGATTGAATTCAACGAACTCCGCGATATCCAGGTCGAACTCATTATCGCTGAACGGTTCGATGAACCAGTCCGCACCCATCACAGGAGTCTTGGCTGCTCTCAGCGACACGTCTACCGTCGCATCAGAGGTAGCCATCTCCTCGTAGATTGCGAGTGACTGTGTACGGTTACCAAGCGCGGGTACTTGATCTCTGACGAGTCCACCACGGGACGATCCTTTTTCTTGCATCGTCCCGGCACCAGGACTAATCGATCCTTTACCGTCAGTGGAATATGTAGTACCTGATTCGATGCGACGAGGATCGCCAGTCGGTGCCTGTTGACGGCCCATTAGCCTATCTAGCCATCTTGGTCTATTTAGATCGTTAGAACCTGGCATTTCGCTCTAGTCTCGATTGCTGTTGGAAAAAGGTTGCCGCTTCGGAGCGTCCATGAGTCGGAGAGTAAACGTCGCTCAGGGACGAGCCATATCCCATGCCAAAGTATTGAGAGAAGAAATATCTGAGTGCATCTGGCCCATGATCGTCGTGTTTGTGCTGTCCTTCTTTAGAGTTAATGCCTTCTTTTGCGTCAGGAGCACGTAGCTGTTCCAGCTGACGAATCAGGTCTGCACATGAAGGATCGATAAACAACTTGGGCTTTCCATTCGCCTGTGGCTTGAGCCAGCGTTTGATGAATTCAACTCCGATACCCCATGAGGAGTTGGTTCCTTCGTCTTTTGGTTCATCGCTCCAAATCTGGCCTAGAACTAACTCAAGGGTATAGCGAGAGTCACCGCCACGTGGGTCACCGAACATTCCGTCCACATGGAAATGGTCAGGATTGGCTCGACCCTGCAAAATATGCCCATGATCCCAGCTAGATACGTTTGACTTCTGGTACTCGCGCCAGATATAGACATTGTCTTCGGGGTCAACCATGATGTCTAGGCAGACAAATGCGTTTGCCCATCCGTAGTCGAATGCCCAGAAATTCTGCCACAGAGGATTGTATTCGATCTGTTTGATATGTACGTTAGGTTCAAACTCGTCGTATATCTTGCCTGTGAATGCTGTGAAGTCTGCCGCTATCTCCTGTGCAAAGAAGTTCGGAGAGGTCTGAGCTTCCATCTCAAGAATCTCAGGATCTGTGCGACCGCCAGGGAACGCAAGAGGATTGTCCCAACTAGGTAGCCGCCAGGACTCATAGAGAGGGTGAATCACACGAGTCTGACCAAGCATCCATAGACCCTGGAACCAGTTGTACCCACGTGGGGTAGACGTGAAGATAGCCCATCCGCTCTTGTCTGAGAGTGCAGGGCGCACGTACTGTTCCCAGGTAACTGAGGTATGTCGTGCAGCCTCGGCCATGATCACGCCCTTGAGTCCTTCACCAAGCAGAGACTCTTGACGGTCAGCCGACTTCACTTCAAGCACGGAACCCCAGGGCATCTCGATACGCATAAGCCCCTGTGGGACGTTGTACTGCTTTTTTACTTTTGAGCCAAAGGGCAGCTTCTTCAGGATGTTGTTGAAGACGATGCGGAACTCCTTCTCCCCCTGTGTGTAGTTCGGGCCGACGATCCAATAGTAACCCTCTTGTGTAGGATCGCATATGGCAGCGGTCATTTCATTCGCGCCAAACGTCGTCTTCCCGTACCGCCGTCCACAGCACAGAATCTTAAAGCGAGCATCTGAATCATGGATCGCCTGCTGATCGGCAGAGTGCGGCTTGTAGTCAATCTTGTCGAAGATAAATGCTTTGCGCTCTAGGTCTATCAAAACAAGATCCTCATAGCTAGGTCTTCATCCTTACACTTCTTGAGTAGGTTGCAGGCATATCGCCAATCGATATTAGTGTGTGCTGCTATCTTCTTTGCATTACGTTTACTATACCCAGCGCCCATCAACCATTGACAGCGCCAATTGATAACCTTTGCACTTTCCAGAGAAAGCTCGACTTCCTTGTCCACAATACTAGTCATCTTCAACACGGAAGAATTGTGGGCCGAGTACAGGGGACTCGCCGCCTGATGTATACTTGATGTAGAGCTTGTATTCCTCGCCGGACACATATCCCGCCAAAGTCGTATTGATAGAGCAACTTGCAGTCATAGGAAAGTCAGTATCTAGGATCACGGGGACATTCGACTGGATAGGACTATTGTCAGACTTTTTCTTGGTATCAAATTGCAAGGTGGTTACGCTAGCAAGAGTAGCCACGTTCTCAAGTCGATCTCTAAGAACGACTAGCAATGGTTCGATACTACCCTTTTTAATCACTTCCATTTTCTACCCCCTCCATTTAAATTTTCGATTTTCCAGTGTCACCCAACGGCGCACAGGGGAGTCAACGACTATCCACCTGAGCCGAGGAGCATCCTCCGACCATCGAGTTTGGGGTGCCGTGATTATAAATCTAGCTTGGGGTGCAGCCGCCGACCACCGTGCAACCATGCCGAGAATCTCAAAGATGTATTCAGCACTGATGCTCGTAGTCTCCCACGGGAATGCAAATAGATTGCTAGCTCGCTGTAGAGCTTCCCAGGAAATTACGGGCGAGAACACGACAGACTGCAAAGATTCGTAAGGTACGCTGTGTAGATTGGTTACGTATCCACGTGCTTCCCAGTCTAGTACATGGAGAGCAGTGACGTAACCAGCCGCTTCCCATCCAATAGCAGTAGAATTACTGATTCCGGCCAACGATTCCCAAACCACCACAGGGGTGTAGGTAATCCCCTGAAGCGACTCGTAGGGAGTGACAAGTTGGTTAACGATCTTGTGCTCAGACTCATAGGGAGCTTGCTGCAAAGCAGACAACAGCTGCAAGGATTCCCAGGGGATAAGGAAAGTCGAGAGCACACCCGCAGGCTGTAGACCTTCCCAGGGGAGAGACTGAGCAGTAGATACACCTGCAAGTGCCGACCACGGGTTGACGAAGCTACTAGTCAGTCCTTGTAGATTTTCGTAAGGAGTAATGGTTGAACTGGTGAGTAGTTGTAGGGCTTCCCACGGCGATATATAGTTGCTGACGATCCCACCCAGGGTTTCAAAGGGACTGGGCTGGACAGCAGAGATTCCTTGTAGGGCTTCATATGGGCTAGCGGCAGTTACGGCTATACCCTGTAGAGCTTCATAAGGCTCGCTGTACGTCTGACTCAGAGCAACAAGAGCTTCCCAAGCCAGGATGAACGGTGCATTGACAACACCTACCTGTAACGCCTCCCAGGGCGGAGAGTATAAGCTAGTAATGCCTACAAGAGCTTCCCAGGGAGAGCTTGCTGTGGAGGTTATGCTTTGCAGCGCCTCATAGGGAGTGGTTGCAGTACTCGTTAGCGCCTGTACAGCCTCATACGGATTCTGGAACGTCGAAGCGAGACCAACCAGAGATTCCCAAGGGGAGACGTAGTTGCTAGTGACACCACTTAGAGACTCATAAGGACTGGACTTTGTGGCTGCAATAGCTTGTAGCGCCTCGTATGGAGTGATGCTCGTCGCAGCCAGAGCTTGTAGTCCCTCATACGGATTACTGTGAGTCTGAGTCAGAGCAACTAGTGCTTCCCAAGGAGTAACGTAAGGCCCGCTGATACCCGCTAGAGCTTCCCAAACCGTACTTGCGCTGCCTGCGATGCCCTGTAGGTTCTCGTAAGGAGTCTGTTGGGTGCTAGCTAGGGCTTGCAGGGCTTCATACGGATTTTGCACTGTCATCGCAAGCGCAACTAATGCTTCCCAGGCCAGTACGAAGGTACTAATCACGCCTGAAGGCTGTAGAGCCTCCCACGGAGAAGAGTAGGCGCTATTTACTCCTGCTAGTGCTTCCCATGCCTCAATGTAGGAGCTTACGACGCCTTGCAGGTTCTCGTAGGGAGAGCTTGCAGAAGTTACGATACTTTGTATTGCTTCCCAGGGCGTAACGTGAGGAGCACTTAGTGCTTGAACAGCTTCCCAGGGAGTAACATGGGTAGCTGTCGCATAGCCTATTGCTTCATAGGGACTAATGCCCTGTACTGAGATTCTACTTAGAGCTTCCCAGGACAGGCCACCGACGACGCCCGATATTTCAAGCAAGATGCTCCCACTTCCATCCTCAAGGATGTACTTACTAGTGCCATCTTCCTCTCTAGCGAGGTATATAGAAGATGATGATATACCCTGTGTTGCTTCATACGGCTGTGGGTTGGTTTTGGAGATTCCACTAAAACCTTCATACGGCTTGCTATAGGTTTGGGAAATTCCACTAAGACCTTCATACGGCTTCGCATACGTAGCTGAGAGGAACACAGTTGCTTCCCAGGGATTGCTGTAGAGCAACTGGAAGTTCTGCTGCGCCTCATAAGACAGGGCATACGTATTAGTAGTATAACCTTGGTTTTCCCAAGGAACTATTCCTGTTCCACTTATACCCTGTAGAGACTCCCAGACAGGAATCATTGTTTGTACTATGCGCTGTGTGCTACTCCATGGAGTAGTATGGGTCTGCGCTATAGGCTGCTGTGACTCATAAGGCAATACTTTGGGTGCTGATATATCTTGGGTAGCCGAATAGGGCAGGGCATATGTAGACGAGACGGCTATACCGCCTACATCGATTAGGTCTTTTCCCCACCAACCTTCTGCCAGAGCAGAAGTACCGAACCAGCCGAGATCCCGAACCTCTCGTCCGAACGATCCAAGGCGGGCCATTTACTCGTCCAGGGAGGAAGGGGTTAAATCATCGTTCGTATTCAGTGCCGCTAGATCAGTGGGGAAGCGATCAATAAACTCGCGTAGCCCGTCGAGGCCATAGAACACGACCGTCGTCGGGTCCGCCAGCGTGTCGTAGTTCTCGGAGGCAGCGACGCTCTCGATCTTCCAGGTCGCGCGGACGATGATCTTAGAACCACGGAGGTAGACCTCGACGGAGACCATCACGTCCCCGAGATATCGTCGAGTGATCCGAGCAGGAGCCGGATGAGGGCGTTGCACTCCCTGGTCAGCGCCTTCACCTGCGCGGTGTTCTGCGCGACTGTGGGAGTGGCGAGAGCGAGATAAGTCGCATTGACCGCAAGCGCCTGCTGTGCCTTGGTGTAGAGGCTGCGCTCGTTGAAAACCAGCGGTGAAATCTCTTGCGCGGTGACGGAGACGAGGTTCCCGTTGCCGTCATACGTCTCGACACGATCGGTAGCCATCAGGCGATCCTCACGATCACCTTGGGCGGCACGTTTGTTACCTGGCCTGTTCCCGGAGTAGTAAAAGTCGCAGGAAGAGCTGCCGTGATGGCACCACCAAAGTAGTAGCCGTTCACCAGAGCCGCATACACATCATTCGAGGAGAGCGGGACAAGCGGCGAGACTGCGCCGAGGGGGGAACTGTGGACATAGAGGGTACTGTCGACACTCCCTTGCGTGACCGCTCCGATCCAGTAGATCCCCGCTGACAGAGCTTGGCTCACAGTGACTTCCTTGATCGCGGGAGTCGTGTTGTCCACCGACCCGGAGTCGAGAACGAGATCCGTGGGTACGCCGTTCACGTCCGTGTAGATGCCCATTCGCAAAGTTGCGCCCGCACCCCCAGCGGAGGTCTTGCAGGCAATACGGTCAATCGTCACGTCTTGCGAGACGAAGAACGGGGCAGCGTAGAAGAAGGAGCGTGACAAAATCGAAGTTGTTGCCGCCGTAGATGCGAAAGGCCCGTAGTAGAAGCTCGTCCGCATGTATGTCGCTACTCGACCGTTGCTGACAGTCACCCACGCCGACCCCGTGTCTCGATAGAGCGTTCCCCCGTATGTGTCGGTCGCGAGATACAGGCGGTCAGCGAGACTGGCGGCAGGGCGGGCAGCGAGCGTGCCCACCTTGACGACAGTGCCGCCGAGCGTCGCCATCGTCACCTTCTTAGACGCACCGCCCGAAGCGATGACGAATTCGTCCGTCGAAAGTAGTGAAGACGCGGCGGTAAGCGCACTGATTTTGGAGTCAGGCATCTAGTTGTCCGTTTCCCAAAGCTGAAGCCATGAGCCAACAGAAACAGTCAACCCCGCAGCGACCGCTACCTCGGATCTTCCCCGAATCGCGAATGTTCCAGCTGCCGAGGGGTTAATCCAGCCCGAGAGGACAGCAAGAACAGGAGTTGTCAGGTGGCCGGTGGTCTGTGCAATTGCAGGAGTATCGAGAACAGTTACATCAGTGACGTTTGAGGACATAGCCGCTGCCGTCAAAGAGCCGGTCACCACATCAAGCGCCTGAATTCTCATCCCAGTCATTGCAGGCCCGTTGATCCCGAACTGAGCGCCGGTCGTAGTCGCGTTCGAGAAGTGGAACAGGTTCGCGATGAAGTTGTAATGCTTGCCCGACGAGACGGGGCAGGTGAGGCCGGTGATGTCCGAGAAGGAGGTCGTCGCGTTCACATAGGCAGTGGTGACGCGCCGGTTGTACCACTCCTTGCGCGTCGTCTGGACGACGAAGAAACCGAGCCCCTCGACGTACTCGAGCATCTCGCCCGCGAGGAGGGTCGCCTTGTGCAACTCGTAATCGGTGGCGCTCCGGTCGAGGTGCAGCGTCACGTCTACCGACGAGGTTGCGTGCTTGTTGCGGACGGTGATGACGTGCACGCGCCTGACCGTCGATGCAGCGGGAGCGGCCACAACATCAGTAGTTGCAGCAGTTGTAATTGCTGTTACTTGATTTCCAGGGGTAACAGTCGTACCGCTCAAGTCCGTATAAGAAGCGACAACATCTACAGTTACAGCGGCCGATGTTACTAGCTGGAACTTGTCTGTAGTCGCAGCAAGGTGTAGCATCAGGAAACCCTCCTCAACTTGGCTTTGGGGAACTTGGAGGAAGCGAAGAAAAGCCCACTTGAAAAGGCCGCGTTGTAATGCGCCAGCACCCGATTGGCCGAAAGCGCAGTCGGATAGATCGCGACCTCGCTGAGCACGACATTGGCCCAGAAAACCGACGATCCGTTGCCGAGAAACAAATTATACGTGTTGTCCGCGAGCGTTAGATTCGTGACCGTTCCCGTCACATCTATGCCGTCGCAATATTGCTTGACCGTAGCGCCATTCTTGGTAGCGACGATATGGTGCCAGTTGGTATCCTGAATCGTGTTCGTAGACTCAACGATGACTGCGACATCGCCTTTCGCAAAGAAAATCTTATGGTTTAAGAGGCCCAGAAGGTAGGCATTGAGTCGCTTGTCAAGAAGTCTCTGCTCGGCAGTAACCGTCGTCTCGTTTCGCTTCATCCAAAGCTCCAGCGAGAACACGTCCCCCACGTCGAGGAGAGCGGCATCGGGAAACTGGTGACCATCGTCCACGCCGTCGTAGCTGATCCCCTTCGTTGCAGCACCATCCGAAGTGATCGGCCCCGCCACTCCGAGGGTAGGTACGCCGAAAGTGGCATTGCTAGTAGGCGCTCCGTTGCCGGACGAGTCCGCTGGACTGCCAGTACTCTCACGCAGTCGATACCAAGCGTTCATAGCATCCGCCAGGACTTCACTTGAGTAAGACACCTATATCCCGATCTTGACGCCTGCTGCTGCAACCTTCTGCTGCCAACCCTGGAACTCGGCTAGTTCCTTTTGATGATCGATTGGATTGGGAAGTGTCGTAATCCCCGAGATCGCCCCAGCGATAGGTGACCAATAATCGTTCCTATTACCACTAGTTCCGATTACACCAACGACGCTATCGTAGAGCTTGTTATTGACGAACGAAGGCGAGTTGGAGTAGTCAGCAATATAGAAGCCAATTCCTCCTGAAGAAATAGCGGTAAAAGGCTGACCCTGGTCGTTACGTGAATCACAAACAGCACGGTTTCGATAAGCCTTGTTGTCATGCCCACCTGCTATCGCGACACAGTAATTCATCGTGTCTACGACGATGTTGTCGTATAGTTCGTTGAAGTTTGCCTGTGGGCCATCAGCGATGATCCCGCCCCCGGAGTATTTGGTATTCCCGCTCCAAGAGGAACCGGAGAGCGTCTTCGGATACGCTCCTTGGCAGTAGTTGTCGTGAACCTTTGCGTAGGAGGAATTGTAGAGCGAGATCATATCCTCGGTATTAGACTTCCCAAACTCTCCAATGCACTCATTCCAGGCTATTTCCAACACACCCGGACTCGACGTATTGGCAGTTTGAATTGGATGAGAAAGCCATTTGCCATTTCCGTTCGTCCCTTCATCGAAGACCTGGTTGCGGAGCTTGTTGCGAAGGATCTTTGTAATTGAACCAGATCTGCCGTTGTCGAGGCGGATTCCCCAAAAGCCGTTGATCTCACAGTTTTCAATCTCGATTCGGTCGTAGCCATACGACCATATCGCCTGTCCTGTGCCGCCGATGTTTGGGAACCGTCCACGACGGATCAGCGCCTTCGCCCCTGGATACTGGGCGTCGATTGCGTACCCCGTGCCGCCGTAGCGAACCTCAAAGTCCTCAATCACGACCGGCTGATCGGTGCGAATAAGTACCTGCCCCTCGCGGATGCCCCGGTATATTCCGCCCGCCGTGATCGTGGCTGGGAGGGTTCCTGTAGGTGGTGGAGGTGGTGGAGGTTCGACAACCGCACCGATCTGTGCAAGTAGAGCAAGTCCATCGTCTCGATCCTTCAGGGCTTTACCCCACTCTGACGACGCGGGGGGCGTAAAGCTCTTAAGTCCCCGCGTTGTCAGGCGTAGGTGAGCTAGCTCAGATGCGAACTTCGCAACTGCGGCGTCTCTGAATTCCTTGTCAGTCATATTTACGTGCTTTGTCCAGTGACCTCAAGCGTGTAGGTCGTCTTGTGCGGAGTGTCACCGATGGGCAACTGGATTCTGAGCCAGTTCGCCCATGCAGCACCGGCAGCCAACGAACCAACGAGCTTATCGGTGTCATCGAACGTATCAGGATCGAGAGTATCCGCAACTGCCGGTGCAGTAATACGAGTCGTTGACGTAGCCGTATCGTTCACTGTTGCGGCGGGCAGATGCATGATCCTTGCGTCAGGGTCAGCATTCTGCTTGAACGTCGTACTCGTAAGAGCAAGCGTTGCGTGTGTATTCTTGACGAACACCTTGAAGTAGTAGTTCTTGATCGCAGCCGGGTCAGACGAGATTTTCCTTCCGAACATGGAGAACCCACGCTCACCAACAGGAATGACCCGCAACGTCGCTCCTGCAACAGAGCGGCGAACCGTAATGGTACCAATAGCCACAGATGCAAGCTCAGCATCAAGCGCACGCTCGACAATACCAAGCGTTGCGAATATCTTGGCCGTAGTACCCGTAAGTGCTGCGGTTTCAGACACCAAGTTACCCGCAGCGTCTCGACCTTCAATAGTACAGTTCTGTGTGTCACCAGCAGCCGTCGAAATCACTTCGATATCGTCGTTGGCCGCAAGCTGCGTGAAGTCCGGTCTACGCAGCGGATCGATAGCGCCACCAGAGGTACCCGAGTCTGTCTCAGGCATCGTAGCGGCGTTGTAGATTACTAGGTCAGCAGCAACAATCGGCATTAGCTATTTCCTCCGATCTCAACATTGTCCCGTGCCTTAGCATCCAGACCTGCTTGCAGGTAGTTACCTTCCTGCCAGGAACCGTCAGCCATTGCCTTATCCAACTTCTTGATTGAATCTGCTTGGGATTCGACAGCACCCTTTGGGGGACTGCCGCCTTCCCACTTGACTTCCACCAGCGAGCCGTGTGCTTCAGCCGCAGCAATCTGCGCTGCAAACTCCTTACTGGCATTTACCTCATGGGGGTTCTGCCCCGACTCAAACACTCCGTGGTCGCACCCCCATTTGTACAAGTCCTGCCTTACCTTGAACTTTACCTTTGCCACTCTTTCCTCCTTAGCTACTGATTACAAAAGACATATTATTCAAGAATTTGGAAGAAGTACGGGCCTTTACGGATTACTTCTGAGCCGACTGTGAATTTGACAAATAGTCGATACTCGCCTTCCGCCCAGGGTACTCCTGCTGTATTCACATCGAGCAGTACGGTTATAACCATTCCGGCGGCCGACGCGGACGCCGCAGTCACCTTGA
>JACCUI010000134.1 GCA_013811945.1 Pyrinomonadaceae bacterium | reverse complement strand
GGGTTTCAGTTTCTGGGGCTTTCGTGGCAACCGGTACGTGCTGGAACACTCCACAGCACAGCCAGCACCTTTATGGACGGAGACGACGCCGAACGTATTTGAGGGAAAATGGGGATGGATGACCGTGAACGATCCTAGTGGCTTCTCCGGAGAAAAGCGATTTTATAGGTTGCGAAAGGAAGACGATTAACACTACAGCGACAGATTTCCGCTTGCGCCGATTTCGGGCTTGGCGTAGCGTGGGCAGCGAGTGAAGGGCGCTGGGTCGGAAAAACCAAAAACGTGGGTAATCTGCGGACGAAGGATCACGTCTGGTGACATCGCCGCCGCCCGGCGGCTGGCCGAAGAATTTGCCGTCGCAGGCCGTTTCCGCATCGCGTTGGAATTGGCGCAACACTGGCACTGGCGCAGCGGCAGCGGGCGCTGGAAGCAGCGCGCGGCTCTGGCTGTCCTGGTGGCGCTGGAGAAGCGCGGGTGTCTGAGCTTGCCTGCTCCGTTGATTGTTCATGGTCCGGTCCGGAACTCCGGTCGCGACACGCCCGAAGTTCAGGCCAGAGCGCTTGAGATCGGAAGGCTGAGTGATTTTCGTCCGTTCGGCTGGCAACGGGCGGATTCGGCGGAGCGCCGCCGACAGTGGCGGGAGTTGCTGGCCCGGCATCATTATCTGGGCGCGCCCGGGTTGGTCGGAGCGCACCTGCAATATTTGGTTTACAGCGGCCGGGGGGAGTTGTTAGGAGCCGTCGGATGGCAGTCGGCCGTCGAGCGGTTGGACTGCCGGGATCGGCTGATCGGCCTTCACGGGCGGGCCGAAGAGCGGATGCGCTTTCTGGAGCATGCGGTCAATAACGTGCGTTTTCTCATTTTGCCCTGGTGGCGAGTTCCCCATTTGGCTTCGGCTCTTTTAGCCGGGAGTCTGGCCTGCCTGCAAAGAGATTGGCCGCGGCACTACGGCGCGCCGGTCTGGCTGGTGGAAAGCTTTGTGGATCGCACGCGTTTCAGCGGCGCTTCCTATCGAGCCGCCAACTGGGTGGCGCTGGGCTGGACGCGCGGTTACGCCAAACGCCAGGGACAATTTCTTTATCACGGCCAACCCAAGGAGGTTTATGTCTATGTAATTGAAAAACGCCTTCGCCAAATTCTTTGGCAGGATCCCGCCCAGCCTCGGTTGACGCGGGAGTTTCTCCTGGCCCAGCGCCCCACTGGAAATCCCCCACCTCAAACCAGGAGTCAATCCATGTCCGAAACCCTTTCTTCATGGGCGCCCAAGTCTTCCCCGCACTGGGAGCTGAGCGCCGCCGATCTCGAAAATGTGCGGCAGGACCTTAATGAGTTCACCGTCTTGTTTCACGACGCGTTTGGCCGGATCGAACCCACCGAGTTGTGCGACCTCTATCTCCAAGGGCTTTTAAGCCGCGCCAACCGTAAGAACGCCGAAGCCATCGCCTTGGAAATCTCCGGACCCGAAAAGGTTCGGAACTTACAGCGCTTCGTGGCGGAGTACGAATGGGACGAACCCTGGATGCGCCAGGAACACTGGAAACAGGCCGCCCAGGACTTGGCGGACGAACAAGGCGTGTGGAGCATCGACGCCAGCGAATTCCCCAAAAAGGGAAAACACTCCGTGGGCGTGGCCCCGCAATACTGTGGCGCTCTGGGCAAGACGGCCAATTGCCAATCGGGCGTGTTCCTCTGCTACTCCAGCCCGAAGGGACATACCTTGTTGGACGCGCGTCTTTATCTGCCCCAATGCTGGTTGGAGGAAGCGTCCAGGGAACGCCGCGAAAAATGCCGCGTGCCCAAAGAAGTAAGCTTCCGAACCAAACCGGAGCTGGCTCTGGAACTAGGCGCCAGACTTTGGCAGAGTGCGCTTTTTCCGGGCCGGTGGATCACCTGCGACGCCTCCTTCGGGAACAATGAAGCGTTCCTGGCCCAGTTGCCGCCCGACAAGTGGTACCTGGCCGAGATCTCCTGCACCCGCAAGGTCTGGCTCAAAAACGCGCCCGACTATCCCCACCTGCAAACCGACGGCGGCACCGTGGAGCAATTGGTCCAGGAGAAAAACCTTCTCACCTGGTATGCGCGCAAGATTACCGAAGGAGAAAAAGGTCCCCTGGTGGCCAGTTTCGCCCGGGTGCGCGTTTACCTGAGCCCGGAACGCACCGCCGCAAGCGAGCGCACCCTCCTGCTGCGCAACAACCCTGACGGTCAAATCAAATACGCGTTGAGCAACGCGCCGGAGGAGACCGAACTGAGTGAACTCGTCCGCGTCAGCGGGTGTCGCTGGCCGATCGAGCGTTGCTTTCAAGAAGGCAAATCCGAATTGGGCCTGGATCACTACGAACACCGGTCCTGGCCCGCCTGGCACCGCCACATGCGCCTGGTTTTCCTGGCCCACCTGTTTCTCTTGCGGCTCCGGATGAAATATAAAAAAAGCCCCGGCCTTGACGCTACCCCAGGCTCGAGCGCTGCTGGAATGGAGCCTGCCTCATCCCAGGCAGGAGCTCCCCTATGTCCTGACCTTCGTTCTCTATCACCAACAGCGTAATCACAGCGCCTACCAATCGCATCGCAAACGTCGTCTCAAGGAACTCAAACTATGGCAGGGATTGGAAATGTCGCTGTAGTGATAGGGTGAAAGCCTTAATCCTTAGCCATACGCACAAAAACCCAAAACAAGATGAATTTTGCGTTGACTCTACTTCACAATGATGGTGAAGTAGAGCGTGCCGGCGATTCATAAGCGTAAAACGCTCCACTTCTCTTTCACCAATTCCGATCGGGCCTCCGCTCACATGGCGGCCAGGTCCTAGTGGACGCCCTTTGCCGCCGCTTTGATCTTTGGAAAAAAGTCGATCACATCCCCTCTTTGGATCCGCGCACCCGTAAAACCTCCGGGTTCGCTCCTTCGGGCTGGTTGAGCCAGCTCTTGTTTACCTTCACCAGTGGAGGCTTCAGCCTGGCCGATGCCGAGCGTCTGGCCCAGGATCGGGTGCTGCTGGATTTGATTGGTCTGGCGAAAGGTGCGGACCAGACCACTCTGGGCGAGTTCCTGCGGGCTCAAACCAAAGAAAGCGTGCTCGCGCTGCAGCAGCTCAACGCCGAGTTTGTGGATCTATCTCTACGC
>JACCUI010000131.1 GCA_013811945.1 Pyrinomonadaceae bacterium | reverse complement strand
TTTCTGCTTGCCGTCCCCAGAGAGTTACACGAAACCAGGTGGTCTGATCTTGCATCTCGCCGGTCTTGTCCTTGCGCCGTTCGTTTGTGGCCATCGTGAAGCTGCAAACGGGCGTACCCTGGGGCGTATAACGCAGTTCGGGATCTCGACCCAGGTTGCCTACGAGAATCACTTTGTTAAATGACATGATGAGGAACCTCTCTCAGTGTCTTAGGGTTAGGGAAAATCGTGGGCGATACTACTAGTCGCAGAATAAGTGGTCAAGCAATGCAATCATCAGGTATTAGTGCAGTTTGAGCGGGTTGAGAAATACGAGCTAATTACAGAACCGACGAGCGGCAGCGACCGGGTTTAGTTGCGCGACTGTCAACAACGATAATATCTGGTCTTGCGACTTGAATGGTATGGCACCAACCCGGTCGCTACCGCTCCTCGGTTCTGTAATTGAATGGAAACGCCGCTCGAATCTCAAACTGCATCAGTACCCATCATCCGCGTTGCAATGAGGAAGGTGCTATCGCCTCTAGCTACGGATTTCTGATAGACTAATCTGCGTTCAGTCAGGGTAGTGAATCCGGAAATGAAAAGCACAGTTTACATAGAGACGTTGGGATGTCAGATGAACGTGGCGGATAGTGAGCGGGCGGCTACAAGTCTGCGACAGGCCGGGTACGATGTGACACAATCACTTGAAGCTGCGGATGTGGTGTTGGTCAATACCTGCTCTGTACGCGAGCGGGCCGAACAAAAGGTATATAAACGCATTCGACAACTCAGCAGTCACTCGAGCAAGAAACCGTTGATCGGGGTGATGGGCTGCGTAGCGCAGTTGGAAGGGGAAGCAATTTTTGTTAAAGCTCCGGACGTTGACATGATCATCGGCACGCGCGCTACAGATCGCATTTCTAGCTTGATCGAACGCCTAAGGGACGGGGAAAAAGCGGTCATCGATCTTGAAGAGCGCGAGGAAGGGGAATCGTGGGAAGTCTCGCCGGTTGAAAGACATTCTCCTTTCGTCGCTTTTGTACCGATTATCGAGGGCTGTAACAAGTTTTGCTCCTTCTGCATCGTTCCTTATTCAAGAGGACGAGAAAAGAGTCGCACAGCTACAGAAATTGTTGCTGAGGTAGAACGGTTGCGCCAGCTGGGCTACAAAGAAGTGCACTTGATCGGGCAAAACGTGAACAGCTACCGGCCCAGATCGAATGAGGGACTTGAACAGAGCAGAGGAGCGACCGCATTTTGCCGGTTGCTCAGGGCAGTTGCTGAAACGGGAATGGAACGAGTCAAATTCACAACGTCGTTTCCTAGAGACTTTCATCCTGATATAGTGGCGGCGATCGAAGAGTGCTCAAATCTCTGTGACTGGGTTCACCTGCCGGTCCAATCGGGCAGCGATCGTATTTTGAAGGCTATGCGTCGCGGTCATCTGGTTGAAGACTACTTTCGGAGAGTAGATGCAATTAAAAACTCCCAGCGGCGACTCTCGTTAACCAGCGACATTATTGTGGGCTTTCCGGGTGAGACGGAAGAAGATTTTCAAGACACTATGAAGCTGGTCGAAAGATGCCAGTATGACGGTCTTTTTATTTTTAAGTATTCAAGGCGCCCGGGCACTCCGGCGTCCAAGCTAGTTGACGACGTTCCTGAGAGTCGAAAGAAGACGCGCTTCCTGGAGCTTGAAGCTCGTCAATTCGAACTACAGAGTAAGATCTATCAGGGCTATATTGGGCGAGCCGTGAGTGTGCTAGTCGAAGGTCGGAGCGCTCGATCCGAAAAGGATCTGACGGGACATTCTACTTGCCACAAAGTGGTTAACTTCAAGGGTGGCTCAACGCAGCAGGGCGAGATTCTGAACGTGCAGATAACAGAAGCCAAGTCCTACAGTCTCTACGGCCAGCAAGTTAACTGAGACGGCACACGCAGGGGTCCCCACGCGGGCAGCCCGCGTGGCGTGCTGAGAGGATCTAGAGCAAGAGAGGGATGAAGCTTATGGAAATCGAGGTCAAGATCAGAGCTCTGATGATGGATCCGAACAGTGGCACTCCCATTATTATTTTGAAGGACATCGAAAGCGATACCATGCTCCCAATTTGGGTGGGAGCGTATGAAGCCAATGCCATCGCTCTGGAAATCGAAAAAATCGCTCCTCCTCGGCCTATGACTCATGACTTGTTACGTAATCTAATCATAGAACTTGGAATTCAGGTGGAGCGAGTAGTGGTGACGAGTTTAAGGGACAACACTTTCTTCGCAGTTATCGAAATGCGGACTAGTGACGGTAATCCAATGATTCTTGACTCGCGACCTTCAGACGCTATTGCGCTTGCCTTGCGCGCTGATTGCCCGATCTACGTCGACATGGAGGTAATCAAGGCGTCTCGAAACTCTGTGCCAACAGAGGAGGGCGAGGAGTCGCCAATTAGTGAAGAAGAGTGGCCTGATGTTATTGGCGAAGCCGGCGATCTCCCGATGTGACTTTGCAGTAGCTTCCTGAATACTGTCGGGTTCGAAATAATGCTTAGTTTGGCCTTGCCACGGAACACTGTCCTTAAGCCCTCGTGCTGCG
>JACCUI010000129.1 GCA_013811945.1 Pyrinomonadaceae bacterium | reverse complement strand
CGCTGTCTTCATATTCAAGTCGAGGGTTTTCTGAGCCTGTGCCTCTTCCGCATGCTCTCTTAGTTGCTTGCGCGGAAGCGTAAACATCAGACCGTTAAGGATCAATGCCAGACCGATGAACAGCATTATCATCCCGGGTATTACCGTCACCAATAGATCCTCCTCAACCATGCTCGCCACAATACCTCCGCTACTCTCCTGAAAATAATCTTTGTTGATAGTCTCAGGAGGAAAGTAATGATTCCCCTCAACCACGATTGTCTCGTCGCTTTCCGCAATGTTTACGTTGTTCCAGGTTGCTTTCATGGAGCTATCGTAAACCGTAAATCGTGAATCGTAAGTCGTTAATCGTGTTGGACGGCGCTGCTAGTCAACTACAGAACCGAGGAGCCGTAGCAACCGGGTTCAACTCAATCAGCGCCAGAGGCGCGAAGGTAGCCAGGGGGCAAGCGCTTGGCGCGCCGCCCCTGGGGGACGTCAATAACACGACCCGCCCTAAAAGGGCGCAAAATCTCAAAAAACTGAATCTCTGAAGATGCTGAAACTGTACCGCGATTGAAGACGACGAGCGTCATGTTTGGTGATGCTTGCTGCGCCCTTTCAGGGCGGTTATGTTTGTCGGACTTGATCCAGGTGCTGCGCGCAAAGCCGCTGCCCCTGGCTACCCTCTGCCGCGCCTTCGGCGCTAGCTGAGTTGGCTAGCGGTTCAGGAATCACGATTTACGATTTCGATTCACGATTTAAGATTTACGGAGGGGTTCCGCCGCTTACAGAGGGCAGGATGGTGATTTCAGATCCGCCGGAGATCGGAGTGTCGAGGAGTTGCTTGCGGCGGATGTTTTCGCCATCGACAAAGATGTTCACATGGGTCCTCAGCTGACCCTGTTCGTTCACGACCCGATCACGCAAACCTATGTGCAGTTGCCACAATTCATGCAGCGCTTCACCAACAGTCGTGGGCGAAGAGCCCACGGGAATCTCACTAAGTCCATTAGTGAAATCGGCTAGAAAGCCGGCGATGTTGAAAGTGACCATGCAAATATAAGTTATAGTTAGTGGTCCGTTGTCAGTCGATTCACAGCCCGCGAAGCGTGGCGGCAGCATAAAGCCTAGGGTGAAGCGAAGCGGAACCCTAGGAAAGGGTGCGTTGAAGATTGGCAAGCCCGCGAAGTGGGCTGGCAGTGGATCGATAGTCTTCTTCTCGCGCGATGTCTTTTGCTGGCTCTGCCGCCCGCTCGAGGGCTCCGGAAAATCCTTGCGGCTCTAACCTGGGGTTCCGCTTCGCTTCACCCCAGGCTTTATGCTGCCGCCACGCTTCGCGGGCTCTAAATCCACCGACCACCACTGACTACTTACAACTGACTACTCACGGTAGTATCCCTTCCGGCACGAGCCAGGGATGCATGTCGATTGACAACCTCCCAGCCTGCACCGACGGGTCAGACGCCGCTAGTTCTTTCGCTTCCTCCAAGGAGGCAACTCTGAAAACGAAAATCCCACGCAGTTGGCCGTTGTCGCCAAAGGGCCCAGCCACAACTAGCTTCTTGGTTTCTGCCAATCTATTGATGTTCGCCATGTGCGCCTTTTGTAGTTCCTCGGTTTGAGGGGTCTTCTCCGGAGTCCATTTTGCTCCGCGCGAAAGGAAGCCGATGTAGGCGGTAGTCATCTTCACAGGCGAAGCGGCCTTCTTCATTACTTCTTCCGACCACCAGAAATGCATTTCGACTGAGAAGTGGCCTGCCTTAACGGCCGGATCACCATCAGCCCATTCGCGGGCTTCCCCCGCAGACTTCGCGCGCAACACATAGAGGCCACGGATTTCACCATCATCAGTAAGCGGTCCGCCGATCACTGTTTTACCCGACTCAAGCAAGCTAATGACGTAAGCGAGATGCTGCGCGAGAATCTCGGCTCTCTCCGGCGTTTTCTTATCCGTCCACTGTGGGCCGCGTTTTAGCAAAGCCATGTGGAACTCCACCATCTTGAATGCCGGAGCAGGCTTCTCCTGAGCAAACACCGGGGCTGAGTTCTGCACCAGAAATAAAGAAATGATTAGAAGTATTTTCATCATTCTCCCCTTGCGTATGTGTCCCGTGCAAATTCGCGGTTGCGGCGGATTACTTGATAAACTCTTAGGCGACGGCCGTCTTAACACAAACCACAGCCGGCAAGCCTTCCATAATCGCGCTCCACGACTCTCCCCCATCCTTGGTACCAAAAAGTTTGCCGTTGCGGGTGCCGAAATAGAGACCGGCCGACTCACGATTGTCGCCCGCCATGCCGTCGCGAAGCACAGTCTCAAAAGCGTTCTCCTGCGGCAGACCGTTTGTGAGTGGCTCCCACGACTCGCCCGCGTTTCGAGTGCGATAGACGCGCAGCTTGGCTTCCGGAGTGCAGCGAAACTCATCGGACTCGAGCGGAATGATGTAGGCCGTGTTCGGATCGTTATGATCTACTTCGAGAGCGAAGCCGAAATCTGAAGGCACACCATTAGCGATGTCCTGCCAGGAATCGCCGCCATCATCGCTCCGATAAAGTCCCCAGTGGTTCTGCAGGAAGAGACGCTTGGGATTCGAAGGATGACTGACGATCTTGTGTACGCACTGGCCAAACTCCGGATACCTTTGCTCAGGCGGCAGAAACTGCGCGCGCACGCCTTTGTTGCGAGCCTCCCAGGTTTTGCCGCCATCGTCTGTACGATAAACGCCTCCGGTAGAAATCGCGATGTGCATGCGCTCCTTGTTAGCAGGATCGGGCAGAATGGTATGCAGACATAACCCACCGCCGCCTGGCTGCCATTGCGGGCGATGTGGATGATCGTAGAGTCCCTTTACCAGTAACCAGGTCTCGCCGGCATCATCTGATCTAAAGAGAGCAGCAGGCTCGATCCCGCAGTAGAGCGTGTTCGGCTCGGCAGCGTTACCAGGCACAATCTGCCAGATCTGTTTGACTGAATTCTCGGCATCTTCGGGAAACTTAACGCCGTATGTCTCCGGCTCCGTCCACGTACTGCCAAAATCGTTCGTGGTGCTCAGGTAAGAACCCCAGTAAGAGCTGTTCACTGCAGCCCAGAGACGATTGCGGCCGTCACGAGGGTCGTACGCCATGGCGTATATCGCCCGGCCGGGAAAATATGGTCCGCCCACTTCCCAGTTTTTCCTGGAGGCGTCGGAGCGAAGAACAAAGGCACCTTTCATTGTGCCGACGAGCAGCAGAGGATCACCTGCTTGAGGGCTAACGTGACTTGTCGCAGGCATTGGGGACCTCCGGGAAAAGTTTTTTCGTCGAAACGAGTTGAAGCTTAAAGGACAATAAATGTTTCAGGCAAAGTGATAACCGAATCGGTAGTCTTGATTTAAGACTATTCGGCGGTTGCCACTTAATTACGGAACCGAGGAGCGGTAGCGACCGGGTCTGGATGGAATGGTTAATCTTGACCTCTGAATAAGACTAGAACCGCAGTCTCTTGAAATCGCGAGAATTACGGCGTTCTACTGTTTTCCTGCTTGAGTGGAATCGCAACAAGACCCGGTCGCTACCACTCGGTTCTGCAATTGAGTCGCCCTATCAAAGCTTAGCCTCTTCAAGTTCATAAGACACTAACACTGAATCCCAGAACTCACGTTCTGCCAGCTTTGAGACCCGACGCCATCTGGTTAAGCCGGCCGGCTCAGATAGGATCGCAGCACTGGCGGCGTTGTCTTCCGCAGTAGAGCACTCTTGGCTTTCCATTCCATCGTCCGGCTGAGTTCAACGAGAAATTTTGTCTCGCCGGATTCGAGCATAGAAACCGCAACTCCGTCGCGATAGAGGATGCGGTTGGACGTGTGAGCAGTGATGCGTGCGCCGGGGGTAATGATACCCACCAGGTTCAAAGGATCGGCAGCACTCACCGAGATCATGTTGTCGTTGGCCGGCGCCCGGCGTATTGCGCGCACCATCCCGACTGCTTCCGGCAGAGCAAACTGTTCACCGGAGATTCCAGCTACAAACCTTCCGCCACGAATCTCACCACGCGCCTCCAGCCGGTGATAGGTACGGAGCAGCACTCGCCAGGGCAACGTCAGACCTTCGCGTTCAAGTAAACGCTTGAAAACAACTCCGTAACGTTTGAGAAGGATGCGAGCGACCTTTTCTATTATTTCGGGAGCGGGTGCGCTGCCTATGTTTGACTTGGTCGCTAGCACCACCCCAGGCGGGCCGCCCGTTTGGCGACCCAGGTCCGCTCGCGGTTCTGACAAGTCGCTTGGAGACGAGTCAAGCACCCCAGCTAGGCTGCCCAGTTGGGGACCCCGCACGTCCGCGGTCCCAGTATTACGGTGAAGGAGGCTCCAGCGTCCGGCGCTGGACATCTCATAAACCGCTTCGCGACGTTTTCTTCGGGCAGCCGCTTGAGTCTTGCGATGTGAGGGCGTAAGCAATGCGCGCAGTCCGGTGAAGCTATCTGACACTACCAGACCGCTAGCTACCAGGTCAGCCAGCGATTCCTCGACTTGGCTGCGCAGAAGTTTAGTGCCCTCAACGATGTCGGAGAAGAACGACGCGCCGCGGGCTTTCAAATAGTCGTAGACCTCCTGGGTCACTGTTGAGAATGTCATTTCCTCAACCACCGGGCGCGGAAACACCGAGTTCCAGACGGAAAAGTCTTTGCGTCGCAAGAGCGCGATAGGCGTACTCCGCACGGGCCCTGAGCGCGACTTTTCAGAGCCATTTTTCGAAACAGTAGCGGGAGTCAGCCGCGCCCAAACAACCTCGCCTGACAAACACAAGGCGTCGAGCCAGGCCGGATCGTATTCGATTAAGCGACTCGGAAAGATCTCACCTTCCCACGCCGCGGCCGGCGCCTCGAAGCCTTCGAGTTGTTCAATCAGCGCCAGCAAACTCTGCGGTCCTTCCATTTGGTGATCGGGCGCAACCTTCTGCCATGACAATAGGAAGCGAATGAAGTCGGCACTCGTAACCGGCTCAATTTCCTGTCGCAAGCGGTTCAGTGTGTAACTATGAATCCTCGCGAGCAGTCGCCGGGCACACCACTCAGTTTCGTCGATCCCCGGTGTGAAGCGCCCGCGGAGCACAAACCCCTCGGCCTCAAGTTTCAGCAGAGCGCCGTCAACGTCCCTCACTCCGAGTCCTGCCGAGACAGCAAGGCCCCTCGCAGTTACCGGTCCCAAGCCTTCAAGACGACCACGCAGCAGTTCGACCAAGGCATTCTCAAATGACCACGTGGTTTCGATAAACGAGAGGGGTGCGGCAATCAAAGGTTGTAAAATTGCATGGGGGAAGACTGCCTGCAACTGCGGCAAACGCTCAGCAGCAACCCACAGCCTTGTCGCTGGAAGCGCCTGCTTGCCTGCCGGGACCGCAGGCGTCTCGCCTGCATTGCCCACGCTAAGCTCAACACCCGAGTAAACCTCTGACGTAACCCCGGCAGGCGGGACGCCTGCGCTCCCAGCATTCACTTGAAGCACTGCCGCTCGTCGATCGTCCGATAACATTTTCAGAAACTCGTGCCACTCTGGGGGCGTTACGCCAGCCTCATCAATTTCATTCGAGATCGAACGCTGGCCCGCTGATTCGTCTACCGCAAACTCACCCAGGATGCCTTCCGCTTCAGTGATGAACCCCAATTCCACGAGGGCGTCGTGAAGCTCGTCCGGGTTCTGAACTTGCGGCCAGGCTTCCAGACGCACCCGGTCGATTGCCGCCTGGTCCAGCCTGCCGATATCCGCCGCAGTTGCCGGATCGAGCCATCGTCGCTGAGACACAGCTCGCGTGCGTCGCTCCTCCAACGGAGCGTCGTCAAGGTAGGCGTAGGGCCGGGCATTGAGTATTTCCGCGGCTAGCGGTGACGGTTCCAGCAGGTCGCGGGCAAAGAGGTTCTTTTCGTTGCGTTCAATTGCCGCCAGGAGAGCTTCAAGGCCGTCGACATCCATGGCCTCTTCGAGACAATCGCGCACCGTTTGGCTCACCAGGGGATGCTCGGGAATCTCACGTTGACCGGTAAGATTCTCCGCGCAGGCGACCTGATCGGGGAAGACTGCAGTCAGCAAGTCCTCTGCGTTCATCCGCTGTAGCTGGGCGGGAATCTTCTTGCCGCCGCGTCTTCGGAGCACGGCCAGAGCGCGAGTCACGTTCCAGCGCCAGCGGATGTTCCACATCGGCGCATCAAGCAACGCCTGACACAGCAGTTCACGAACGGTTTTCGAATTCAGGTAATGGAAAACGTCTTCCAGTGGAAAACTGTGGGTAGGACCCAGTGAAAGAACTATGGCATCCTCTGTTGCCGCAGCCTGCAACTCAAAATTGAACTGGCGGCAAAAGCGCTTTCGCAACGCCAGACCCCAGGCACGATTCAGCCGGCTGCCAAAAGGCGAATGCAGCACGAGTTGCATGCTGCCGCTGTCGTCGAAGAAACGTTCGAGGACGATGTTGTCGAGCGTCGGCATCACACCGAGTGCGGCTTTGGCCGCAGCAAGATACTCAACCATTTGTTCCCCCGCGGATCGGGAGATTCCGACTTCGTCCGCCAGCCAGTCAACTGCCGCCCCGAGTTCAACCCTTGGCCCTTCTAAGTTGTCTTCTTCACTTCGCAGCTCTTCGGAACGGCCGGCGTCATCCGCTTGGCCTGAACCTTCCGCGGTCTCAACGTGACTCGCGTTACCGTTGGAGTGAAATGTCACTCTATCGACAATTTCCTCTCGCAGCCGCGAAACAGCCGCCGAAAGTTCAATTGTGCGAGAAGGAGCCTCCCCCAGCCAGAAAGGAATCGACGGGGGTTGTCCCGCTGCATCTTCAACCCTCACCTTCCCCTGCTCGACACGAAGCACTCGCCAGGAGGCATTTCCCAGCTGGAAGATATCGCCCTGCAAACTCTCGATCGCGAAATCTTCATTGACCGAACCAATCACCAGGCCACTTGGTTCAAGTACCACGGCATAATCCGCTGTATCGGGAATCGCCCCCCCTGAGGTGATGGCGGCCAGCTTCGCGCCGCGCCTACCTCGCAAGCGCTGGTTGACGGCATCATGATGTAAATAAGTTGAACGACGACCGCGCTTTGTCGAAAATCCATCAGCAAGCATGCGCACGATGGCGTCGAAATCCTTCCGCTCGAGATTACGATATGGACACGCTCGCCGGACCATCGCAAAGAGGGCGTCTTCAGTCCATTCTTCGGCTGCCACGGTGGCCACAATTTGCTGCGCCAGGATGTCGAGGGGCTTTTCCGGAATCGAGAGTCGATCCAGCTCGCCTCTCCGCACCGCATCAATCAAGGCGGCGCACTCCACCAATTCATCACGCGAGAGCGGAAAGATCCTGCCTTTTGGGAAACCGGCAACCGTGTGGTTTGATCGTCCGACCCGTTGCAGGAAACTGGCAATTGAACGGGTGGAGCCGATCTGGCAAACCAGATTGACGTCCCCAATATCGATCCCCAGCTCCAATGACGCGGTGGCAATTAAGGCACTCAATTCCCCAGCTTTCAATCTCTGCTCGGCCGCGAGCCGCTGTTCGCGCGCGAGGCTGCCATGATGGGCAGCAATGTTCTCATCGCCAATGCGCTCTCCCAGATGACGCGCCACGCGCTCGGCAAGTCGGCGCGTGTTCACGAATACGAGGGTGGTTTTATGTTCTCTGATGAGCTGTGCCAGCCGGTCGTAGACCTCATCCCAAACGTCGCCTGACATCACCGCCTGCAGGGGCGACTCCGGAACCTCAATTGCCAGGTCAAGCTTGCGCGTGTGTCCGGTATCAATAATGCTGCAGTTTGGCCGGCCGTCCGAACCGATTTCAGCCGAGCCCACGAGAAAGCGAGCCACCTCATCAATGGGTCGTTGCGTTGCGGACAAACCCACGCGAATGAGCTTGGAATTTCTGATTTCGGATTTCGAATTTCGAATTTCGTTTTGCGGGGGCCGGCTTATCAATTCTTCAAGACGTTCAACTGAGAGGGCCAGATGCGAGCCGCGCTTGTCTCCGACAACGGCGTGAATTTCGTCAAGAATTAGTGTACGGGTGGTCTGCAACATTCTGCGGCCACCATCGCTGGTCAGCAAAATGTAGAGCGATTCAGGTGTGGTTACGACGATATGCGGCGGGCGCTTGGTCATCGCGGTGCGTTCGGCCGCAGGCGTGTCGCCAGTGCGCACTAAGGTGCGAATGCTGATCTCCGGGAGCCCCATGTCTCGGAGTTCCTGCTGAATTCCCTGGAGCGGAATCTGCAGATTTCGCTGCACGTCGTTACTCAGAGCCTTTAACGGTGAAACGTAGACCACGTGAGTGGTATCGTCGAGATTTCCCTCAATGCCCAGCCGAACCAGATCATCAATAGCCGCGAGAAATGCGGCGAGTGTCTTACCTGAACCAGTGGGCGCGGCGATAAGAGTGTTGCGGTGCGCTTTGATTGCCGGCCAGGCGAGCTCCTGCGAGGCCGTGGCTGAGGGAAAACTCTTTTGAAACCAGCGTGCGACTGCTGGGTGAAATATTTCGAAATTCATGGGGGAGGGATTATAGCGCGAGGCGTCCAAAATTGCACACATGAAACACTGGCCTAGGCGTGGAATCTATACGGCGACGAGATCCGGGTTCGAAGAAGCAGAGGAGCAGGAGGCAGGGAAAGAGAAGGCATTTTCCATTTCTATTTTTCATTGGTCATTTTCTGATCTCATTTCGTGGTGCTTCGTGTTACTTCACACGAACGTGGAATCAACAACTAGCGAATCCCAAATCAGAAATGGTAAATACTTTCCCCTGCCGTCTGCTCCTGCCGTCTGCCTCCTCCTTCGACCAAATCACACTTCGCAAGCTGCCTTCAGATTGTCGAGCGCCACAGCCCAGGCGGCACGCAGCCCATCAGCTTCGGGCCGCGTTTGAATCCTGGTGTGGTTTACCAGCAGGCCCGTTTTCCCTTTCCCTTTATCCTGAAACTGCACGTCCACCTGGGTAGGTGCGGAGAGACCTTTATTTTCGAAAGTCATGCGGATGTCTTTGTTCTCGCGCACGCGCAGGAACTTGCCGCGGTCGCCATCCTTGTTCTCGAAAGCGCCACCATCTTTCACCTCAGCTTTGGTCACGACTCCGAACCACTTGCTAAGTTCTGGTCCGCTCGACCAGGCGGCGAACACTTCCGCAGGTGGGGCGGCAATCGTCTTAGTGGCGCAAACAAAGTAGCCCTCGAACAATCCGTCTTTCTTGCGAACATCATGGTGCTTTTCATATTCGACCGCAATCGTGGCACACCACCATGGATCAACTTTCTGTTCGTAGAGGAGGTTATTGATCGCTCGTCGCCCCTGCTTCAAACCATCAATCTTATCCAGAGCGACGAACCACTGATCAAGTGTCTGCCCTGTCGCCACCTTGGCCGCTTCGTTCGTAACCGGGTGATCTGATTTAAAAGTGCTTTTCATTTAAGTCGCTCCTTTTTCTATCCGCAGATTAAGCAGATTAGGACCCACCTAAGAATAGAATGTAGAGAGCAGACCCGCCAGGGTATGGCCCGTCTGGCATTTCTGTTCCCAATCTGCGAAATCTGAGTAATCTGCGCATTACCGCCAGGCGCCGATAATCGCGCCCATGATCACAAAGGCAACAGTCATGTAACCCCCGTTGATCGCAATGTACTGCCAGGGCCGGTTCTCAAAGACGCCGATGATGGCGACCGCCATCGCCACCCAACCAAGTCCCGCCAGCCCGCCCGCGGCCATCCCCCAGGTAACATTAGTCGTGGGGTCCGCGAGAAACATAGCCAGGTTGAGCGCCATTACCAGCGAAAAGAGAAACGACCAGCCAAACATGCGCGCTTTGCTAAAAGTCTGCAGATCAGCTTCTGTGAAGCTGTTTACTCGCATCCAGGATTTGCCAAAAAGCAACGGTGAATACCACAGGCCTCCCAGCACAAAAGTCGATAGGGCCGCCGCCAGCACTGCAAAGTAGTTGATAGTTGAAAAGTCCATGGTCACTCCTCCTGAGAAATTAATCGTGAAGAAGAGATTGGCCGCGGATGTACGCGGTTTACGCGAATCAGAACTGAATACAAGCACTCTGAATGGAACTCTATCGAAGTCCGATAGGTTCAAATCGCGTTAATCGGTGCCAGTTCCTTGCTAGATCCGCGTCATCGGCGTAAATCTGCGGCCGATTTCCTCGGCACCATAGTCTTACCGAGGTGAACTTACTATGTATTGTAAAAAATTAACCTGGGGCGAGTTGTCCGGCTAAGCGATTGGGATGAAGTTGACGTAATCGCCACGCTGCGTGAGATAAGTGGATGGATTAAGCCCAGAGAACGACTGAAACTCTTTGATGAAGTGGGCCTGATCGTAGTAGCCACAGTCTAAGGCGATCGCTGACCATTCGATTGGGTTTTGTTGTTCTACCAGGTTCACTACTTTCTGGAACTTGCAGACGCGAGCGAAACTCTTCGGCCGCAATCCGACCACCTTTTCGAACTGCGAGATTAAGTGTTTTTGCGTGATGCCGATCATGCTCGCCAAATCGCGGATGGCCAGGAATTGCGGGGAGTGCTGCAATTGATGCACTGCAAACGTAATCAGACGGTTGGGTTCCAGGGAACGCTGAACCTGTCGCAATAGAAACGCCTCCAGCCGCAGCAATCTGTCGTCTGGTGAATTAATCTCCCGTAGTTCATCGCGAATCTCTTCAACCAGTCGCCCCCAAATCAAGTCCAGCTCAGTTACCGATTCACTTAGTTCCGAAATGGGGAAACGGAAGAATGGATAGGCGCCGCCCGGGCGAAAGCGAACGCCGACCATTGATTGGTTCGTTTCCGCACCGATGACAATGTATCGGGTCCTTTCACCGGAGATCCATGCCTTCTTAACGGTGCGGAAGCCCCCCGAAGATTCGTCTTCAAAAATAGTCTTTGGCTGCGTGTCTAAATCAATAATCAGTTCAATGGCACCATCGGGAAGAATCTTTTCGCGTCTGTAGCCTGATTCGAAGCCCTGGACGAGCCAGATGTTCTCGACGAATTGGGAGAGAGGGAGCTGGGGGAAGTGTAGTTTGTGAATCATTGGGGTGATAGTTATTCAAACTGCTTTTTAAATTCCGCAAACTGCTGTTGTAGGATTCGAAACTCTTCTTTCAAGCCTTCGATCTGTAGTTGGAGCTTCTCAACTTTGTCTGATTCACCGAGCCTGGGCTGACTGGTCTTCGAATGTGCCTCCACTTCCGCAAGAAATTCCGGGCTCGGGGGCCCAGAAAGAAGATGAACGAACCGTGCATCTTTTTGCCCAGGCTGACGCGGCAGCCGCACCACCATGCTTTCGGGTTCTTTTGAGATTAGCTCATTGAGTGTCGCTTCCACTTGCTCTAACCCGGAAAACTCATGAAATCTCGAAGCGCTACCGCGCAGCTCGCCCACCGTCTGCGGGCCGCGCAGCATCAGTGCCCCCATCACCGCCAGCTCTGGCGAGCTCAGGTGCATCACTTCCGGCATGACGTGCTTGTACTTGGGCACCCGGCTGCTGCTGCCATGAAAAACGTAACTAAGACTCTTCTCACGCAGAGTCTCCAAAGCGTGGGCGACAGTGTTTTCGTCGTATGCGGTTACCGGATTGCGGTTGTTCTTCTGATTACAGGCAACGGTCAACGAGTGAAGGGTCAAGGGATAGTACTCCGGCGTTGTGAGCTGCTTCTCAACCAGCGCGCCGAGCACTCGTATCTCTACATCGGTTAGCATCGTAGGCATCAACCGTTCAACTAACTCTCAAGCCTTTCGGAAATACGTTAGGATAAGAGTCGCATCGCTCAGAGATCTTTTGCACAACGAAATCCGGAAATCATCCAACGCTCGTGCGCGTGAAAGAAATTACGATAACTTGACCTAATGTGGATCTGCGGCGTCGCATATGAGCCGCCACGCAGGACCTTCTGATTAACGAACCATTTATCGTTATATTCGTCGAATTCCGATTTGAAGCCGGGATAAGGAACATAATCCGAACTCGTCCACTCCCACACGTCGCCTACCATTTGCTGGCAACCGTAAGGGCTTTGGCCGTCCGGAAAAGCTCCCATCGGCGAGACGCCCCAAACCTCATATTCCAAAAGATTCGCTTTGGATTGATCCGCTACGTCGTCACCCCAGGGGAAAGCCCTTCTGGCTCCAGTCGCGGGATCAAAGGAGGCGGCTTTCTCCCATTCGGCTTCGGTTGGCAAACGCTTTCCCACCCACTTCGCGTAAGCGAAAGCCTCGTAGAAGCTGACATGAGAAACGGGTTCGCCTGCCTTCATCTCAACCGGATGCAGGCCACTGAAATCTCGAATCATCCATTGGCCATCCTGAACTTCCCAGTAGAGCGGAGCTTGCCACTGCTCCTTCGACACCACTTGCCAACCTTCCGAGAACCACCAGCGAAAATCCCGATATCCTCCGCTTCTAATGAACTCGAGGAAATCCCCATTGCTTACCGGCGCCCGGTCTATAGCAAAATTTTGAAGGA
This sequence comes from Pyrinomonadaceae bacterium, assembly GCA_013811945.1. Lineage (GTDB taxonomy): Bacteria > Acidobacteriota > Blastocatellia > Pyrinomonadales > Pyrinomonadaceae > PSRF01. The sequence continues at coordinate 3,107 of JACCUI010000129.1, read as the reverse complement.
AGACTTGATGCGCGGGCTTTTCATTATCAAACGCGAACGCTGGGAACGCAGGCGTCCCGTCTGCGGCGGCGGAGGCCTCCCTTACCGCCGGGCCACTGACCCGTGTCTCATGGCTCCCGATACTGTACCCAAGCACGAACAGGCCGGCTTCTATTTCCGCCATTCCCTCAACAGCTTGCGACGCCACCGGCGCTGGTTTCATCTCGGGCTGGTACAGGTCGCAGAGCAGGTGCTTGATGTCATAAACCAAGAGTTCCTGGTGTTGCATCTCGTGCTCCAGCCCCAGTCTTACGAGGGAGTGCACTTTGTCAGCCTGCGGGTTACCGGCCAGGTTATCCAGGAACCCAATCATCAAGTCGTCAATGTGCCGGCGATATTTGAGCGTTTCCTGCACGGTCGGTCGTGATTTGGTCCCGCGTTTCGCTCGCTCGATGCGGGCGCCGAACCCTTCGTAATATGAGTTGAAGTAGAACAGGAAATCTTCAGAGTAGGGCTGGTATCCTGGCAGATAACTCTGGAGCAGAGTCTCAAAGAACCAGGATGTGTGTCCGATGTGCCATCGCGGCGGACTCATAAAATCGGCGGTCTGAATTACGTAGTCCTCAATTTCCAACGGTGCGACAATTCGCATGGTCCGCGCGCGCACCGTGCGGTAAAGCTCGGACAATGCTCCCGCGTACGTTCCTGTCAGGTCCTGCGTTGTTGAAACCATTGTTTTACCTAACCGTGATTGAGCACGCGCCTCGCTCCAATACATGTCCTATCACCTGCGCCTCTGGGTAATTTTCACGCAAACGCGCCAGCAGGTGGGTCGCGCGCTCAGGATGAATTGAAATCAGCATGCCTCCTGCGGTCTGGGGATCAAAGAGCAGACTGCGAGTCTCTTTGCCAATCGAATCTTCGACTTCAATATCCTTTCCCACATATTCTCGGTTCGTCTTGTCACCACTAGTTAGCATTCCCTGGGCAGCTAATTCAAGCGCGCCTTCCAGCAAAGGCACCGCCTTGGAATCCAGCTCGATCGTTACCCCGCTGGACTTGGCCATCTCCCAGGCGTGGCCAAGCAGGGCAAAACCCGTGACGTCAGTTGCGCCTTTGACACCAAACTCGCGCATGGCCTCGGCGGCATATCTGCCTGGGGACAACATCGTCTGCACGGATTTCGATGCCACTACCTCATTAGTCTTACCCCATTTGATTCCCGTGGAAATTACTCCGGTGCCTATTGGTTTCGTCAAAATGATTACATCGCCGGCGCGCGCGCCAGAATTGGTAGCTATCTCGTTCGGATCGATGACGCCGGTTACTGAATAACCAAACATGATCTGTTCATTGTCGACGCTGTGCCCGCCGATCAAGGTAATGCCGTATTTATTCAAAGTCTCCAGGCCGCCGCGCATAATCTCGCCGAGAATCGCGGGATCGACACCCTTCTTTGGAAAACAGGTAATGGCCATCGCCGTTACCGGGGTACCGGCCATTGCCCAGACATCGTTAATCGAATTGAGGGCGGCGATTTGTCCGTAGACCCGAGGGTCGTCGACGATGGGTGTAAAAAAATCCAGCGTCTGAACAATAGCCAGGTCGTCACGAAGACGGTATACACCCGCGTCGTCGGCGGTATCGAAACCGACAATCAGATTTTTGTCAAAAGGCTGTTTGGGTAGCCCGCTCAAAGCCTGAGCGAGTATGCTCGGCGGCAGTTTAGCCGCTCAACCAGAGCACGAAACCATCTCGGTCAGACGCATGGAAAACAACTCCTTTCATCGTATTTAGTTCAGGAACTTTAGTGTTAGTGTTTATACCACCGATCGTCGGGAGTTCGCATGGTGGTAGGAATCAGAGAAATCTCAGATCTCCACGGATAAGCACCGATAGACCTTGTTACAGCACAGACACTCGAGAATTGCTTTTTCAGATTTGTGTGTCAGCGTTTGTCTGTGGCGCACTTACCGGGTTGGGAGGCTTTGGTGGTGTCAGGATGACTAGCAAGATTCGCATCGGTCCTGCCGGGTGGTCGTACAAAGACTGGGAGGGCGTTGTCTATCCGCAGAAGGCAGGCGCAAAATTCGATCCGCTCGCGTACCTTTCCAGATTCTTCGACACAATCGAGATCAACAGCAGCTTCTACCGACCTCCTTCTGCCACTAGCTCAAAGGCCTGGGCCAGACGGGTTGCTGATAATCCTGATTTCAGGTTCACTGCAAAACTGCACCGTGTGTTTACCCACGAGCGCGGGGAAGCAACCAACGATGACGAGAAAACCTTCCGTGAAGGGATCGATCCGCTAGCAGAAGCGGGGAAGTTGGGTGCTTTGTTACTGCAGTTTCCCTGGTCGTTCAAGAACACGGTCGAGGAACGGGCCTATATGATAAAGCTTATTAATCGTTTCAAGGATTATCCGCTGATAATCGAGGTCCGTCACGCTTCCTGGAATAATCCGGCCATCTACGAAGAGCTTGAAAAAAGGGAAGTAGGCATATGCAACATCGACCAGCCCATTTTTAAGAAGTCAATCAGACCATCGGCTCTGACTACTTCGCCGTTAGGCTACGTTCGCCTGCATGGCCGGAACTATCAGAATTGGTTTAAGGAGGAGGCTGTTAGAGACGAACGCTACAATTACCTCTATTCGGCAGACGAGCTCGAGCCCTGGATTGTGAGAGTTAAAGAGCTCGCAAAGCAGTCTAAAGAGACTTACGTAATCACCAACAACCACTTCCTGGGGAAAGCCGTGGTGAATGCACTGGAAATCAAATCAACACTCGAGGAACGACGAGTTCCGGCTCCGCTTCCTTTGTTCGACAAGTATCCCCGATTAGTCAACTCCGCCTTTCCCGAAAAGGCCCTGCCCGATTCCACCGAACCCACGTTGTTCAATTAGCAATCGACCTCAGATCTAGCAGCTCCAGAAAAGGTGGCGAGCAAACAGTAGAGCAATCATTTAGCCGCGGATGAACTCGAATCTGAAAGCCGTACTCCAATTGCTTGCTGCTGCTGGCTATATCCGCGTTCATCCGCGTGAATCCGCGGCTAAAATCTGCTTAGGAAATCATCTGGGCAAATGAAACCGGTAATCCGTCCGGATCAATGCAAACTGCGAGTTT
>JACCUI010000120.1 GCA_013811945.1 Pyrinomonadaceae bacterium | reverse complement strand
CCCGGGTTTGCGGAAGGCATTCAAGGCCCCGACCTGATGGTGGAGTTTCGCAAACAGGCCGAACGCTTCGGAACTGAGTTTCTCGAGGCCTGGATCGACAAAGTTGAACTTCAGGAGCGGCCGTTTACTCTCCACACCAGCGAGCATGTGATCCAGACGGAAACATTAATAATCGCCTCCGGTGCGTCGGCGAAATGGTTGGGTATTCCCGGTGAAGCCAAAGTTCCAGACGGCTTGGGCGGTAATGGAGTCTCTGCCTGCGCCACCTGCGACGGACCTCTCCCGGCGTTTCGCAACAAGCCGCTGGTAGTAGTCGGCGGCGGCGACACCGCGATGGAGGAAGCAACATTTTTGACACGCTACGCCTCGCGCGTGTACGTGGTTCACCGCCGAGATAGGCTGCGAGCGTCAAAGATCATGCAGGAAAATGCTTTTCGTAACCAGAAACTCGAGTTCATATGGGACACCGCGGTTGAGGAAATCGTGGGCACTTCGGCTGACGGAGTAACTGGTGTTCGGCTAAGTAACTTAAAAACCGGCGAAGAGCGTATCTTTCCATGTGCTGGCGTCTTCATTGCCATTGGCCACAAACCAAACACCGGGTTGTTCAAAGGCCAGATCGAGACGGATGAAGTGGGGTACATCAAGACTTCAGGCCGTTCAACGGCTACGAATATTCCTGGAGTGTTTGCATCCGGGGACGTGCAGGACTCAGTTTATCGTCAGGCTGTAACCGCTGCCGGAACCGGGTGCATGGCGGCGCTCGACGCCGAGAGATTCCTGGATCACCTTCCAGTGATGATGCCCTCAGGTGAAGGGGTTACGATGGAAGGTGAGCACATCACTCCTGACCACGAAGCCATAATCACACCCAACGGACATATTATTCCCAATAAGGTTGAGAGTGCGGCTCCTGGAGACTAAAGCAGCACAATTGAATCGTCCTGTTTGCGGCGCGATGTGCGGGAGGGTGTTGCGACGCGTCGGGATTGAGGTATCTCAAGAGAGTTGGGGCAAACCTCGCAGTAGCGGCCGCGCCGTTTCTTACGATCCTCACACTCGTTGCATTCAAGCGACTGGCCCACTTCTCGCAAAGCATCCAGCAAGGGTATCAGAACCTGGCCGCGCTCAGTGAGCGCATACTCTATGTGCGGAGGGTTACCGCCGAAGTCTGTCCGTTCGAGCAGCCGGTCTTTCACCATGTCGCGCAGCCGACCCACCAGAGTGCGACTACTGATCGGCTCGAGGTTGGAGTGAAGCTCCATGGTCCGTTTTGGTCCGGTGGCTAAATCTCGAATGATCAGCATCGTCCACTTATCGCCGATCATCTGCAGCGCGCCGGCAATTGGACAGCCATCAAGATCACGTCTTCGCACGCTTAACCGCTCCGTCTGAGTCAAGAAGAAACTTAAGTTCGGACTGGTTCCCGGGCCTCCACGCTCACTACCCTTACTAAGCCCGCAGGTTGATGTTGTACGTCTTAATCTTCGAATTCAGCGTTGTCGCATTCATTCCCAACAGTCTTGCCGCTCGCGACTGATGACCACTGGTCCGCTCCAGTGCCCTCCTAATAAGATCGATCTCAAAGCGGCGGACTTCGTCGTAGAAATTTACGCCCCGACCAATGTCCTGTACTGCGGTGGTGCTGGCGCCGTCGTGGGAGCTGGCCGCTACCGTCTGTGGGTCGCTAATCTCAGCGCGCAGACACTCGCGAGTTATTTCATCGCCAGAAGCAATCACCACCGCGCGCTCGACTGTATTCTCCAGCTCACGCACATTTCCGGGCCAGGAATAGGCTTCGAGCAAGGCCAACACATCAGGAGCTAGCTGTTCCGACACCTGGCGCCCGTTTTCTTCGTTGTACTTTCTTATGAAATGCTGTGCCAGCGCCAAAACGTCCTCGCGACGATCGCGCAATGGTGGCAATTCAATAGGCACAACTGCGAGGCGGTAGTACAGATCTTCGCGGAAGGCTCCTTGCTTGACTGCTTCCTTCAGCTCAATGTTCGTCGCCGCAATGATGCGCACATCGACTCGCCGCGGTGTCGTGTCACCCAGAGCGGTAAACTCGCGTTCCTGGATGACGCGCAGGAGACGCACCTGGGTTTCAGGGGGGATGTCGCCGATTTCGTCAAGAAATATTGAGCCCCCGTCAGCAACTTCAAAAAGACCCTTCTTCACTGCCACCGCACCGGTAAACGCGCCGCGAGTGTGACCGAAGAGTTCAGACTCAAGCAGTTCGGACGGGATGTTCGAGCTGTTAACGGTAACGAAGGGCTTCCCGGCGCGCGGGCTCGCTTCGTGAATCGCTTTGGCGATTAATTCCTTTCCGGTACCACTCTCTCCCGTGATCAGAATAGTAGAACGGGCGGGCGCCACTTGTTCCACCAACCGAAATACTTCTTGCATTATGTCTGAACGCCCAACGATGGCCCCGCGGTCGACGGACCGGCTCATCGCCCGTCTCAGGCTTAGCCGCTCCTCCTCCTTGCGCCTGCGCTTTATCCCTGCGGCAATCGTTGCGGTGATCTGCTCATTTTGGAAGGGTTTGCGTATACAACCGAAAGCGCCTCGCTCCCAGGCGGCAATGGCGGTGTCAAAGGTTGCATAAGCGGTGATCATGATGATCACGGCGTCGACATCCGCCTTAAGAAATTCTTCCAGCGCTCGCAGGCCGCCAATCCCGGGCATCGAAACGTCCAGAAGTACGACGTCATAAGAGCGCCGCCCGTATGATTCGAGTCCTTCTTCGCCGGTCTTCGCCAGGTCAACTCGATATCCTTCCGCCGAGAGAAGCGTCTCTAATACGTCGCGCATTATCTCTTCGTCGTCAACAACAAGTATCGAGCCTTTCTTGGCCATACGTCTTTCTGTCTTCAAGGGTGGATTCTCACGCACTGCCGCCGACTTTCAGTTGGCACAGATTTAACCGCACGCTTCCGCGTTTGAAACCTGAAAGGCCACGAAATCACAACCATCTGACAAAACAACTTCACTACAGAACCGAGGAGCGATAGCGACCGGGTCGTGCCCGCCAACTTTAACGAGAAACTCAAGGTGTTAGTCCACCGGCAAATAAAATTAACAACAAGTCGGTGGTTGCGTGAGCCACCCGGTCGCTACCGCTCCTCGGTTTTGTAGTCAGCGGCTGCGTTACGCTCGCTGGACGTCCCGCAACTCTCAGGTTTTTGATGGACCTGCTACTCAACAGCAGGTTAGTGTAGGCGAGATCAGAACATAAAACAAAAGTCAGGGGCAAAGCAGCAATGTCGCCGTTTGCTCCTGACTCTAAGGGGTTTTCTGCTTTGTTTAGTCGCCAACTGCCTGCAACCGCGCACGACCATTCGCTGTCGGTAAAGTGATGCGGAAGGTGGTACCACGCCCAGGTGTGCTGTCTACGTTGATGTGGCCGGAGTGCTCCTGAATGATTCCATAAGAAACGGCCAGGCCCAACCCGGTGCCGCTCCCGACCCCCTTGGTGGTGTAGAAGGGATCGTAAATCTTCGCCACATTCTCAGGCGCAATTCCCATCCCCGTGTCAGACACCTCCACAATCAGAGCGTCGCCAGCAATGGCTGCGGTGGAGATCGTGATTCGTCCACCATCGGGAATTGAGTCGCGCGCATTCAGCAAGAGGTTAGTGAAAATCTGTTGTAGCTTGCCGCTGTTGCCAAACACTCTCGAAGAATCCGGATCGTAGGCGCGCACAATCTCAATTCGACTTCCTCGCATTTGCGGCTCCAGCAGCTGGAGCGTATCGTCAAGTACCCGACGGATGTCTACTTCGACAAACTCGGTGGCGCTGCCACTGCGCGAAAAATTCAGCAGGTTATTCACGATATTCGTTGCGCGTTCAGCCTGGCGACGGACCTTTTGCAAAAGCGCGTGCTTAGGATCGGTCTCCGGCAACATCCCCAGCAGCATTTGCGTGTAAGACGAAACACCCGTGAGCGGGGTGTTAACTTCGTGAGCGACGCCGGCCGCGAGCAAACCAATAGACGAGAGTTTCTCGCGTTGCTGCAACTGCTCTTCGAGCCTTATGCGCGAAGTGACGTCTTCAACCACAACCAGCGCCCCCGTCTGTCCCTGCGAATCCTGCAGTGGCGTTATTGCGATGTTGAGCACCAGCGTCCGGCCCGCGCAGGTAGCCGTGTGGATCTTGTAGATGTTGCGGATCTCAGTCTGCTGCCACCGTTCAACCCCAAGCACCTGCCATAATGTCTCGGCAAAGTCCTCAGAGAAAAGATCCTGCACGTGCTGGCCTATTGCTTCATCGCGCTTGATGTCCAGGATGTACTCCAGCGCGGGGTTGAGGCGTGTCACTCTTCCATGAAGGTCAACTGCCACAATGCCGACATTGATGGACTCGATGATTGACTCGTTGAACTCTTTCAGGAGCTTCAATTCCGAAGCGCGCTCTTGCTGTTCCTGATAGAGCAGACTGTTCTCGATGGCCACCGCGACATATCCGGATACTGTGCGCAGGATCTCGACGTCTTCCGATG
>JACCUI010000112.1 GCA_013811945.1 Pyrinomonadaceae bacterium | reverse complement strand
CACGAAAGGCATTCTGATGGCGATCAGGGTTCTGGGGGTATGCGGGAGCATGCGCGTCGAGTCTTACAGCGGGGGCACCGTCAGACTCGCGTTGGAGGCGGCGCGGGAGCATGGCGCAGAAACTCGGCTGCTCGACCTGCGTGAGATCAAGCTCCCCACATATAACCCCGACGAAAAAGCGCCGGAACATGAAGGGTTGAAGACGGCGACGGATGCGGTTAACTGGGCCGACGCTTTTCTTCTCGCCTCGCCCGACTACCACGGCTCGATGTCGGGCGCGATGAAAAACTTCCTCGACTTCTACTGGGAGGAGTTTGCCGGGAAGCTCTTCGGCTACGTGTGCGCCTCACATGAGAAGGGACTGACGGTGATGGAGCAGATGCGCACCAGCGTGCGTCAGTGCTATGGCTGGAGCCTGCCTTATGGCGTCTCCGTTTACGGCGAGAAGGATTTCAACTCTTCCGGGGAGGTCATCAACGGTCAGGTGACGCGCCGCCTGCGAATGCTCGCGCGTGACCTGGTCGTTTACGGCTCGATAATCAGAAGGCAGTTTCAAACTGATCTGGCGGAAGGGGCGGCGGAGACATTCGCCACGCGTTACCGAGCTTAATCAAAAAGCAGATATGGTTGATTCAATATAAGAAAGCTACAAAGAAACATTCTATTAATTTTGTGGATGCAGTGGAAGAAGCCATCTGTTTCGGTTGGATTGAATCCATCGGCTTTAAATCTATGGACGCGGAACGCTACGCCACGCGCTTCTCGCCGCGACGACCAAAGTCGAATTGGACGGAGACGAACAAGGAACGCGCGAGGAGAATGATTGCAGAAGGTAAGATGACTGAGGCAGGCCGCGGGTCATTGCCGTTGGATTTCAAGGACTAGCCGATGACCGCTTTGGAATGATCCGCATGCTACATCGTCATGCATCCTTTCGGCTGGGCGGATGCTCGGGGCGGGATAGAAAAATAGAGTATGCGAGATGTTTTGCTAACGGCAATCGCGCCGGTTATCTGGGGAACGACTTATTTTGTAGCTACCGAGTTTTTGCCCTCGAATCGCCCGTTGACAACCGCCGCGCTCAGGGCTTTGCCGGTTGGCTTGCTTTTACTAATTGTTTTTCGCCTTGCTGTTTATCGGCGCGTATCGGTTGCCGGGCGGCGTGGCGGCGGTCGTCGGCGCGATTCAGCCGTTGGTCGTGGCTTTTTTAGCGTATTTTCTGCTCGGAGAAAATTTAACCTGCTGAAAATCTCGGCTGCCGCTTTGGTATCGGGGGCGTGTCTTTAATTGTGCTGAAACCGGCGGCTCATCTCGATATGGTCGGACTCGCCACCGTTCTGCTCAAGCGTTGGGGGAAACCGCCCGTCCCGCTGCTTGTTTTTACTTCATGGCAGTTGGTCTTCGGCGGTTTGATGCTCGGTCCCGTCGCTCTTATCACCCGAAGGAATTTCGTCGCCGATGAGCGCGACAAATGTTTTCGGCTACATCTATCTCGGCATCGTCGGAACTGGTTTAGCCTACGCGCTGTGGTTTCGCGGAATTTCGCGGCTGAACGCTTCGACCGTTACATTTCTCGCCTTGCTCAGCTCGGTAACGGCGGTTTCAATTGATGCCGTCTTTTTGGGCAAATGGTTGAGCGTCGGGCAAGTTATCGGCGTGATATTTGTTCGGTTCGGAATTGCACTGGCGCAGAAATTTCCGGCTGGAGATTTCAGGCAAGTTAAACCTACCACCATTAATAAGAATCAAAGCCGTGTCTGACAAAGTTGATTCGATATTTACAGCACGTTCCGTTTGAGGGTCTTGGCGGTATTGATGTGTGGGCCAAGGCAAACGGGCATCAAACCAGGGCGATCAAGGTTTATGCGGGTGAGCCTTTTCACTCCGCCGAGGAGTTCGACTGGTTGATTGCGCTTGGCGGTCCGATGAACGTTTGCCAGGAGGCCGCGTTTCCGTTTTTGAAAGGAGAGAAACTCTTCATCGAACGGGCTTTGCGCGCCGGGAAAATGGTTCAGGGAATTGTCCTCTCGCAGTTGATTGCAGATGTTCTAGGGTGCAAGAGTTGTCAGAAACGACCACGAAGAGATCGGTTGGTTTCCCGTCGAGTTAACAGCGGAAGCGGCGGATGCGAAAATCTTTTCCGCTTTGCCCGCGCGTTCACGACCTTTCACTGGCACGGCGAGATGTTTGAGATTCCAACGGGCGCACAGCGCATGGCCCACAGCGCGGCGTGTCAGAATCAGGCTTTTGTTTACGGCGAAAATGTTTGCGGGGTGCAGTTTCATCCCGAAGTTACGAAAGAAATCTGCGTTTAATGTTGCAACACGAAAGTGAAGATTTGAAGGCCGGAGAGTTTATCCAAACGGCGGAAGAGATGCTTGAGGAAGCGACAAGCTTTGATGGAAACGCCGCGTTGCTGAATTGTTTGTTGGATTCGATTAAACTGCAAAGGCGGAAAGGCAACCGTTAGAGAGCGTATATCAGTGGATGCAATGAATCCATGCTCCCTGACGTTTGTTTCTGCTTTGATTGATGCAGATACTTCACTTGAGTTGGAGTGAAAAAAAAGAAACGTGAAAAACGTTTCGATGCTTCGCGAAGAGATTTTTTGCGAAAGAGTTTTGGCGGGCTGATTTTAAGCGGGATGTGTTTGAGCGACGCTTTTCAAGCTAAAGCACAGGGTCACACCGACCATCCAAGCGTTCACGGCATGGCGTTGATCGGCGACCAGACGTTGTTTCTTTCTCACTTGCCATTGTTCAGTTCGCCCGAACGACGATCGCCGCATAATTATCAAGCGCTGCTCGAAGCCGCTTTTTTCAGATGCACGACACCAAACGCAATACCTCGCTGACCGCAAGAAATCAAAAAGGAAACTTTATACGGTTGAGCCTGAAAACTTTGTCTTGACGGATTTGATAACGACAGACTCTGAACGCATTCGCGTCGCGTCTTTTAAGGCGACCATTTATGGAGACCACTTTGAACGTGGCGGAACGCCGATCATCAAAGACTCCCGGCTGATGATTCAAAACATCATTCACCTTCGCGCTTTTGATTCGTCACTGGAAAGGCCGTCGAAAATTGAGTACATCCTTTTCGGCAAAGGCAACGAGACCTTCTGCGCGCATAAGATTGCCAGGCCGCCCGACTTTGACCATCTGCTTTCTGTAAAAGTCAGCGGCGTGAAATTAACCGATGCAAATTTGCAGAAAGCTCCGGTTCCGTGTTCCGACACTCGCGGAGACAATTGATTCACGCTTGCAAGAAAACCAAAGGGTTGTTTGTGACATTGAATTTCCAAACGACGATCAGCCAAAGCAAGCACATGCTCGTCTCACCATCTTGAAAGAGTTGTATTTCGAGACGGGTGATTTGGCTTCGTAAGGTCTGGTTTCTTTGCTTTGACATCATTGCTGCGTTTGCCTACTTGCATTGGTCTGTGTGAAAACAAGGAAAAAATGAAGGGGTTATATTTCAACGATTTTGGCGGGGCGGAAGTTTTGCAATACGGTGAACTGCCCGACCCCGAAATTAAAAGCGGTCAGGCTCTGGTGAGAATGCACGCCGTCGGTTTGAACTTTGCCGACATTTATCGTCGCCGAGGAAATTATCATCTAGCAGGCGAGCCGCCTTTTATCCTGGGTTATGAAGGCGCGGGCGAAATCATTGCCAGCGAAAGAGTTTCCCAAACCGAATTAAGCGTCGGCGACCGCGTGGCGTTTGCCGACAGCCCTTTTGCCAATGCCGAACTCGTCGCGGTTGATTTAGAAAAACTCGTCAAACTGCCTGCCGCGATCAGTTACGAAACGGCGGCGGCGACGATGCTGCAAGGTTTGACGGCGCACTATTTAACGAATGACAGTCATTCGATCAAACCGGGCGAAACGGCTGTCGTTCACGCGGCGGCGGGCGGTGTCGGTCTGCTTTTGACGCAAATCATCAAGCTTAAAGGCGGCAAAGTTTTGGCGGTTATTTCCGGCGAAGCGAAACGGGTTGCCGCGCTTGATGCCGGAGCGGATGCCGCCGTTTTATACGACGAAGAGTGGGTTGTACGAGCGGAGAAATTTGGGAGAGACGAAAACGGCGTGGACGTGGTTTTTGATTCGGTCGGGACAACGCTTGACGCGAGCCTCGCCGCAGCTCGCAAAGGTGGGCAGGTTGTGTTTTACGGAATGGCGGGCGGCGATCCGGAGAAAGTTGACCCGCGCCGCTTAATGGACGAATCGAAAACCGTAACGGGCGGCGATTTGTGGAATGTGCTGACTTCCGGCGAAGAGCGCGGGCGGCGTACAGCCGAATTGTTTTCGTGGATCAGCGAAAGCAAACTTAAAGTGCGAATCGCCAGACGCTTCCCTCTCGCCGAAGGCAAAGCGGCGCACGAATTCCTGGCAAGCCGTGCGGCTATCGGAAAAGTATTGCTGATTCCCTAACCGGACGAAAGCAGCTAAAACCATAGCCACTTTATTTAAAATTCTGTTGCTGTAAACTGATAAATTCAAAGTGAATACGTAGTGTCGTTATACTGAAATTTCTTCTTCATAACGAGCAGATTTAGGACACTATCAAGAAAAATTTCTTCATACACAGTGGCTGGGCCGCAAGACAATCGGGTCGTGTGAGTTGGTGAGGCGAAAGAGTGGTGCTAATCAAAGTTGCTATCAATGGCTCACGAACTCTGGAAGAGCATCCTTCCGTTCCTGTCACTCCTCAACAACAGGCGGCGGAGGCCGCAGCGGCAGTGGCGGCAGGAGCGGGAGCGGTTCACGTCCACGTTCGTGAAGCAGGACGGAGGGAGAGCCTTTCACCGAATGACGTTGCGCGTGCGTTAGAAGTGATCCGGGCGGCCTGTCCCGGCATATCCGTCGGCGTCAGCACGGCCGCATGGATCGTTCCTGACGTGAGCCAACGCCTTGCACTCATCAGAGCGTGGGATGTTCTGCCAGACTTTGCCTCCGTCAACATCCACGAAGAGGGAGCCACACAGGTCATCAGTCTCCTACTCGACAAGGGGGTCGGAGTAGAAGCAGGCATTTGGAACGCCCAAGCCGCAGAGACCTTGCTGAACAGCGACCTTGCCGGCGAGTGCCTGCGAATCCTTCTTGAGCCAGCCGAGGAAGCGGGCGATGCGAGAGCCAACTTGGAACGGATCGAGGCCGCCCTCGGTCATCTCAGTCGTCCACGTCTGCTGCATGGTCTCGGGGCAGCAGCTTGGCACATGGTTGAGTTGGCGGCGCAGCGTAACTATGATACGCGCACCGGTTTCGAGGATACGTTGACACTCCCAGATGGGTCTCGCGCAGGGAACAATGCTGCCCTAATTGTCGCAGCGCGGCGAATGGTAGGAGGGTTTACCAGTTAGAGTGAAACGTTCCCAATCTCGGCATTGACATAGCGGCCTAACGACGCGCTGCACCTGACCGCCCGATGGCGTGTTTCTCCAGAAGCGTCGTCCCTCTCAGGTTGAATGCTGCTCGCGGGCGGCATGTGAGCTTGAGCGTTAGGCCTGTCCATTACATCGTTAGGAGATGACAAAACTTAATGTCTGGCAACCAAGAGCAATACACCCTGGGCTACGGCCCGGCTTCGACGGCCATGATGGCGACCCGCACTGCCCAACGACACGCAGCGTTCCTTTTGCCGCACCTGAAACCGGGAATGAAAGTTCTGGACTGCGGCTGTGGCCCCGGATCGCTCACGATCGGCCTGGCCGAAATCGTATCGCCCGGAGAGGTGATTGGAACCGACCTCGAAGAGTCGCAACTAGACTTGGGCCGCACAGAAGCCGCACGGCGCGGAATCACAAACGCCCGCTTCGGGCGCGCCGATATTTACGAGCTTCCGTTTGAAGACGACTCGTTCGACGCCATTTTTATCTCAGCTGTGTTGGCGAATCTGCGCGAACCGTTGCGGGGATTAAATGAAGCTCGCCGTGTCTTGAGATCAGGCGGGGTCATCGGCGTCAAGGAGTTCGATCACGGCGGCGACCTATTTTATCCTGTAGCGCCAAATCTTGCCGAAGGCCTAGACCTCTACCACCGCCTCCGACGCCACAACGGTCATGACCCGGAGAGCGGCCGCAAGCTGCTGGGTTTGCTCCAGCAAGCAGGCTTTCGTGACAGCGCCGCGACGGCGGTCTATGAGACTTTTTCGGGTCCTGAAGTCATGCCGCAAGTCGGCGGGGTTTTTGCGGTGCTCGTCAATGAGGCTTTTGCCGAGCCGTTTCAGCGCCTCGGTTGGGCTACGCCTGAAGCCGTCCAGCGCATAGCTCAGGCTTGGCGTGAGTTTTCGCAACAACCTGGAGCGTTCTACGCTCAAGCCTGGTGCGAAGCCGTCGCGCGGAAGTAGGGCGGCGACCCATCAGGTTAACTGTGGGTGTCGTGTCATCAAGCGGAACGCGAATAGCGCGGCTTTCAACCAACAGTTGAAGTGCTGTTCGTTGCGTCCGCGCCCGCTCAATTCGGACGTTAGGCGTCACTACGCGCACTCGGATGCGACCGACACCAGGAATAAGACCGCACTTTTCATCAGGCATCCTATATGGCGGGAAGTCGCGTTAGAGGCGGCGACGGACGAACTCGCTGACAAGTTAAAAATTGACGATCGCGTTTTACGAGCGTGCAGGATGTCGGGCGCATTATGAACGAAAAAACGGTGCGTTCGCAGATTATCGGCGGCGTAATTTACGGATTAGGTCAGGCGTTGATGGAAGCGACCGAATACGATTCGCGTTGGGCAAATCCAGTAACCCGCACATCGGCTGATTATCACGTTCCGGTAAATTTGGATGTGCCGCCGATTGACGTATTTTGTCGGCAAACCCGACCCGCATATTTCTCCGATTGGCGCAAGAGGACTCGGCGAAATCGGTACCACCGGCGTTGCGGCGGCGATTGCCAACGCGGTTTTCAACGCCACGGGAAAGCGAGTTAGAAATCTGCCGCTCACGCCGGATAAGTTGTTGTAGAAGAAAAAGGCTGAATATGAAATATATCAGAAAGGAAATGGGCCGTGTTGACGGCCTGGCGCACAAACCTTGGCGGGCGACGGAAGGGGAGAAAGCCTGGTCGCCAAAGACGCGCGCAAGCGAACTCCAAATCCGCCACCGCGGAAATGCGGAAATGCGAAACCGCTCGAACATAACGAATTCAAGGTTGAATAATGGTCGAAGTAGCGAAGCTAGTTGACTGCAGATGCTGATAGAGATCGAAGCTGGAGCCTTCATTGTCGGGTAAGGCGGAAAGGATTGTCCCGACGTCGCTCGCGGATTTCATTCGTGGGATGCCGAAGGTTGAACTGCACGTTCACCTGGAAGGCTCAATCCGTCCCGAAACGCTGCTGGAACTGGCGCGGCGCAATCAGATCACTCTGCCAGCGCGGACGGTGGAAGAACTCAGCGAGTGGTACGCCTTCCGCGACTTCGCGCACTTCATCGAAATTTACGTTGCCATCAGTCGCTGCCTGCGCACGCCGGACGATCTGGAACTGATCGCGCGCGAGTTTCTGCGCGGGCAGGCGGTGCAGAACGTCCGCCACAGCGAAGTTACCTTCACTCCGTACACGCATTACACGCTCAACCGCATCGAATTCGCGGATCAGCTTGCTGCTATCAACCGCGCGCGGGTCTGGGCTGAAACCGAGCTCGGCGTGACGATGGGCATGGTCACGGACATCTCGCGCAACTCGCAGCCGACCGAACACAGCCTGCTAGTGGCCGATTGGGCGATCAGCGCGAAGGACAACGGCGTCGTAGCGTTCGGCTTGGGCGGGCCGGAAATGGGCTACCCGCCGGAGATGTTTGAAGAGGCGTTTGCGAAAACGCGCACGGCCGGATTGCCGGCCGCGCCCCACGCCGGAGAGACCGTCGGCCCGGAAAGCATATGGGGCGCGCTCGATTCATTGCGCGCCGTCCGTCTTGGTCACGGCGTGCGCTGTCTGGAAGATGCGAAGCTGGTCGAGCACCTGCGCGAACGTCAGATTCCGCTCGAAGTCTGCCCGACCAGCAACCTTTGTTTAGGCGTGGCGTCATCCATCGCCGATCATCCGCTGCCGAAGCTGCTGGCCGAAGGCTTGTACGTCACGATCAACTCTGACGACCCGCCGATGTTCAATACGACGCTGACGGACGAATATCTGAAAGTCGCGGAGATTTTCGGCTTTGAAGACCAGCTTCTTGAAGGGCTGGTAATGAACGCGTTGCGCGCGAGTTTTCTGCCCGCTGACCGCAAGGCGGAAATGGAACTACAGTTCCGCGCGGAGTTTGACAAGCTGCGCGGCGAAGAAGGCAGCCAGGTGCAGTAGATCGCACGCGACGTAATGCCCTCTCGAAAGTTCGTCTTTCTATCCTGTGCAAGCAAGCAGAGCGTTCGCCATTCCTCGCAAAGCAGTGAACCCGCCTTTTTGAACACAAGACTCATGAGTGAAAGCAAACGCAGAAGCGCTTAGCGGATCAGATCGCAGAGCACGAAGACGCAAATCATGATTACCTCCAGGACGGCGATAGTGATTGATCCGATCGTCGCGACGCAGGAACAGATACTGGCGCTAAACGTTAAGCAGAGGCGAGGTTCAGCCTTGCGGTTCCTACACCACAATCCATGATCGAATGCTCAGGAATACTGCTAAATAAAGTTCTGGACGCTGACTGCGCAGCATTGCAAAGCTGTCAGAGCTGAGGAAGCTGCTTGGTCCATTTCCAGATTCTGAGATGCAGGGATTTCGCTGCCATCGCACCACATTAATACCTTCTTTGTCTGGAGACAGCCCTGTAAGCCCGGAGATCAACGGTTCACAAGTTGATCACGCGCGGGTAGTGGAACGGCCAGATGCCAGGGAAGAGGTAATTAACGCAATGTTGTTCTAAGGTTTCACACCCGAACTGCTAAAAACTGCTCGATGACGGATCTCGGCCAGCGACAATGATTGACGCCCTCCCGAAAAGTAGCGAGATTTACCTGGCACAGTTGCTCGGTGGAGAGCGGCCGGAGTTCAAACCGCCGGGGTTTGGTTTTCTGCTGGCGCTTGGAATAGGAAGAATGATTGGAATATTTTTCGACTGGAGTTAACACTTTTCACCTCTAGAGCCTCTTGCAAAACTCCCGAAAGGAGTAGCTAATCGAGAGAAAGAAAAGACACAGCGATGGATCTTTTGTCTGTAGAGTGACGTTGCTAACAATCAACTCAGACGAAGGAGCA
>JACCUI010000076.1 GCA_013811945.1 Pyrinomonadaceae bacterium | reverse complement strand
ACGTAGCACTAAACGCGGCACGTAGAAGCCGACCGCAGCCCCAAGCACTCCCCATAGCAGAAAACTGTTGAGCGGGCGATCGTAGAGGAAGCACGCAGTCAACAAGAGGCTCGGGATGGCCACGATTAGCAGTAACTGGACGGCGCGGAAAGCCATCGCTGCGTCAGGCGATGTGTAACCGGCATGAAGCAACTGCTTTTGCAGTTTAGCTGCTTCAACCGCCGAAATCGGCACAATGCGGTTGAGGGGCTCGGCGGCGCGCGTGGTCATCACCGATAAGGGACTGTTTTCGATGAGCGCCAGCGAAGGATCTGCGCTCTCAAGTCTGGCGGTGACCACACTGCCGGGCCGCGCAGCTAGCAAGAAAACGCTCATCACTGCTAGAGCTATACAACCGAATGTTAAGACGACGATCAAGATCAACATGTATTCATTCCTTCTCCAGAGGCGAGAGTTTAACTTCTGTAGACTGCGCCTCAAACTTTGATGCTTAGAAATTTCTTTATCAACAACATACCGAAGATCTGCCAAACGATGGCGAAGGTAAGCACATAGTGGCCGCGCTGGTCGTGCACAAGCACGCTCATGTAGCTGGGATTTATGACCGTCATCACAAATACAAGGGCAAAGGGTAAGGCACAGAGAATCCAACCCGAAGCACGTGAAGCAGTAGTCATGGTGCGGAAGTCTTCCATGATCCTGAAGCGCTCGCGAATGGTGTGCGAAACCCTCTCAAGAATTTCGGCAAGGTTGCCTCCGGTCTCACGCTGAATGTGCATTGCCGTCACGCAGAGGCGTAAGTCTAGCAGCGGAACACGCTCGGTCAGTCGGTCTAGCGCCATTTTCGTCGAGAGACCCAGTTTCTGCTCCTCGAAAGTAACGCGAAACTCTTTAGCGATTGGGTCGGGCATCTCGGAGGCGACCTGGTTCAGCGACTCGGAGAAAGCATGTCCGACGGCGAGCGAGCGGCTCAACAGGTCAAGCGTGTCAGGTAACTGCGCATTGAAAGTTCGCAGCCGCTTTGAGCGCGTCCGCGCTACGTGAAAGATAGGCAGGGAAGCAGCGAGCACGGATAAAAGAAACGCGGGTACGATGTTCAGCATGGTATAGGCCGCGAGCCCGGCCAAGAGGCCGGCCACCGCGCTGAAAGCAAGCAGGCGGCTGACGGTGATATTAACGTCTGCCTGCTGAATCATCCGGTCAACCCTCTGGACGAAATCGAGCGAGGACAACAGCCGGTTGAGCGTGGGGTTGCCACCGATTGAGTCGTCACGAGATATTTCTACTATGTCGCCGAATGAGGAGGATGAACCTTCCAGGGCCTCAGTAACACGTTGCTGCAAACGCGCGTGACGAGCGTCCGCCTTGCGCGATGCCAGCAGGAAGAGCGCATAGGTAAGAAACAAGAAGAAGAGAAATATAATCGTCGAGAGCAGCATCTTTAGCGTACCTCCTAAAAGAACGCGGGCAGTTGCATGCCGTATTGCTTGAGCCGTTCGGCGAAACGTGGGCGAATTCCGGTGGTGCGGAAGCGTCCGATGACCTTACCTGAGGCGTCGACGCCCGTGCGCTCAAATAGGAAGATCTCCTGCATGGTGATCGTCTCGCCTTCCATGCCGGTAATCTCAGAGATCGAAGTAATGCGTCGCGTCCCGTCGGTCAGCCGGGCCACC
This sequence comes from Pyrinomonadaceae bacterium, assembly GCA_013811945.1. Lineage (GTDB taxonomy): Bacteria > Acidobacteriota > Blastocatellia > Pyrinomonadales > Pyrinomonadaceae > PSRF01. Next base: position 6,694 of record JACCUI010000076.1, on the reverse strand, counting down.
TGAATGACTAAGTTAACTGCCGATGCTATCTGCTGGCGCATCGCACGGTCAGAAAGTCTCATCCCCGTCATCTGGACCATCGTTTCGAGGCGGCCGAGCGCGTCTCTGGTTGTGTTGGCGTGGATTGTAGTCAGTGATCCGTCGTGTCCTGTATTCATGGCCTGGAGCATGTCGATCGCCTCGCCGCCCCGGACCTCCCCGATGACAATGCGGTCAGGACGCATGCGCAGCGTGTTACGGACCAAATCGCGCTGCGTCACTTCACCCTTGCCTTCGATGTTGGGGGGTCTGGTCTCCAGGCGGACGACGTGCGGCTGCTGCATCTGCAGCTCTGCGGAGTCCTCAATTGTAACAATCCGCTCGTCAACTGGGATATAGGCCGAGAGAGCGTTCAACAGCGTCGTCTTGCCCGCGCCCGTGCCCCCGGAGATGATGATGTTCAGGCGGGCACGCACGCACATCTCGAAAAGCAACGCGATTTCTTTAGTAAGTGCTCCATTTTCAATGAGCGCGTGCATCCTCAAGGGTTCCGCGCCGAAGCGCCGGATGGAAAGTACGGGGCCGTCGAGGGCTAGCGGCGGAATAATGGCATTGACGCGTGAGCCGTCAGGGAGACGAGCGTCGACCATTGGCTGGGCCTCATCTATCCGGCGCCCAACGGTCGAGACAATTCGCTCAATCACGCGCCTCAGGTGCTCATCATCCTTGAACGTAATTAGCGTCTTTTCCAGCTTGCCCCGTCGCTCAATGTACACACTAGAATAGGAGTTAACCAGAATGTCAGAGATAGAATGATCGGCGAGTAGTGGCTCAAGAGGGCCGAGACCGAATAGCTCATGATGAACTTCATTGACCAGCCGGTCGCGCTCCACGGTCGAAAGCGGGACATTCTCTGCGATCAAAAGGCCTTCGGCGAGGCGCGAAACCTCCGCCTGAACGCGGTCCGGTGAGAGCGCGCTGAGCTTGGCCAAGTCCAGTTTCGTTACGATCGCGCGATGAAGCCGCGCTTTCATCTCTTGAAAGCCTTGGTTCCCGTAGATTGCTTCCTCGATGGGGAGCGATGTGCCGTTACCATTGCCGTCTTTAATGTATCTTTCTCGAAGCGCCATTTATGTTCCTTTGTTACTTCCTGGAGTTCGGTACAAACTAAGCGGTCACCCCGGCTACGCCATATCCTCAAGCATCTTCGAAAGATCCACAGGAGACGAAGTGGTCTGGCGCCCAAACATGCCGAGTAACCTCTTTCGGGGATGCGCCGTGGGTGGGTGGCCATTTCCGCTAACAAGCGCGGCGATGCGTTTAATCTCGATGGTTACTTTTGAGGCCGGATCGGACTGCACCAGCGGCTCGCCCAGATTAATTGAATTCATTACCTTGTGATAATCATTCGGAACAAAGCCGATGAGCTGTTCGCCGAGGTGCGTCTCGACCTTCTTCAACTCGACGTCAATACCCTTGCTCCAACGGTTGACGACCACGTGGATTTTTCGACGTGGATAGTCCAAACGATCAAATATTTTCAGCGCTCGCCTGGTGCTACGGATGCCGGGGATATCGAGCGTCAAGACCAACAGGATGTCATCTGCCAGATCGAGAGCGGCGACTGTTACCGGATCAAACGTATGCGGTAGGTCGAGAACTATGCGCTCGTACCTCTGGCGCAGAAGGTGGAGGATCTCAGACACATCCTTTGGTTTGATGTCCTCCGCTTCGTGAGCTTCGAGTGGCGCGGCCAACACCGCGAGGTTTGAGGAGTGTGGGGTAACAAGGCTGGCCATTAGCGAGTCGTCGAGGCGCGCGCGGTTGTGAGCAAAGTCGGCAATCGAGTATTTCGTGTCGAGGCCAAGAAAGGAGGCTGCATCGCCGGCTTGAAGGTCGAGGTCGACGAGCAACGTGGGAACGTCCATTGCCGCTGCCAGGTTGGTACCAAAGAACGATGCGCCCGTGCCTCCCTTACCCGAAAATACTGCGATTACCCGCCCACTCTTATGTAGCGTAGTTTTCCCTGCCGCGCACAGTTCTGCGATGCGATCAAGGACGGAGTGAAATTCATCGGAATTAATCGGGAGCTGGAGAAACTCGCGCGCGCCGGAACGCATGCTACTCAGGATCAATGCCGGCGCAGGATCGTGGGCGGCGGTAATGATGGCGATGTCGGGGCTTGCCGCTACCAGCTTCTTAATCAGGGTAAACTCTTTCTCGGAATTGTCCGGTCCTACTGTGATAATCGCCGCGGATGGTCGCAGCCGCGCCACATCGGCAAGCATCTGTTCTGGGCTGGCGCAGTCTGCGAGCAAGTGTGCGCGCCCGCTGCCGACCAAAGCGTCGCGCAGCTCCGCGCGAGATTCGCCGTTCTTACTTAACGTCAGAAATGTCAGTGATTGCATCGTATCGAACCCTTAGTAATTGCTGTATTTCATCTTGCTGTAATTAAGATAAAGTCCCAATTACCCTTAATGTTCATGAGTAAACTCTTTGGGCGGCGCCTCTTTCTAAATGGTTGGGTTCTGCAATGCTGGCAGACAAAGCATCCCATCAGTTCGTGAAGTCGAGGTTCTTACTCTTGTAATGAATGTCAGTAAGTTGCACGGTATGGCCTCTCTCCAGGGCTAAAATCACGGACAAGTAACTCCCGGTATGGTGCCCGCGTTCTCGCCCGTCACCGTGGTTTGATAAGGGGGCATTTGTATTAGCGTCGCGGCTACCGCGAAGGTATAGCTATAGTTCTCGATCTTGACCGAGACGGTACCTTGCGCCACCCCGAAGTCGTTGCTATGGATAACTGTTACATTCGAAGGCAGGAGATTGTTGACCAACGTCGTGGTACCCGGCATCGGCGTGCCATAGACAACAACATTCTTAACACGGTCGATAGTCGTCGCAGAATTCGGGCAGCCCGCGAGGTTCGGTTTACACTGGTTGGCGGCGTAGCGCGCGCCGCGCCGCGTGGATTCGACCATCGCGTTGTGTGTGAAGAACAAGTGCCCACCAGAAACAATGGCCATAATAATCATCAGAAAGAAGGCCGCCGTTAAAGCAAATTCCACGGTGGCCGTGCCGCGTTCCGAGTTGTTATCTAGATGTCGTTTCATTCGTGGAAAAAGTGCTTGGCTTGGCCAGTTACGGCATGTAACGCATCTTAGTGGCCGGGATCAGTGGAAAATAAAACGTTGAATTCGCTAGTCCTGTCATTGCTGAAAGGTTGAATACGCCCGCCGAATATGTGTAGTTTTTGATTTCTACCTTAAAGTACTTAATCGGTCCGGCAGGGATCGCCGGCACGCAGGCAACCGCGAAGTTATCGCATACGTTAACGTTAGCCGTTGTCAGTCCAGGGACGATCGGCGGCTGGTTCGTGCAATTCGGAAAGCCGCAAACCACCAGACTCTTTGCCGCTGTCTTGGCGTTGGCAATTTGGGTCGCGGTACCGTTAACAGCGTTTCTTGAGGTAGAAAGATAACGCGCGCCGACCTTGGTTGCCTTAGCCAGCGTGGTATAAGTGTAGAACAGTCGACCCAGCTCTGCACTTCCCACGAATAGGATCAGCAGAATTGGAAATACTATTGCGAGTTCAACTATAGAAGATCCGTTTTCGCGTCGGACTATCCGACTTAACCTATATTTAAGGCGTGCCAACATATTTATTGCGTCCATCTTGTCGTCTCACTTGTAAAGAACTGGAGTAGTCAGGCCTGAGGTGCACGTGACGACTCCACTGGCGGCGACATTTGCTTTCCCGACGTACTCAACCGGAATCTCTCCACAAGGGGAGGGGCAGCTTCCGTTAGTTGTCGGGACTTTACTTTTTAGAAAGAAGATCCCCCAAGCGAGGATATTTGTAGTGTAGGCTGGGTAAGTACCTGGGGCGATTATCGGGGCTATCAGGAGGCGCCGCTCATCCTTGCCGGGGGCGTTCGGGTTTGGCGCCGTCAAGGGCGACTTGTTAGCATACTGGGCGTAGGTAATGCTCTCGTTTATGTTGCTGTCCGGTGGGAAAACGCTTGGTGTGAGAGCATTCCCATAGCCATTTGCATAAAGGTTGAATCGAGTATTCATCCCGTCCCCTGAGTTCCTTGGTCCATTGTTCTTGTTCGAACTGGGCGTCATATTGATATTGTCGCCAAGATTCTTACAGAAAGTGGGCACGCCGGCGGTTAGTCTCGCAGTCTCACCTGTGCCGTTGCCATTGATGTCAGGCACCTCAAGGATGATGTAATCCTTATCGAGTAATGTTGCCGAGTTTCCGGTTCCTTGACTGAATTTAAGCGTCATCGGAGTGCCGGGCGTAGGGCTGGGATCGGCTAGGGCTACGGCGGCGGGAAAGAAGTCGCAGATGCCACTGAGTCCCACCGACTTTCCTGCGACGGCCTGCTTTGATTCCGAACGCGACGCTCCGAGCGCGCTGGACGCGAAGAGAATGCCCGTCGAAGTTGGTTGAGTCGTGACTTTGACGAACCGAATGTTAGCGGCGTTCGCCTTAGCCGCTGTGGTATTCAGGTAAGGGTTATCATTCAGGTTGACGGCGAATTCTACGGACGCGATGGCCACGCCTGCCTTTGCTCGAAGCCCCTGGGTGTTTCCTATGGCGTTGGCTCGTGCCACCGCTTCATCAATGCCCGCCGCGCTGCCGTCTAATTCGCGAGCCGCAGTCAGGGCGGCGGCGTCAGCCGCGTTCTGCAGTTCCGCGCGGACCAGGTAAATGCGGGAGACATCAATGCACAGCCCGACCATCAGGAGGAGGAGAAGCGCAAAGATCGCCGTCATGATAATGATGGAGCCGCGTTCGCCGCTTCGCTTTCGCTCTATACACTTTTCGCACATTTGTTAATTACTCCGGGCCCGGTAAATTTCGAGCTCCTTCCTGGAAATAACTCATCGCTTAAAACGACGACTTTAGGAGTGAAGCGCCCTGCCGCCTTTCAGGGTGACACGACTTCCCAAGTGTTCCCCCAAACAAGGCCACGACAAGACGCAGCACTCCACCGATTCGCTATTGATTCGGGGTGGCCTTCGCTTCTTTCACCTTGGCAGCAGCGGGCTGCGTAAGGGACAAACTCTGATCCGTAGCTTTAGCGCCGGCACTTACTGCGGGCGCTACGGTTGGAGTCACTTCCTTTGTAGCGGAAGGCGGCAACGTCTTCGGCTCTACTAACTGGCCCGCTGGCGCTGCACCTGAGTTGAGAATAAATCCGGTGGGTCCGTCTATTTGCCCACTATTCCGCTCGGTACCGAGGAGCGAACCCTTCTTTAAGCTTTCAACATTTGGGATCGGCGGCAAGTCGTCGCGATTTACAGGCTTGACCAACTGCGCCGTCACGATAAACATCAGCTCGCTCTCGTTCTTCTGGAACTGTGTTGACTTGAACAGATTTCCCAGAATCGGGATGTCCCCAAGACCCGGAACTTTCGAAAGCGACTTAGTCTCGCTATTGTCGAGCAGACCGGCGAGAGCAAAGCTCTGGCCATCGCGCAATTCGACGCTCGTCTTGGCGCGGCGCACGCGGAGAGCCGGAATGAGAAAACCGTCAAACTTCACGCCATTGGCAAAGTCGAGCGTAGATACTTCCGGCTCCAATTCGAGACGTATGTGATCTTCGTCAACAATCGTTGGCTTAAAGTTGAGACGGACGCCATACTCCTTAAACACGATAGATACCGTGCTGCGCTCGCCGCCTCCCTGGACTATCGGCACCGGATACTCGCCTCCCGCGAGAAAGCTGGCCGCCTGGCCGTCCATTGCGATCAAATTTGGCTCCGCGAGTGCGCGAAGTGCACCCTGGGTCTGGAGCGCGCGAATCATGGTTGTCATGTTGCCGCCTAAGATAAGGAGATTAAGCGAGCTGAATGTGCCACCAAGGATACCGCCAGCAACGTTGGAAACGTTGCCGGGGCCCCCACCGTTCGCGAAGCCTCCCACGCCGGGGCTCGCCTGGTAGGCATATGAGGAGCCGAGGTCGCGCATGCGGCTGCGGTTCACTTCGGCGACCCGCACTTGAAGCTGTACCTGGGCTAGGTCTTTAACCGGCGATTCCAGCAGATTCACAGTCTTAAAACCCGCTGCTTGAACAACTGCATCCGTCTGTGACGCTATCTTCGGATCGCTGACGCTGCCTGAGATCACCACAGATCCGTTGGCCTGGCTCAGGCGAATATCATCCTTCGGAAACAGGGCTCGAATTTGCGAATCGATCAGCGAGAGGTTTGTGCGCACGTAGACGTCAAAAACAATGAAACGGTCCGTGCCCTTCTCCCAGGCAATGAAATTGATCTGACCAAAAGCTTTGCCATTAACCACCACCTGGTTCGACGAGACCAGCACGGCTTCAGCGATCTCCGGGTTAGAAACCGAGAAACGCTCGATGGGCCGGTCGAAGCTAATCAGTCTCGATTGGCCGACAAGGACATTCACTGGAATTGCATCTTTCGTCGCGGTTGAAAAGGAGGCGTTGGTACTCTGGTCTTGCGCGCAAACCGGCAAGGAGCAAAACAGAATTGTTCCTAGGGCGACGACGACGTAGCGGATGGAGAAACGGGGCTGCATAATAATCTTAACTCCTTAACTGTTAGTTAACTTTCAAATCAAAAACGGAGCGGTTTACTCGTGCCGAAGAAGGGCTCGATCCGCGCTACGGTATTTCGACCTCGCGTCTTTTCGCGCCCTCAATCAACTCCACAGAGTTGCGCGAGATTGGTT
>JACCUI010000069.1 GCA_013811945.1 Pyrinomonadaceae bacterium | reverse complement strand
GGAATCGATGTGGCCATCACGCGAATATCTTTAGCCCCCTCTTTCACCAATTGTCTCACCAGGTGGGAACCGAGGAAACCCGTACCACCTGTGATCAAAGTCGAGGCCCGAGGTCTTTTCTCAATCGCTGCACGACGCTTAGTACCGGCTGTGGCCGTAGTCATTCGCGCCGTTCGTTTTTGTGGAGTCTTCTTTGATGTAGTCACAGATGAGATAGGTCGGTCGATTCAAGGTACTTGAGCAGTTTGGATTATGTCGATGATGTCACTCCACTACGGAACCGCGAGCGGTAGCGACCGGGACCTACACTCACCGCTGCTCCGGTGTTCATGATGTCCAAATTATTCCAAAATGCTGGGTTGAACCCAGCGTCCGGTCGCTACCTCTGGCCGCAGTGTTTGCCTATGTGATTGTGGTAGCGAACATTCAATTCGTTAGTTGAGTGCGGTCGCTACCGCTCCCGGTTCTGTATTGAGTGCCATCGTTCAAGCCACGGGGCTCTAAGTGACAAGTTCGCCGACATCTTCTTTTTGGGCGATCTGTGCGCGGCGCTCAGCCTTCCATCGGTTGCGCAGGGCTTTCGCGTCGAAAGGATGTCTGGTCTGATCGCGCAAGTTCTCAACGTCGTGCTTCACCCGAGCTGCAATTAATCGATAGGCTTCCGCTCGGGCCATGCCTTTGGTCATTTCTTCAAGCTCTTCGATTGCTAAAAAACGACCGATGCGAGCGCCAACTTCGCGATTTTTGATGATGTTTGAGCCTTTCGGCATTGCTTCGTGGGTGCCCACCAGGTAGACAGGAAGAATGCCGACCCGCGAAGCAACCGCGAGATAACCAACCACTGGCTTGAAATCAGCCATTTCCCCAGTTAACGAACGTGTGCCTTCCGGAAAGATAACTGCATTGTACCCGCGATCCAGAAAGGAACGAGCGTGACGCAGCGACTGTCTCAGCGAGCCAGTACGCTCTATGGGAACCAGGTTTGTGAAGTTCTCCATTACGGCACGCTTGTACTTGTTGTCGAAGAAGTAGTCAGCGGCAGCGAGGGCCACAAGATCTTTGCCCGCTTCGCCCAATGCCATCTTGGTAAGGCCCATGTCCAGGTGCGAGGAATGATTCGGGGCAACGATGAAGTTTGTATGGACTGGGATATTCGATTGTCCCTCATAGCGCGTCTTCAGGAACTTGTCATAAAAGACCCGTTGTAGCACGTCGCCGGCTACATTTCCGGCGACTCGCACAAACGATGGTACATATATCTCATCATCCGCCCGACGCTCCTCAGTGCGGGCTCGTTCGTCTGTACGTGAGGCCGTAGCAGAACGCCTGCCCACTACACTCATCAGCTCTCTCACATCCTGTATCTCGTTGAATCGTTCGGGCGCCGAGATTGCGCCGCCGTCATTCTCAATGGCGGTTGCCAACTCAACGAACATGAGGCTATCGAATCCAAGGTCAGCGAGCCGGGTGTCAGAGGAAATCTCCGACCGGGGTCGGTTGCTGACCCCCGCCACGATATCTGTGATCCATCTCGCTTCTGAGGTGGTTGTTTCGCTTCCGCCGGACGCCCTGGTGACCTTCTGGCTCTGTTCCAGCGCTTCCATAATCGTCAGCACCTCACGGCGTTTCACTTTGCGGGTAGCCGTATGGGGCAACTCAATGTCGGTGAAGTGGAGCACTTTAACGCGCTTGAAGTAGGGAAGTGATGCAGACACGTCGCGGAAATGCTCTTCGACCCGCCGGCGCAAGTCGGCGCGCGAAAGTGAGATGTCGTATTCATCGTCGGCAACAACCAGGCAGGCAACTTTCTCGCCGATTCCGTCGGGCAGACCTACGATGCTCAGCTCTTTCACGAATGTCGAATTTGAGTAGACTTCTTCAAGTTCGTCGGGATAGACATTCTTTCCATTCGTATCGACGATAATTTCCTTAGAACGTCCCACCAGGTAGAGATTCCCGTCGTCGTCCAGTTTGCCCAGATCACCAGTGTAAAGCCAACGCTCGATAAGGGTGCTACGAGTTGCCTCCTCATTGTCGTAGTAGCCCAGCATCACATTGGGTCCACGCGCGATGACCTCGCCCACGCCGTTTACATCGGGCTCAGCGATCTTGACCTGCACTCCCGGCAGAGGTTTGCCGACGCTGCCTGTGAGCATACGATTCTCAGGACGGGTAACTGTTAGCACCGGCGAGGCTTCGGTCAAACCGTAGCCTTCCAGAATTGTGAATCCAAGACCTTGAAAATCCTGTCGGATTTTTTCGTTTAAGGCAGAGCCGCCGCTAATAAAATAGCGCACGCGGCCACCAAGACCCTCGTGAATCGGATAGAAGATAAAAGGGCCGAGATTGAGTGGGGTCTTCTCGCGCACCCAGGCATTCGCTTGAATCAGCAGGTCAGCGGTCTTGCCAATCCAGTCGCTGCGCTGGTAGAGCCGCGTCTTGATGCGACGATGCAGGAGCTCCCACAATGCCGGTACCCCAACCATCCCGGTCACATGTCCGTTCTTAATTGCGCGTGCGAGTACGTCGCTGGTCAACTCCGGCAAGTACGTGATCTGCGCGCCGCGGCTGAGTGGGGTCAGGAAACCGGTGGAAAACTCGAACGTGTGATGAAGTGGCAAGACTGAAAGCACGCCGTCGCGGGTCGACATGTCGAATACCGAAGACAGCATCGAGACCATGCTGGTGAGGTTGCGATGCGAAAGCATGACGCCCTTGGGATTGCCGGTCGTGCCTGAAGTGAAGATTAGCGAAGCAACTGACTGCGCCTGAACCTTCGTTGGCAGCAAAGCGGTTCGCTGTTTCTCCGTCTTTTCATCTGAAAGGTCGAAGACATCATCGAATGTCCAAAAGTGTAGTTTCAACCCTTCGTCCGCGAGCCGTTGACGGAGATCGGAGTGCTCTTGCTCGAGTTTCTTACTCAGGATGATTGCGGCAGGATCACCTGCGCGAGCGAAATTGATGATTTCGCTGCTTGAGCTTTCCGGATCAACCGGTATGCAGCTCGCACCCGCTTTCAACGCGCCAAAATAAGTCATACCCCACTCGGGCGCGTTATGGCTGAAAAGGATCACGCGCGCGCCGGGTTTAATCCCTTCGCTGGCGAGAAAAGCGGCGGCGCGAGTTGCGAGTTCTCGCAGGTCGGCATAGGTGTACTGCTCCTTGCGTCCGTCTCGCTCGATGCGCATGGCTACGCGCGTAGCATGGCGTTTAGTTGAAGTTTCGAATAGTTCGACCAGATCGCGATAGGTGTAAACGCGCTTGGGTTGCGCCCGCATGTCTTCTTCCAGCGTCGGGAACACCCATTTCTTGAGACCAGGCAAATGGATATTTATCCAATAGTCGTACCAATCAAATTTCTGCGGATTCCAGGTCAGCAGCGACTGCTCATCCTTTCTGATCCTATCGAATAGCGACCGGATGTTGTCCGAACGGAAGACGTAGGCGTTCTCGATCGTGAACGGTCGAAATAGCTCAAAAGCTTCAGTAGTTTCCCGGGTGATTTCTTCAACCCGATCTACAGTCGTCTTGACGCGATCGATAACCTCTCCCACGCGTCCGCCGCCCCAGCGAGGGCGGGCGCGATCGAGCAAGGTTGAAGCCTTCTTCGCTGCCGCGTTGAACATCGGGGTCGAAGTTGATTCAAAGCGCGCGGTGGAAACAGCACGCGGCTCCATTCTGGCGGCAATCTCGTTTACGACTTTTATCCCAGTCTCTTTCTCTTGAAAATGCTTGCGCTTGTAGAGACCGACGAGGGTGATAATTCGAGACAGATTGTTCGGGTTTGAATCACCGGTAGCCGCCTGATGGACCAGCTGCGGCTCTTCCACGCAGGCCTGTGCGGCTACGGCAAGCATTACTGATGCCACCTGATCCACCGGGGTGATGTCCAGAATCAATTTCTCGTTAGCAGGAATCTGCGTTTGTCCCTTGAGAACGAGAAAGACGATGGGTGCCGTGGTCGTAAATCCCTCATTCCATCCAGGGAAGGGGTAGGCCAGGGCCGATTCCACAATACTCGGCCGCACGATGCTCCGGACGATTCCAGTTTCGGCGGCCACAAGCTGCTCGCCGAGAGCTTTGGTGTAAGTGTAGATATTTGGCCAGCCCCACCACGCCGATCGCTCTACGCCCAGGTCAGTAAGCCGCGTTCGGGTCCATACCTTTCTTTCTCGCGCAACGGCCAACCCGAGGGCATCCGGATCGTCTTCATCACGTCCTTCTTCAATCAGGCGCTTACGAGACAGGTCACGAAAGCGCGCCAACATCATCGCGTCTCTGGCTTCTTCCTTTACTCGCTCCGCCAGTCTTGCGCAGTCCTTGATCTCCTGCTCGACGGAAAACTCCACCCCGGATAGCTCGTGTCCGCGAGGAAAATAGCCAATCACCGGATCACGTTCCCAGACGGCGCCCGAGCGGTTGCCGGCCACAAAACAGGTCGACACATGCACTAAAGCGGGCCGCTTCATGCGCCTGGTGAATGCGATTACGTTCTGGGTGCCGACTACGTTTGTGCGCAGGGCACTCTCGAGAGTTGGATTGAAGGTCACGTTACCCGCGCTGTTGATTACCACATCAATATCGTCGGCAACTCTTTGGGCCTCCTCGTCGGTGTAACCTAAGTTGAGCTCGCCGATATCGCCGCCCAACACCACCACCTTGTCGCGCACAAATCCTTCCATAGCACTGCCGTAGCGCTCTCGCAGCGGATCGAAGGGCGGCGCCGTGATCACGCTATTCCAAAAACGAGTTTCCGATTCCTCCTGCGAGCGGGCGCGCACGGTTACGTAAACCCGTCCTATATTAGGAAAGCGGTGTAACAACATGCTCAGCGTGACCTTGCCGAGAAAACCCGTGCTGCCGATCACAAAGAGGTTACGGCCGTTGTAGATTTCAGTTGGTGATAATTTCATGGCAGTCTCTTCGGTTGCCCACGCCTGCAGGTCGGTGTGATTCCAGAAGTTTAGAGTTCAACCTTACTGACCCACTACTAAAGTCTGACATTTCATTCCATGTCCGCGATGGCGACTATCGGCTGGTGCAACATCGTGATCTCTGCTGAGCTGCCCATATAACATCGCGCCAAGGCAATCGCCTCGGTCAGGTTGTCGGCACGTTCCCAGCCCATCATTGCGGGAACGTGAGCGTTTTCCGCACCGGCGGCGATTACGTGACCGGCATGCTGGCGCCCGCTTTCACCCCAATACCACATGAAGAAAGGGTGCGAGCCGTGATAGGCGTTCCCGCGCCGGTACATTTCGACGTAGCTCGGATTATTAGCAAACTCCTGTTCATACTTGTCGCGCAGCACGTTTGCGTCGCGGGTCTCTGGCAGCAGGCGATTGAAGAACTCGATGTAGCTCGGGTGAAACTTATGGTCGAACTCATCGGTGCAGGGATGATGCAGAATCAACGTGCCGCCCTTTTTCAGAAGCGGCTTGCCTCGATACATGTTGAAATGGTAGCCGAGGGCCATCACCTGTACGAGCAGTGGGTTCAGAATGGAATTAATGCTGTAAGGCGACATGTCCGGTACGGGGCAGATCAGAATGTCACACTGGCCTTCGATAGACACGACATACTGCTCCATGCTCTTGGCAATAATCCGATCGTGTACGGGATTCGTGCGCCCGGCGTGGCAAGCGATCATCTCGTAGCTGCTCTTGAGCGAGTTATACATGGTGCGTTTTGCCGGGCGGGGCATCTTATTCATCGCGAATCGCATGGCTTCATACTTCATGCGATCGAAAGCGGAGAAGTCATCTTCGTTCTTCGTTAAAAACCCCATGTCAGGGCCGAATATATAGTTGTTAACGGTTGTTTCGATGTGGAAGACGTTTAAATGCTCGTCGGCGATTTCACCGACGCGGCCGATCACGCGGGCGAGTTCCGATCCGGCTGGATCCATGTAGCTGTGCGAGGCGCGGATAACGTCAGGGTTGTGATGCGCGCGCAACGACTCATAATCACAGAGACCTACGCCGACGGACTTGTGGCCACCGTTCATCGGTACGAAGTTGAAATTAAGATAAATCAGCAAATCACTTTCGGCGGCGCGACGGTTGATGCGCAGTGGTTCTTTGTGGCGTGTTTCCCCGAGGAGCACAAGATTAGCAGGATCCTCGGCGTCGTGGTTGTAATAGCGGTCCGGATAAAAATCACTCCAAATCTTCTGCCCGACCATGCGCTTCATTTCGGCAGGCGTCATCTTGCGATGCAGGGAGACAGCGATGATGATGTGCACGTCGTCCACGCCATGGCCGTGAAGCATCTCAACCAGAATTTCGATGGCCGTTTGGCGAATGTCCGGTGTCTTCATCGGCGGAATCGGCATACTGATGTCGTCCACGGCGATGGTAACTTTCATTCCTGGCTCCAGCTGCGCAAATAGGGGATCGCAGTCGTGCGGGTGATTGAGCGCATAGCGAATAGCCGCTTCACGGTTGGCCAACCCTTTAATAGGCGGGTTCGGATAGATCACGCGCGTGCCGACCGGCAGGTCTTCGAGAATAAAATCCATCCCCGAGGCCAGGATTCGGGGCGCGCTGTCGCGGTCAATGTAGACTACGGATTCGTGCGTTTTTCGTCTTAGTTGAAGTGACATACGTGGTAGCCGGTAAACGGTAAATGGTAAACAGTAAATGGATCGTGTTTGCTTGTTTGCTAGTGTAGTGCGTCTAACGGATCGCAACTTATGAATCAACCTGTTTGGGCTATTTTCGTCAATTGTTGCATTCTTTTCGTGTGATGTTATTTGCGACGCACTACACTAGTTAGCTCGAATACGCCTGGTCAATCCGGTGATCGGCCAATGTGTTTCAAGATCACTCATCAATTGACTGAACAGCGCTTCGCTGAGATAACCGAGTCGATGCGCAATGATGAACTCACTTTCAAGTTCACTCGCGGATCCTTGGGTGTTGGACAGAAAATGGGCGAATTCCTTCTGAAAATAACGCCCAGCACCCTCGGCAATGTTGGCCGGGAAGGATACGCCAGCGCGACGTATCTGTGAGGTTAGGCCGTACTTTTCCTCTTTTGAGAATCTCTCGGTTGCCTTATACACTTCAACAACGAGATTTACTGGCTTACCCCAAGCATCTAGTTTTTGATGTGGACGCATAACTTGCTCCTTTGGTGAGGTTGTGAGTTTTAGGTTCTTCCATTTACCATTTACTATTCACCATTTTACTAATCTTACATTAACGTTCACTTTAGGCTGAGGATCGGCCAATCGTGATGCAACGCGGTTTGCCGCAGGCGCATGTCGGGATTAACGGCAGCCGGGTGGCCTACTATCGAGAGCATTGGCAAGTCACTCATGCTGTCGGTATAGGCGTAGGAGTCGCTGAGACTAAGACCCTCACGCTCAGCGTACACCCGGATCCATGACGCCTTTGTGGCGGCAGCCATGACCGGCGGCAGCAAGCGGCCGGTCGCCAGGCCATTAACGAACTCAAGTCGGTTGGCCACGTATTCCGTGATTCCCAGGTGGGCCATCACCTGGTTTACCGAAACATCCAGCGCACCGGTGACGACTACCTGGCGTAAGCCAAGACTTCGTGATTTCTCGAGCAGTTCGTAAGTGCCTGGAAAGATCGCCGGCTTGAGCACAGTCTCGAACAGTTCCTGGGCTAAGAAGCGTAGCCGGTCCTCTGACTGTCCCTTGTATCTCTTGAAATAGAGGTCATTGAAGACTTTTCTACTATACTGGTCCGTGACGGCGAAGACGGGAAGACTTATTAGCGTGGCCGCGCTCTTCTTAAGACTGCTAATCAGGCCCGGTTGGTTCTTGGCATAAAAGCCAAGCGTGTGAACCAAATTCGTCCTGACCAATGTGCCTTCCAAATCATAGAAAGCTGCCGCTGCCACACTACCTCCAACTTTTAGTGAACGGTCGCGGTTGCCGCCGCGCAATTCTCCGTAGAGCGTGCCAATATACCTTATTAGCCTGTTTTTGGGTACCGTCGTCGAGGGTAAAAATCTGTGTGTATAGCATGTCTAGACAATTAGAGCCATTATAGTTAAAAGAGGCCAAAAAATGAGAAATCGCCGGCGCAGAGTCGTTCTCTTAACACTTCTAATGGCGGTTACCGCGACACTCTCCTGCCGAAATCAGCGCTCGGAGGCTGAGAATAACGCCGGCCAGACTGACAAGACTGTTGCCGTGGAGAAGATAGCGGAAGGAGATCAGCTTTACTCACAGCGCGAGGACCCGTCGAAGGTAAGACTCGGTGTCGCTTCGCTTAGACAGGCCCGGACGGTGGACTTCGGGAGCTACGAAGCCGCTTGGAAGCTGGCGCGAATTAGTTACTACCTGGGAGCACATACTGACGACGCGCGAGAACGAGACGAGGCTTTTCGGGAGGGTACCGAAGCAGGGAAGACTGCGGTGCAGCTTAGCAGTGAAAAACCAGAGGGACACTTCTGGCTGGGAGCCAATTATGGAGGGAGTGCACAACACAGCACGCTCGCTGGTCTATCGAACATCGAAGACATCCGTCGCGAGATGGAAGCAGTGCTAAGGATTGATGAACAGTTTGAGGGTGGAAGTGCTTATCTGGTGCTTGGCCAGCTTTACTTAGAAGCTCCGCGGTTCTTCGGCGGCGATTATCGAAAGGCGCTTGAATATCTGGAGAAGGGTTTGAAGTTTGGAAGCAACAACGCGCTACTCAGGTTACGTTTGGCGGAGGCCTACCATGAGGCGAACAGAGATGCCGACGCTCGCAAGCAGATTGATATCCTGCTCAAAATGACTCCTAATCCCGATTACCTGCCGGAACACAAAGAGGCTGTGGATAAGGCAAAGAAGCTACTCGAGAAAATAAATTGAACCGAGGAGCGGTAGCGTCAAAACTTAGGCGTTGACGCTAACGAAAGCCCAGCGGGGGTAAACCGCCCTTCCGGACCAATGAGATTAATAGCTTGTACGTTCCTTCCCCAATGAGAGCCATCCAAGCTAGAGAAGATCACTCAAGACTGAACAGCTCTCAGGTTGAGAAGGGCGGTTTACCCCCCCCCGCTCAACTCTGGTTACCAATAATGGTCCAGTTTTCCCAGCTCCTCGGTACTGATTTGAGTTGTGTTGCCCCTGCCCAATACCACGTCACTGCCTACCGCCCACTCGCTTCAATTCCTCAAGTGTGCGCTTGTGTTGTTCGAGTTTCTGACCGGCTTCGGCCAGTTTGCCTTGCGAAGTTAGACGTTGATAGTCCTCAAACTCCTGGACAGCTTTACCGATCAACTGCTGTAGGTTGTCGTCCGACGGGGGTGACGCCGCCGGCTTCGGCGACGTTTCATCAACCTTCGTAGGTGCAGCGTCTGGTTGGGGAGGAGTTTTCCCTGCGTCACCAAATAGATGAGTCATTGCCTCGTCAAAACTCTTCCCATACCCAACGCGCTCCTGAATCGCCAGTACTACAAGACGCAGCTCAGGCATGGGACTGCGCACTGCCTGCAGATACACGGGTTCAACATAGAGAAGGGAACGCCCAATTGGGATAACCAGTAGATGGCCTCGCAAAACTCGCGAGCCTTGCTGATTCCAGAGGCTGAACTGCCCCGAGAGTTCGGCGTTCTGATCTATGCGGGCTTCAATTTGCAGGGGCCCTTCAATCAGACGAGACTGCGGAAAATTGTAGACGAGAAGCTTGCCGTAGTTATCGCCGTCACTGCGTCCGGCCATCCAACCAATCATATTGTTTCGACTTGCCGGGGTGAAAGGCAAGATTAGAACGAATTCACTAGATACCTGCTCGCCGGGAAGCTGCATCAGCACATAGTAAGGGTCGATCGGTTGAGACTGATTCTTGTCTTGCCCGTCACGACCGAGTTGGTTCGCTACGTTCCAAACATCTTCGCGCTGGAAAAATATCTTGGCACTCTGCGTGTGATAAATACCATAGACCTCCCCCTGGACTCGAATCAGGGTTTCCGGGTAGCGCACATGCGAGCGCAGGTCCGTGGGCATGGCGCTGGCATCCTGAAAGAGAGTGGGAAAGGTGGCCCGGTACGAGGCGATCAAAGGATCCTGAGCGTCGAAAACGTAAAATGCGACCGAGCCGTTGTAGGCGTCAATAACTACTTTTACACTGTTGCGGATGTAGTTAACGCGGTTACTGCCGACCTGGTGATGGCGCGAGTAAGGAAATCTCGAAGACTCAGTAAAGGCATCGAGTAACCAGAAGAGCCGGCCTTCCTTGCTTACCACCATGTACGGATCGTTATCGTAGATTAGAAACGGAGCGACGCCATTGACAATCTCTTTGATGTTTCGGCGAATGAGGACGCGGCTTTCCGAAGTCACATCATCGGAGAAGGGGAGTTTTGAAAGATCATTTAGCGCCCAGGCGAGCAACATTCGCCGCAAACGGCCGCCGATCTTGATGCCCCCAGTTCCTTCATACGTGGTGTATGTATTTGCTTCGCCTTGCGGAAAATCAAACTCCTTTTGGGCGGTGTTTACATAAACATCAGTATCGGTTTTCTGTCCGAAGTAGATCTGAGGCCGGGTGATGGTGATTTCCTGAGTGCGAGTTTCAATGGGCATATTCGACACCAGGAAGCGGGGCATTCCTTCCGGTGTGAACTCATTGGCGGTGTTCATCGTCAAACCATAGCCGTGGGTATAGATCAGTTTCTCGTTAATCCAGTTACGCGAAGACTCCGGCAGTTTCTCGACGTCCATTTCGCGCGCCGCTAGCATTACCTGCCGTGTCTGCCCGCCAATGCTATAGCGATCCACGTCGACATCAGGAAAATCATAGTAGGTGCGAATTGTTTGAATTTGCTTGAGCGTGTCTTGCAGAGCTTGCCAATCCCAGAGCCGGATGTTTTCCAGCGTCGCCCGATTAGCGCCGAGGTTAAGCGCTTCGATCGAGTTCTCCGCTTCAAATTCCCGCAATTCAACTTGTTCCAAACCAAATGCGCGGCGCGTCCAATTAATGTTGTGCTCGATGTAGGGCGTCTCGCGACCAAGTTCGTTAGGCTTGACGATGAAACTGTTGACGTAGGTTGGCACGATGACCACGCCTACGATGTAGACGGCAATCGGAATCGCGAGCGCCAGCAGGAGCAGACGCAGTCCTCTCTTGGTAAAAGCGTTCACAAATGAAAGCGCTGCGCCAATAACTAGCGCTACTGAGACGAAGAAAAGTGCGGGTAGCAGGTAGTTCGCTTCCGTGTACGTAACGCCGGAAAATGTTTGATGATCGGTCCAGAGATAAGGAAAACGAGAGAGATAAGTCTGGCCGGCAACCGCGAGAAGGAATACCGCCAGGGCGCAAGAGATGGCCGCGAAGGCGCTTTTTGAAGAAAGCGAGCGGGCGGATTTCAGGACTCTTTGGGGTATCGTAAGCAACGAAAAAACCACTGAGGCGCAGAGTACGATGAAAGCAAGTGTCAGCAGCCAGGAGCTGATCTCATCGTAAACAGGAAGGGAAAAGAGATAGAAGCCCAGGGGCTTTTGAAAGATCGGATCAGCCTGGGTGGTTGAGGATTGATTGAAGTAAAGAGCAAAGTCCTGCCAGCTACGTTTCATCGCGAACCCATAAAACAAGCCGAACATAACGGTGATGACCCAGGCAAGTGGTCGGATGAAACGTGCTGGCGAAAACTCGACCGGCTGGTTGTTGAGCATTATCGTTCGGGGCGCAAAAGCGTACGCAGCGAACGTTCGTTCCAGCAACCAAAAAGCTCCGCGAAGTATCCCGATTGTTAGTAGTAAGAAGATCAAGAAGAGCGCGGCCTTCAGTTTAAATATGTACCAGTAAACGGCAGAGTAGCCGAGCGAGCCGAACCACAGGACCGAAATATAGATGGAGAGACTGCGTGAGAGCACGATGAAAACCAAAACTGCGGCCGCGATCACCCAACGTCGCCATCGAGTTCGCTTTGGGGGCGCAACATCAATCACTTCATCGTCTGAAATGGGGAAAGGGTTACTCATGGCGCCTAGCATACGCCCAATCCACCGAAAGCGCCCAATCTGAGAAGCAAGTACTGGCCGACTTTGACACTTAGCTGTTCGCCACTCGACGACAGCGCGGGCAACGGCGGAGCGGGTCAACGAGCGCCGGAGGCGCGGCAGATGGTAGCCAGGGGCTAGCGCTTGGCGCGCGGCCCCTGGATCAAGTACGACAACACGACGCGCCCTGAAAGGGCGGCGCAAGTATCGCAAACATCACGGTCGTCGTATCTCACTCGTGCTACAGTTTTCAACACCACCAGTGAGATTCGGGGTTCGTGATGCTCTTTGCGCCCCTTCAGGGCGCGGTTCTGTTTACAGACTTGATCCAGGGGCTGCGCGCAAAGCCGCTTGCCCCTGGCTAAAATTCCGCCGCGCCTCCGGCGCTGGTTGAATCATCTCCCTTATCGTTGTTATCTATGGCGCGTGTATAATGAAATGCGCTGATTTGGGATCCAGGTGAGCGAGTATTTTGTGTTTTTAACCAATAATCCGCACTACCTAGCACAGCCAATTTAATGCTCACGCCAGAGACAGTCCTACAGAGCCGATACCGCGTTGTTCGCCAACTGGGTCAGGGTGGAATGGGCGCGGTCTATGAAGCTGTCGATGAACGGTTGGATTCCACCATCGCCCTAAAAGAAACTTTTTTCTCGGACGAGCGGTTGCGAAAGCAGTTTGAGCGAGAAGCAAGGCTTCTGGCGCGCATGCATCATCCCGCGCTCCCTCGGGTGAGCGACCACTTCTCGGAAGGTGAAGGGCAGTTTCTGGTAATGCATTTTATCGCCGGCGACGATTTAGCCGAGATGATTGCAAAGAGAGGTGGACCTTTTCCCACAGAGCAAGTCCTGACCTGGGCGGATCAACTTCTCGACGCGCTCGACTATTTGCACACGCAGGACCCGCAAATTATTCATCGAGACATCAAGCCTCAGAACTTAAAACTAACGCAGCGCGGTCAGATCATTTTACTCGATTTTGGACTCGCGAAGGGGCAAGCAGGGGAAATTTCGCGTATCACCACCTCCGCAAGCATATTCGGTTACACTCCTAATTACGCGCCCCTCGAACAGATTCAAGGGTTGGGCACTGACGCCCGCAGTGATCTCTATGCCCTGGCTGCAACGTTGTACCACTTGATGACTGGCGTTAAACCACCGGATGCTCTTACGCGAGCAGCTGCCATTGTTAACGGTCAGCCTGATCCATTGAACCCTGCGCACGAAGTCAATAGCGGTGTCCTAGCCGGATCATCTGCGGTCTTGCAAAAGGCGATGGCCCAAAATCGCGATCAGCGATATGCCAGTGCGGCGGAGATGCGCAGGGTTTTGCAGGGAGGCTGCTCTGAAACAATGGTTTCCACCTATAGTGAAGCGAACACAGTACTACTTCCGGCCTCAGCATCGACTATCGCAGCCGAGGCAAGACCCAGTTCCCGGCAAGCAACCGTGCAGACGGGCGAAACAACGGTTTTGTCTCGACCGCGTGAGGCTCGTCGGAAACCATGGGTGGTTGGTGCTGCCACAGCTGTACTGTTAGTTGTCGGAGCTGGCGGGTTTTATGCCTACCAGACGAAGAACAACTCCACCAAAGTTGACAGCTCAGCGATTCCTCAAATCAGCACGCCGGCAGTTCAGAGTGAGCCGAAGGGTGGTGGGTCTAATGCTTTGATCGAGACCCCAAAAGAAACCAGGCCGGTGGTAGAAGAAAAGCGTCAGGTTACGGCTGAGGAAAAGGTAGGCAGAAAACAGGAGAAGGCCACCAAACAAAAGAGGGCCGATACGCAGCAAGAGGATCGAGCCGCAGCTGCGGAGAGGGATCGTGCAAGGGCAGAGGGTCAGTCTCAGCCGGAGCATCCCGCTCAACCGGAGATTCCTGACGTGAACGTTGATGCTCCGCACCACCAACAACCTCCCGCAAGACGTCGCGTGGGCAACACTGTCATCAGAAACTTGCCTGATGGCACTCAAGTGATCGTCGGTCCTGATGGCAGTCGAGTCATAGTAACACCCGACGGAAGACATCAGGTGATTCGTCCCGCGCGAAGGGTTAATCGCCGCAGAATACCCCCGCGTCCTTAGTCTCTCGGAATTCTATTAACTTCCCAACGAGTTGGTACTAGGGCGGTTTGATCCAGAAGTTCAGAGTTCAACCTTTAGGTTGCGGTTTCGCGGCCACAAACTAAAGTTTAAACTCTAAACTACGGACGTCTAAACGCCCGTTGATCGATCAAAGTTGAGGTGAGTAGTAACGATCTCTCGAGGAGAAGTAATGAAAGTTTATAAGACGGTATCGAGAAGGGTGGTATGTCTGGCGGTGCTGGCGATGCTTTTCAGCACATCGCTGTTAATGGTCGGTGCGCGAGCTGGTGACAACAAAGTAACGTCCGGGACAATACGACCCGCCCCTCCAGCGCCTGTTTTTGATGATAAGGAAAGGCAGGCAGAACTCGCCCAACGTCGCGCACGAGTCTCACAAACCATTGGCTCCAGGGCTGTGCTAATTCTTTTCAGCGCCGAGCCGAGAGTTTATGCCAACGATGTGGATTACGAGTATCGACAGGAGAACAATCTCTACTATCTCACTCAACTCAAACAGAAGCGGGCGACACTTGTTTTACTTCCAGGCAACAAGCAAACGCCGGAGATCCTCTTCATACCCCGACGGGATGCTCTTTCCGAAGTCTGGAACGGGCATATGTACAGCGCGGAAGAGGCAGCCCGGGCATCTGGTATTAGAGAGATCTGGGAAGCGCGCGAGCTTGACCCGTTCCTACAGGGATTGCGCACGCGTCAGGCGTATCGTCCCAAGTCGGAAAATGTTCTCATGACCGAGTCTGCGGGTGGGCCTCAGGCT
>JACCUI010000039.1 GCA_013811945.1 Pyrinomonadaceae bacterium | reverse complement strand
AGGCGGACCTGCCACCTGGCACCGGCATCGTGCTGCGCGGCAGTGTGGTTACAAACAAACGCTGGGAAGATGGGAAGCCGTTTGATGCAAACGGGAAGGGAACCAGCGACCTCGACGTTACCCTCGTAGGAACCAAGGTGATGGAATATTGGGACAAGGATGCGTATTACATTCCGGGTCTCCACACTAAACCGCTGTGCGACGAAGATCCGGCAATTGCAATCGGCCTCAACAAAATGCGCAAGGCTCTGCAAGAGTTGGTGGGCCGGCCAGTTAACTTTCAAGCTACAGCCAATCTGGTGTTGTATGCACGCGATGTTCTATTCAGTGAACCGTACTTTACCCTCATCGAGCCAGAGGCCGGTTCGTGATTTTCAAGCTGCTCAGCTACAACATTCGCTTCGGAGGTAGCGGGCGAGAATCTCGTTTGGCCGAGGTCATCCGAACAGTCTCTCCCGACCTGGTGGTGTTTCAGGAGGCGACGGACACGCGGGTCATCGAAGGATTGGCAAAGGCAACGGACTTTCCCTTCTGGGCGGCACAGAGAGCACATTCAATCGCTTACCTCAGTCGCGTTGAAATCTCGTACCATGAATGGCATTACCCAGCCGGAGCCAAACACTCTTTCCTGGAGATCGTGCTCGCAGGAACCGAAGCTCGCATCTTCGGATTACATCTTAGTTCCATGTTCTCCAAGTGGAGTGAGCGGCGCAGAGCGCGAGAGATCCGGGCGCTGCTAAATGGCATCGCCCGTCACCAGCAGGGTTTTCATGTCCTGGTTGGAGATTTTAATGCCCTGGCTCCGGGCGAAGTGCTCGATGTGAGGCGAATGCCGGCATGGATCCGGGCCCTGGTCTGGATGAGCGGTCGCGATATTCAACGTGAAACAATTCAAGTCATGCTTGATGCCAACTATGCGGATGGCTTCCGTCTGCTGCATCCCGAGGTTAAGGGCTACACTTTCCCTACCTGGGATCGGCACCTGCGGCTCGACTATGTATTCGTTCCCAAGCCCTTTGCCGATCGCCTGGTAGCTTGCGAAGTAATTACTACTCCGCACGCGGTTGCAGACGCGTCGGATCATTTTCCGCTGTTGGCCCAGCTTAAGATCTAATAAATTTTGTTATTTAGAGCGCGCGAAGCGGGGCGAAAGCATAGAGCCTGGGGCGTGAGCCCCAGGTCAATGAACAAATAAGATTCCACCAGTGGTGCCAGCGATGCCTCTTTCTCCCGGCTGCTGTTAGCGACCGTGTTGTTTGCTCCTGTTGAGACCGAGTCGCTACCGCTTCCCGTTCTGACAAGCACCTAGCACCTACAAACTTCTGGTATTGAAAGTATCGCCCTGGCGAATGTCTCCAGTCTCGAGTCCCTTGCGAAACCACCGGATGCGTTGGTCTGAACTCCCGTGCGTAAAGGAATCGGGAACGACGTATCCCTGGGTTTCGCGCTGGAGGCGGTCATCCCCAATCGCGCTGGCCGCCCCGAGCGCTTCCTCAACGTCTCCCTGCTCAAGCACGCCTCGCTTCTGGGCATGATGCGCCCACACCCCGGCCAGAAAGTCGGCCTGAAGTTCCAACCGCACGGAAAGCTGATTGGCCTCCGCGTCGCTCGTACGTTGGCGGGCCGAGTTGACCTGGTCCATCGTTCCCAGGAGATGCTGGATATGGTGGCCTACTTCGTGTGCGATGACGTAGGCCTGGGCAAAATCGCCGGGAGCCCGAAAGCGCGTCTTCAACTCGCGGTAAAACGAGAGGTCAATGTAGAGTTTCTCGTCACCCGGACAGTAGAACGGACCAACCGTTGCCCCGGCGACTCCACAAGCTGACTGGACCTGATCGGTGAACAGGACGAGCGTAGGTTCGCGATATTGCCGGCCCAGTTGGCGAAAGTTGTCGTTCCAGACGTCCTCGGTATCAGCCAGTACCGCACTGACTAATTGCCGCAGTTCTTCTTCCTCCGGGTTAGTTGGGCGTGACGACTGAGTGGCCGGGGCCTGCCCTTCGGTGGACACTTGTTCTAACAACTGGCGCGGGTCTGCGCCGAGCAGTAAGGCGATCACGAGAACTACGATACCGCCGAGGCCACCCCCGATCGCCATTCCCCCGCGCCCCATTCCGCGTCGATCCTCTACATTCTGACTCTGACGTCCTTCTCTCCAGCGCATGATCTAAGTCCTTCCTCTGATTGATCGATTCCCGAACAGGGATACTAGCGCAAAACGATCCCCGAAACTCACGAAGTGCCGGGTCAGTTTCGCTGAGTCAAGCAAACAAGAATTCAGCGGTCCACCAGGTGTGAGTGACGCCGCACCCGACCCGGTCGCTAAAGCTCCTCGGTTCTGTAGCTGACTAGCACTCAGCTGATTGCGCCCATCAACCTGATACTGCTGCTTTACCTGAGTACACCAAGCAAAAGAGACGAAAATTAGGGGAACACAAATTCTGCCACAAAATAGGCTAGAGAGGTTCCTTAGTGTTGAGGTTTCTTTTTATTCTGCGCAAGGCCTCTCTTTTTGCTCGCGATTTGTGATCCGGGCTGCGTTTGCACCGCGTAGTGCAGGCGCACAACGCCGTCGGGCCAGGATTTCATAGACAGCAGCTCCAACGCAGTGGAGCGGTGCCTCGGCTGCACGAGAGGAATGCCGTCACCGATAAAGATCGGCATGACGTGGATCATGAACTCGTCAATCTCGCCTTCATCCAGGAAGGATCCGATGATGCCGGCACCGCCCATCATCCAGATGTCCTTCCCGGCCTCAGAGCGAATACGCTTGGTGAACTCCTTGATGGGCTCCCTCACAAACTCCACGCCGGGTGGGATTGCCGCGGGCGGGTGTCGGGAAAAGATGTAGTTCTTTATCCGAGAACCGGAGGCTTGTGTCTTGGGCTTCTTCGATCGGGCAGTGGGTTTGGTCTTGTTGGCTGCGAATTTTCGAAGTAGGGGCTCGTACGTCTTACGTCCAAAAATGATCGCGTCAATAGATTTATAGAACGCGCCTATACCATAGTCGCCCGCCGGTCGGGGCCGATTGAGCCAGTCGACGTTGCCGTCAGGGCGCGCGATGTACCCATCGGCGCTGGTGGCGATGTAAACGATAATCTTTCGGCTCTTCTTCACTGGCTACTTCTTTGCTTGTCAGAATCGCGAGAGTAGCGACCGGGTTCAGTTCTGTCAGAACCGCGAGCGGTAGCGACCGGGTTGTTTTGTCACGTTGAGACCGGGTTGTTTTGTCACGTTGAGACCGGGTCGCTACCGCTCGCCGTTCTGACACGCGGTTGCCGACAAATACCTGGCGCGCAAAATCTCCCGGTGGTGAAGCTCATGCCCCGCAATTATATGTGCCAGGGCGCGGACACTTGCCTCACTGTCGTTGGCCAGACCCCTGCGCATCCAGGCGTTCAGATCGAGATGTTTGAAAAGAAATAGAGTGGATTGCCTGACACTTTTAAGCTCGGAAGCAAGGTCCGTCAACGTGCAGCTATCAAAAGAAGCGTTACTGACATAATCGTCCTGCTCGTAGCCAGACAGAGGAGTTTTGTCGTTGCGCGCGAATCGCAGTGCACGGTAGGCAAAAATCCGCTCCGTGTCGATCATATGTCCCACGAGTTCCTTAATGCTCCATTTGTCCGGCGCGTAACGAAAATTGGCCCGCGTTTCCTGGATGCTGTTCAAGAGGTCTGCGGTGTCTTCCACCTGTTTATCCAAAACAGTAAGTATGTCGCCGTCCGGAACTAGGGAGACATACTTGCCGCAATAAGACAGATATTCGGTTGTATCTGGCTTGCGATAGGTTCCTTAATCATCGAGTTTACTCCATAAAGATAACTGCCCGTTAGCATGGGCCGGATGGGTATTGGTCCAGTTTCGCCATAAGCCCTGCAAGGCAGCTAGGCGATCGTCGCTACGGCTTCGCCGCCCGATGTGAGGAAGTGGCTACGCCCTTCCGTCAATTCCGCTTCCAATGAATGGGGCCCGCCCGGGGGGGGCATAACCCACAAATGAAAAAGTCAGCTAACGGCGGGCATAGCCACCTCCTGACATCGGGCGGCATAGCCGTAGCGACGACCGGAGCTGTTTCCGGCGGGTACACCCGTAAATTGCGCGCTTTAATGATCGGTTCTGGAGAGCGCGCAGCCTTCAAGAACCTGTTTGATGTTTCCAGGAGCTCCTGTTGCTTTGCCTGGAAATCCCCACCGCCTAACGATCTTGCTTTACCGTTTTGATCGATCCAGCGGGTTAATCGATCGTTGCTGAAATAGAAGCGGTTAGCCTCGGTGCCGACCACTTTTCCAGACATTGGTTCGTCGTAGGTAAAGTCTCGCCGGAACACAAAAATCAACTTTTCGTTCCAATAGTAATACTCTTCCATTGCCCTTCCAGTTTCGCCGAAATACGCCGCGGTTATTTTAACGATCCGTGGGCCGTTGAAATAAGCAATCAGTTCGCCGCCTTCGAGAGAAAAGCCCGACAATTCTTTCTTGACCTTTCTATATTTCCGAACGCTTCTATTGATTGCCGCATATCGTTGTTGAATGGAAGGAATCGAAGTCTCAGTTTGGGAGTCACGGCCGGGAGAAAATAGCGCTATGCTATTAGCCCCACTTGTTAGAATGACAAACACTGTCGAAGTAATTGACCAGATTCGCTTCATACTCTTTTCCAGCCGTAAGCACATCATCCCGGAGGGATCTAAGTCAATAGCCGTTGGGCAGCGTGCTTTGTCAGAACCACGAGCGGCAGCGACCGGGTCGCTCCGGGCGTATTCGCCTCCTCGGAATAATCGACCCGGTCGTACCGCTCTTCTTACATGAGTTCTCTCGCCCACGGCTATTAACTTGAATCCCTTCGGGATTCGGAAACAGGTTGAACCTGACCGGGAAGCGAAGGACCAGAATCGCAACCGTCCGCACCTATGTTGAGTAGCGACGGACGATGAGCGAAATCGGCAGCCCTACGCAAAGCATATGCACGATCAATCCGGTAATTAGAGTTGAAAGAGTGAACGACACTTTGTGAGGGAAAGCTGAGAGCGGTAATACTACAAGGTTCATAAAGAAATACACTGCAATGCCAAAGAGCAACCCGCTAACGATTGCCTGCCGCACCAGAAACGCGAGCATGCGGCTGGCCGCGTAGTAGACTGCGGCTGCTGCAGTCGCGATTAGGAAGTGCAACACAACCCCGAGAGCTGCGGTCTTAAGACCGCCTTTGTAGGAGTCGAGGCCAAGCAGGCCGCTGGCTATCACTTGCAGCAGGCGCACCGGCTTCAGGCCCCGCAAACCGTTGGTGACGAGCGCGGCCGTCAGATCTAGAACGCCTGCGACTAAGCCGGCCAGGAGAATGACATGGTAAGACCTGAATCCTCTCTTGAGCATTAATCAATTGCTCCTCTCGGAATGTGTGACGACCAAAATTACACGGGTGCGGCTACTTAGTGATGTGACGAACGACTTTCTTTCTTCGATTTCCGGTCGGCACACCTCGCTCGACTAGCTGTGCGTTTTTAAGTCAGTTGGGATCGGGTAGCAACCGCTCCCCGCTCTGACAAGCACCTAAAGAACGCCTTCACGGTTTCCGGGACTCACCTCGGCTGAGCCACAGAAGCGCGGCCCCAAAAAACGCGCACGCTAAGGAGTCCGAGATCGTCCAATACCATGGCATTCCCGAGTGATAGTCAATCAGAAAAAACACCGGCGCGGCCAGCAGAAAAGAGATGCCATTGAACCGGACTATCGGTCGAAAGCGATTTACGTCGGAAGCAATGATCCACAGTGACACGCCGTGCATCCCATACGCGTACGATGCCTGCCGAATCATGAACATGATGATCGGGCCGTCTGGCATTTCGCCCAGCCCCAGCCAGGTGTGCGACGTTTCCATCCACGCCCGCGGCATCACTACTGCAACGAAGGCGAGAATCTCGAATGATCCCCCCAGTCGCAGCAGCCACGACTGTAATTGGTCAGCACTCATCAATTTGTCCTAACCTATTGGAATGCGCTGGCAGAGCGAGGCGGTCCGGGGTTCTTGAAATTGTAGAATCTAGTTACTGTTCATAGGAATCACTGCTTTTCCTATTCAACCACTCATGGCCTTGCGATAAGACTCATACAAATCCGCTAGTCGATCGCCGGAAGCGGGATCTGAGCGCGCCAGAAGGGTAATGACCTCATCACGCCCGGCGAATAATGCTTGGATGTTCTGTTTCTGTGACTCCGTAAGCGCTGAGCCCGAGGGTTTATCAGCTTCTGCTCTTAAGGATGTAAAGAAATTGCTGACGGCCAAGCGGGCTGGCTCATACTCACCTCGCCGGGCATCGATTGTTGCGGAGGCGAGAGTATTCTGCAGCCGGGCGAGACTTAGTCCACGTTGGGCTGTTGCCAACTCCGCGGCACTGCCTCGAGCCTTGAGCCACATTGGAACAAAGCCGATCAGGAAGACGATGAGTAGCACCGCAGCGTAAATGAGTATCCGCTGCATCAACGAGGTTGATTTGGCCGGTTTAGCTTGGATATCCTCTTTCATAACAACTCCTTTAAAGATTTAGTGGAGTAGAATACGCCATCCGGCGCTGCAACGGAACAAGGTACGATCCACTAACTCATACGAAATGGCACTAACTAAATTTTCGTGTCGGTTCGTGTGATTTAGTGGATCGTACGGATCGGTCCGAGTTTCTGGGCTACTGCACCATTTCGCGCGGATCAAAAAGCAGCGGAAAGAAAGGTGAAAGCAGGATTCCACAACATATCATGGAATCCGGGCGCTATGCGCCATGCACCCAGCATGAAAAAGAATCTTCTCGGGATCGGCCGATTCATTTAAATGAAACTCATAAAAGAGCGGATGACTGCCACGTTCCGGATCAACTAATTCTCGCAGCTCATTACGGAGTACATCCACCTGATCATCCGTCAGGACTCTGACCCCCAGCGAGGTAACCGTGCTCGTTATAAAACTTTACCCGGTCGTCACTTAAATCGTACTTCGACCCCTCTTTGGAAGTTGCCGGTTTCGAAAAGAGACTACCTTGCAAACCATGATGTAGGGATAAGTCTGGAATCATCATTCTGAATATCTTAGCCGACCAGCGTCGCGACGTGAATGGTGCGTACTCTCAATCACTCGGCGGCGTTAGCCCCGGGCAGAAATCGCTCATCCAGACAAATAGCAAAAGGACGATCCACAAAAGTCAGACGAAATGGCACTAAATAGCTTTCGGTTGGTTCGTTTGGTTTAGTGGATCGCATTTGGTGACAGCACCCATACACAACATTCAACACCATGTGGATCTATTGACAGTGGCGTATTTGCTAACTATCTTCGTGTGAAAAGAAGATTGGTGTGTAAGGGTTATCAAGCATGAAATTTCTATTGGTCTCGCTGTTCATCCTAGCGTCCGTTTTGACAAATCAGAATACTTTCAACTCTAACGATGGCTCTTCGGTGATGGTGCTCAGTGCAAAGTGGTCCAAGAGCCGACTGACTACCGAGCAGGCGCAGGTGAACTCCACTGATGTAGCTCCAGCCTCGGCTGTTACCCGAGCCGGCAGAATTTACGAGAAACGCAAGGCTAACGCTCCGGTCGGGGAAAGACATCCGGATGCCGACACCGTCGACGGACGGGCTGCCCAACTCGAAAGCATCGTGCAAGAGTCGCGTACGGCCAAGTCTAAAGCGGTTGACGGTTATGCGTATCGAGCTAAACTCAAGAATGCAGGCCCAAAGGTTATTGAAATCCTGTTCTGGGAATACCAATTCTCAGAACCGTCTAATTCAGCGACGATGGTGCGCCGGCAATTTCTTTGCGGCGTCAACATAAAGCCCGGCCAGGAAAAGGAGGTGCGCTCCTTTAGTTTATCCGGCCCCAGCGAGGTGATCAGCGTGGGAACCTTAGCCGACAAATCCGGGAATCCATTCCAGGAGAATGTGGTAATCAATCGCGTGGAATATGCGGACGGTTCGATCTGGCAGCGCCGGGACTGGAGTTTTGCTGAGATGAAGCAAAGCTATAGCCGGGCCATCGGGATTCCGTGGGGAGCAGAGATGTGCCGAGCGCTTTGACCGCGCCTGGCTACCTTGCAAGCGCTCAGGAGCTGGCTGATCAAATTGTTTGGGAAGGAGCCGGATTTTCATGCCTAAAAGTACTCGTCCTACGGTAATGGTCGTAGATGACTACGACGATGTTCGGTCTATGTTGACGCGATGGCTGGAACTGAACGCCTATCGAGTAGTTGAAGCCACTGGTGGTAAAGAGGCAGTTGCGATGGCCCAGCGTGAGCGCCCCGATCTAATTCTGATGGATCTGGCTCTACCGGAAATTGATGGCTTTGCTGCTACCTTAAGCATCCGCACGCATGAGGAGCTGCGCGATATTCCGATCATCGCAATTTCCGCATATGGCGAGTTGGGAATAGACGCTCAACTGAAGATTGATCCGCAAGCAGTCGGATTTAACGACTATTTGCCCAAGCCGTTTTCCCCGGAACGGCTGTTGGATATACTGAACCGCTACTTACCGAAAAGGGCAGAGGCCGCAGGTGAGTGAAAAGCGATAACGTACGCTGCCCGAGTGTAAAACCTGCAAACCTGGTTATTGTTTTAATGAGAGTATTCGGCGGTTCCCAATAGGGTCGGAACCGAGAGAGACTTGACCGACTTAAGATCATAAGGAGAAACAAGATGAATGCGATATCACAGATGATCACGCAACAAATCGCCGGAACTGTCGCCGGCCAGATGGCACAGAGGCTCGGAATCCGTGAGAGCACGGCCCAGACGGCAGTCCAGCTCGCTGTGCCATTAATCCTGGCTGCGCTCGCACGCAACGCTGCCCAGCCACAGGGCGCGCAAGATCTGCATGAGGCCGTAGCACAAGATCATGACGGCAGCATACTCGACAACTTGATGTCATACCTCGGGAACCCGCAAGCCGCGAAAGGCTCGGGCATCCTCGATCATACTTTGGGCGGCCAGCGCCCAGCGGTGGAGAGCAATCTGGCCCAGGCCACCGGCCTAGACCAGAACTCCGCGGGGAGCTTGCTCGAGATGGTCGCGCCGCTTGTCATGGGTGCAATAGGTCGACAACAGCAGGAGAGCGGCTTGGACGCCCAGGGCTTGTCTCAGTACCTCGGTGAGCAGCAGCAGCAAGCGCAGACCGCCGATCCAGGCTTGATGGGAACTCTCAACTCGATGCTCGACTCCAACCGCGATGGCAGCGTTGCCGACGACTTGAGCCGCATCGCCGGGAATTTCCTCAAGTGATGGTGTTTTTGAAGTGCTTAAGTCTCATAGCCCTTGCGAATGAGATGCTTCGGCTCCACCCCTAACTGAACGGCAGGCGTGAGTGGTCCAGGAGGGCAGCCCCGCTGGGGTTGATTTGCCTGCCCGCGTGGGATATCAGAAACTCACCCGGAATAGAGCCGTCAAGATTTCGTGTCAGTTCGTAAGTTTCGAGGATCGTTACCATTTGTCAGAATCGGGACGGTAGCGATCGGGATAGGTTGGCGCCATTCAAACCTGGTATAGCAGTAAACTGATAGTGCTGACCTTGGCGAGAGATGACCCGGTCGCTACTGCTCCTCGGTACTGAATTTGGGGTGCTGTTATTCAACCGCTCTGCCATCCGCGCAAAATTTCGTCTACCTGGCCTCTAACCTGCGATCTCGCGTCGCTGCGGTCCCATTCCGCTGCCAACAGTTCGTCGTAATTTGTTTCTCGGTGTCGAATATGCGCAACAACCGCGAGGAGAACTGCGGTTTCGTCAAAATCTTTTGCCGCCGCCGAACGACCGATGCGTCCGCTGTATTTGCGGCAAGCGTATTCAGCTATCTGCACCTCTCTCTTAGCCGGACAGGCGGGAAAAAGTACTCGGACTCGTTTGCTAAACTCTTCCACGAAATTTCGATCGAGTTCAGCTTGTCGCTCTCTTTGCCGGTCGGCGCGGCGCTCCCTGGCTTCGGCATCAGCCAGGCATTCAGATTCCGCCTTGTCTAATGCATTCTCTTCAACCAAAAGTCCCTGCCGCTCGTATCTTCGGCGCGCCTTGCTGAATTTTAGAACCACAGCTGAAAGTACGGAATGCTTCCGAGCTCGCCTCGTTAGCGCTGCATCTCCGGTAGGAAGAAAGACCAACTGTTCCAGCTCAGAGCACGCCAGGCACAACGCTCCCTTACCCTCCCGCAGGGTAATCCACGCCTTCCGGCCCAACTCTTCGCCACATTCATCACACTTAGAGTCGCGATGCGAAATGAAGACCTTGATATCTTCAGACTTCTTGATTCGCGATTTTGAAGGCTTTGAACTCATAGTAGTGAAGTCAGCACTCAGCACCACCTCGCGGGTAGCCGGTGGCCGTCATACTCAGTACCACAAAAACTCCATGATCGGTAAAACTACATCCGCAAAAGCCGCTAACGCTCGCGCTTCCATCCCAGCCGATATGCTCGACTGGTATGGATCCCTGCGTGGCGTGTCAGCTCCACGACATCTCCAACCAGGTTGACGCCGCGCGTATTTTGAACGCGCCGACCGGCTGCAGTTCTCTAACTTCGCGTAACAGGGTTCGGGGTCGATCCAAAGCGGTGTCGCCGCTTGGCTTTGCCACCGCGCTACTTCAACGGAGCCTCCTTGGAATGGGAGTTCACCCAACCGCGGCTAGACCAAATCTCGTGTCGGCTCGCACGCGCTGAATCATCTTTGAGGTTTCGACAGATCTTTCCCGCTTGGTAAGGTAGAACTCAGCTTCCTTGCGCGCTTGCTCGAGTATTTGCTGATCGCGGAAGAGATTGCCGATGCGAAATTCGGGAAGGCCAGCTTGCTTTGTTCCCAGAAGTTCGCCGGCGCCGCGAATCTCGAGATCCTTTTCGGCAATTAGAAAACCGTCGCTCGTCTGTTCCATGATTCCCAAACGCTCTTCCGCGACGCTGGTCCTTTTATCCGACGTCAGCAGCGCGCAGTAACTCTTTTCCGCTCCCCGGCCCACACGCCCGCGCAGCTGATGAAGCTGGGAGAGTCCGAATCGTTCGGCGTGCTCTACTACCATCACGGACGCGTTGGCTACATCAACACCGACTTCGATCACGGTCGTGGAGACAAGTACTTGAATCTCCCCGGTCACGAACCGGCGCATCACCTCGTCTTTCTCCGCTGGCTTCATTTTTCCGTGCATCAGACCCACCGCATACTTAGGAAAGACTTTATCGCGGAGATACTCGTAGCGATTCGTCGCGTCTCTTAGATCCATCTTCTCTGATTCTTCGACCAACGGATAGACAACATAAATCTGTCGCCCGGCCTTAAGCTCGCGGGCAAGCAACTGCTTCACTTCCTTCCGATCGTCCGAGTTGTCGGCAAAAACACTCGTCTCGATCGGGGTCCTTCCCGGGGGCATCTCGTCTATCACTGAAACATCCAGGTCGCCATACACGGTCATCGCGAGAGACCGGGGAATGGGAGTGGCGGTCATGACCAAAACGTCTGGATTGAAGCCGCGGGCTCGCAGCTCGGCGCGTTGCATGACGCCAAAGCGGTGCTGCTCATCAATTACAACCAGGCCGAGCTTGCTAAACGAGACCGACTCCTGCAGCAAAGCGTGAGTGCCAATGGCGGCGTGAATCTCGCCCGCCGCGAGACTGACTTGCAGACGGCGCTTCTCCGCAGCGCGCAAAGAACCCGTTAAGAGTTCAACTCGATAAGGCGTTCTGGCCAACAGGCGTTTGATGTTGCGAGCATGTTGCTCGGCAAGAACTTCAGTTGGGGCCATCAACGCTGTCTGGTAGCCATTTTCCATGGCGGCGATCATTGCGACCAGCGCGACGATCGTCTTACCACTGCCGACGTCGCCCTGGAGCAGCCGATTCATCGGGGAATCGGACTGCATGTCTTTGAAGAGTTGCTTAACTACGTTTCGCTGAGCGCTCGTGAGTTTGAAGGGCATCACTGAAGCGATCGCCTCCTTCACCTGAGCGCCAATCTTTATCCTGGCTCCTTTTGCTTCTCTGATTCTTTGACCGCGTTTTAGTCCGATTCCCAGGGCGAGCCAGAAAAAGTCTTCAAAGATCAGTCTCTTGTGTGCTGGGCTCCGAGCTCTTTCGTATTCAGCGAGTGGCACATCTTCAGGCGGGAAGTGAATCTGACGAAAGGCGTCCGCGCGACCGATTAAACCCTGCCGCCTCCGCAGCTCAGCAGGAAGTGTTTCTATAACCTCCTGCTCCGGGATCAATTCCAGTGTGGCATGGACAATCTCTCGCAGTTGTTTGGAAGAGAAGTCTCCCAGCTTGCGATAAACCGGCACTCGGCGACCCGCATGAACGGCCGCCAAAGCCGGATCAGATGGATAGTCGTCATCTAAGTCACCGTCAGGTGTTGGTGTGGTTTCTCGCGGTCCCTGTTTCTCCTCAGTTCCGTGTCCAGGCAGAGGTGGTAACATTTCCAACTCGTCGCCAGGTTTATGAAGACGCAAGGCGAAGGTGACCCGCCGATCATCCCACTCCCATTTGCCGAAGGTAATGAAGCGAGTACCGCGGGTGAGCCTTTTCATGTAGTAGCCGACGATGTCGTGCGCGTGAGCCCCGGAAACAAACCACCAGACGACGACGTCGCGTCCGGTCTTACCTTTGTCCGTTGCCACAATCTCAAAGATGAAGAGTTTCGGTTTGCCGTAAGCACGATTCTTTCCGACCTGATAACCACCGGCATTCTTGACGTAGAGCTCGAGCGAGGCTTCCTTTCCCGCCTCCAGATTGCCAATGCGGGCCAGGTTCGACCGATCTTCATAGCGCATGGGCAGATGGTTGAGCAGGTCTTCAACGCTAGCGTCGCCGGCTTTTTTTTTACTGGCGAAACTTCCCAGCGCCAACGCCAGCTTGCGCGAAATGGTTTGGCCCAGGCGGGCAATCCTGTACTTATACAGTTCGTCGATTGGGGTATCGAGCGTGAGAGAAGCGGGCATGGATGATGATCATAGCATAGCGAGTTGTGGGAGTCGTAAACGGAGTAATTGGTGTCGCGTAGCGACCGGTGAGTTTAGCCCGGTCTTTTAAGGCCGGGTTTCAAGACCTCCAAACACCTCGTCGTGTCGCGACGATGAATGATTGGTCAGTCGTCGCTGACGCGACTGAATATTTTGCCGGATTTGCTTTCCCAACCTTGAAAGACCGGGCTAAACTCATGGCGACGCTACGCAATTGATCATTTGCTATTGCAGGTTGGAACCGATCTTGATCCTTTACGTTTGGATGAAGCAGAGCCCAATTCCTTGCTGCAGGCGGGTAAATCTATGAGTCGGTTGGAATCCATGGCCGAGAGAATGCTTCGTGAAGCAATCGAGGCCGGCGAATTTGACAATTTGCCGGGAAAAGGGCAGCCAGTCGATCTGAGTGAGAATCCATTCGCAGATCCCGATCTGCGCGTAGTTCACAAGCTGCTTCGCGATGCTGGCTTCGCTCCGGCGTGGATTGAAGAACGCAAGGATATTGATGCCACATTCGATGCCACGCGTCAGATACTGACACGCGCCTGGAAGATTTATCGGCCTGGAGGTGTCACGCCGAATCACGCCGCATGGGTAAGGAACGTCGCCGAGTTTCGTGAGAAGACAGCCGAACTCAACAGTCGCATCAAGCTTTATAATCTGAAAGTGCCCGCTGCCGTGTTTCAACGCAGACGGTTTGATGCTGACAAGGTCGTCGAGAGTATCACGCAAGCCAAAGGCTTGGGCGATGGGTAGCGGGTCTTGGTTTCAGTCGTGACGCCGTAACGAATGGGAGTCATATAATAAGGATCCACGAAATCACAGAAAATGGCACGAACAGTCTTCGTATTCTTTCGTGCGACGTCGTGGATCGTTTTTACCGATCGATCTCTCGAAACAATGACATTACCAGGAGACGTCGTAATTGGAGTTGGCTCAAAAAAGGGAAGGGAATGTTGGGTTCTGAACATGAAATCCACGAATCAACGCTTCAGCGATTGATCCAACTGCGTCAGCCGTTGTTGCATCTGCACAAGGCTCTGCTGGACCTGGAGCGTGAGGCTTATGAACGAACACACGGGCGAGTCGACAATAGCTATGAAGTTCTGCAACTTGTAATGCACGATCCGTGGTTCGCCTGGCTACATAACCTGTCAGAGCTTATGGTGCAGATAGACGAGATGTTGGACGCGAAGGAGCAGCTAAAGGAAAGCGAGGCAGTTGCGGCTCTCGACCAGGCGCGAGTTTTGCTCACACCTTCCGAAACCGGGAGCGGTTTTCAGAAAAAGTATTTCAACTCAATGCAGCAATCGCCCGATGTAGTAATGGCGCATTCTGAAGTGCTGAAAAATCTGGGAGTCGCCGAGAAAAACCGCCAGGACGCCGGGTCAGCGGAAGCTGCGATCTCTTAGTGAGTCGTATGTGCCGGCGCGCAGTAGACCGGGTTCATTTTCTGTCTCATTTTCGCGGTGATTCATGTTACTTCGTGGATCGCTTGTTCAGTCGAGGGATGAAGAACGATCCACGAAACTACACGAACGGACACGAACAATAGGCTACAAATGGCGAATGAAAAATGAGAAATGAAAAATGAACCCGGGCAACTCCCCGCTCGCGGTTGATTAGTTGTCAAACCGTTCCCTTAACCGGCAACTGTTTCGGTTTGAATGCAGTGCTGGTCAAACGCCTTAGTAAGTTCCCGGGCGATCTCTGAGGGACCCCTACCTTCAATTTGATGCCTCTCCATCATAAAGACGAGTTTGCCGTCCTTCATGAGGGCAATCGAAGGAGATGACGGCTGATAACCTGTGAAATACTTTCGCGCTCTCTCAGTTGCTTCGATATCGGCTCCGGCAAACACTGTGGCTACCTTGTCAGGGCGGACGTCATGCTGCAGCGCCTGGGCGACACCGGGGCGGGCCTTGCCGGCCGCACAGCCGCAGATGGAGTTCACCACCACCATCAGGGTTCCTTTGGCATTTTGCACTGTTTCATCTACTTGCGCCGGCGTCTTCAGTTCCTCAAAACCTAAACGGGTCAATTCCTCCCGCATCGGTCGAATCATGATTTCTGGATATGGCATTGTTTATAGTCTCCTCATCTAAATCTACGTCTGATTCTAGCACAGTGCCATCATTTTAGCCGCAGATACTTGCGCATAAACGGGGGATCTGAAAGAGGACTAATCAAATGCCTCGACGGAGTTGGCCTGCTTGTCTTGATTTCGCGCTGCTCCGCGTTCATCCCGTAGATCCGCGGCTAAACGGATCGAGATTGAACGCGGATCGTCTCCGTCTCCGGAAATCAAGATTCGCCAGACACTCCCTGGTAAGGGATAGCGACCAAGACGCTCGGCCCACTCAAGCACGAGGACCGCTGTTTCATCGACTAGCAACTCCTCAAGATCGACAGCGTTAGCAGCTGAGACGCCTTCATCCAGACGATAGAGGTCGATGTGGTAAAGAGTTAGCCGGCCGGAATAGGGATTGACCAGGGTAAACGTCGGACTGGTTACCTCCGCTGGGTCAAGCCCGAGCGCGGCTGCGATTCCTTTTACGAAGACCGTCTTGCCAGCACCCAGAGGCCCACTGAGCAGGAGGATTTCCCCGCCGATTAGATGTGCGCCTATTTGCTGTCCCAGGCTTAAGGTCTCAGCGGCGGCTTGACAGGTCCATTCACCTATTGGAATTCGCGACGGCGCCGTACCATTGTCCCATCGTTTGAGTGTCATGTTAGTTCAAGGTGGTGCAGCTCAGAGCGATAGCTGGAACGAGTGGCATAATCGATCAATTCACGATTGGGGATCAGCGTTAGAAAGACTTGGGCTCCCCCTAACGATAAGATTTCATTTAGGGCAGTCTGAACTATAAGTATCACGTCGCTAGACGGTGTAATCCGGGCAAGATGGCCCACACGCGTGGGCGCTTCAGGCTAAGGCGTCTCACCCTCTGAATCGAGTAGACGAATCGCAGCAGGGAAGTGCGCTTGAATATCAGAAGCGACCATTGTCCTCATGCCCACATCTCGCGCCGCGAGATCGCCAGCGAGACCGCCGACGTAGAGAGCAGCAATCGTTGCTGAAAGGGCATCCGCGTCGCCTGTTAAAGTGCCAAATGCTTGCCCGATGAACCCGGCGATCAGGCCGGTTAATGTGTCGCCAGCTCCCGCAGTTCCGAGTCCTGCGTTGCCGGTCGGGTTAACGAAAACTCGGCCGTCAGGTCCGGCAACTAGTGAACGCGAACCTTTCAGAACCAGAATCAATTGGTGCTTGACCGCAAAATCGCGCGCCGAGGCGACGCGATCGATCAACTGAGATTTGTCATTGATCCCGATCAGTCTCCTCATCTCTCCGGCATGGGGCGTGAGCACGAGTGGGTTAGATTTTGACCCGCGCAACTCCTGGGGCCATGGAGCGAGGCAGTTCAGCCCATCCGCATCGATAACGATGGGCGTTGTTCTGTTTTGCACGACGGACTTCACAAAATTCCGCGTGCGTTCATCTTCCATGGAAAGACCTGGTCCGATCGCCACCACCGTTGCCTTGGAGGCCAGACGCTTGACATGATCGATCGCCTCATCGCTCACTGCCCCTCGATCTGTTTCCGCTAATGCTGTGGTCATCACCTCCGGCATAGCTGCCGCAACTACTGAAGATTGTGCGGAGGCAGGAGTCGCGATGGTCACTAACCCAGCGCCTGATCGCATTGCGGCATTGCCGCAGAGCGCCGCTGCACCGGTGTAACCCTTCGATCCGGCAATGATCAGTACATGCCCGTGTGCATTCTTGTAAGATTCAGGTTGGTATCGTGTGGCGATAAGCCATTCGCGCGCGTCCGCCGCTTGAGTCAAAAAAAGTTTTGCTTCCGGAAACTCCAGCAACACAGAAGGTGAACCGATGTTGGCGATCACCAGCTCTCCGTTGAAATGAGAGGATGGGGGCAGGACGTTGGCGCGTTTAGGCGCCGTAAAGGCCACTGTAAGGTCGGACTGAACTACTGCTCCAATGGGATCGTCCAGATCGGCATTGAGTCCCGAAGGAATGTCGATTGACACAATCAGAGGTCGAGATCGAGATGAGCGATCACGTGCAGCCCTGATCAATGCGAGGTGATGGATCACCTGCAGATAGACTCCTTCAAGTGGCCGGGTTAACCCCGTGCCAAAAAGAGCATCCACGACTGCGTCGTAAGTGCCCCGTCCAGCTATGTCTTCCCAGTCAGCCACGCTGACGCATTCCAGAAAACTCAACGGCGAAGGTTGCGCAGGCGACCCGGCTTCAAAACTTGCCAGGCGCCGCACGATCTCGAAATTAGTCCGCGCATCTCCCTTTGTGTCATCAACCTTCCCAAAGAGGATCACATCGGTGCGCACACCGACACGGGCGAGCGCGCGGCCAACTCCAGCACCGTCGCCGCCATTGTTGCCAGGACCACAAAGAATGCGAGCTTTCGTGCCGACAAGGTCACCTGAAAACCGTGAGGTGATCGCTTGGGCGACGGCTTCGGCGGCGGCTTCCATCAAGAGCAGGGAAGGAGTGTCAAAATTCTCGGCTGTAACACGGTCGATTTGCCGCATCTGCTGAGCTGAGATAACGGGTTGCACGGTCTGGATGATAAGGAGAAGGTAGTTGCAGGTCAATTACTACCTGTGAGGATGTAGGTTCAGGTGGCGATAAGGGTGGATTCGTTGCTGCGGCTTCGCCGCCCGATGTGAGGTGGTGGCTTGACTCCGCCGTAAAATTTGCACTTAAAATAGGAGGGGCTCAGCCCTGGGGAATCGCCTGAAATCCCAAAGAGCCTGCAGACGGCCAGGCTGAGACACCGCCTCACATCCGGCGGCATAGGCGTTAGCGAGGGAGCATGGTTCAAGGTTTAGCCCCAACAAAAATGGCGGCCAGAGGCCGCCTGAGCCTGCCTGCCGCTGCGCCACCTATTCCGTTTTTCCAGGATACTTAAGTAAAGGGCCAATGCCGGAAGTCCTCCAGAAAAATCACTTAAAAATTTCACGCGTCAGAAAAAGCCGGAATTTAGGGGTTTAGAGACGATACGATACATTTTGAGAATCAGCCCCATTAAAAACCGGTCTCACACAGCCCTATTACCGCTCTGGACTTCTGGTTATCCGAAATACCCTCCCAACCAGTGTGCGGGCTTCGGGGATGTCAAACGCCGAAGTTAAGGCGAAATAGCTAAGACCGTAAATCCCTAACACCAGGACCGCTACTGGGATAGGGTGGCGGGGACCGAGCACGAGCTTGCCGCCCCATCCGGCTGCAGCTCCTAAGGAAGCAGCAAACCAGAGCTTTAGGAGGTATGGAAATGGGACTCCGGTACGGCCAATGCGGCGATTCAAGGCCCTTCGGAGGAGGACAAACTCAATCCACGCGGCCACGCTGGCCGAAGCCGTTAGGCCCACAACACCCCACTTGGGCGCGATACCGAGGGCCGGAGGTAGGTGGATGGCGCAGAAGTACCCGAGAACAGTGGCCAGGGCCACATGAATAACCGCGTAAAGCAGTGGGGTTCGGGTGTCGTGAAGTGCGTAGTAGGTTGAGGAATAAAGACGCCCGAGCGTAGATGCCAACAAGCCAATACTAGATCCTGCGAGAATGCCCCACACGTAGATGGCCGCGTCTTGTTTGAACTGTCCAGTTTGATACAACACGGCGGCGATGACATCCCCTAGCGCCAGGAAGGCCACGGCGGAAGGGACAATGAAAAACGCTATTCGTCGCAGCCCGGCATCGAGCCGCTGCCTCAAAACCTGAGCCACTTCCTGCGTGTTACCGACCGCCCGGGACATCGCCGGCAATTCAGCGGCCGACACTGACATCCCGAAAAGGCTGACGGGAAGGGTATACAGGCTTTGCGCGTACGTCAGAGCCACGACAGCCCCTACGGGCAGGAAGCTCGCCAGTATGGCGTCGACAAATGCGCTAATCTGAATTACGCCGCGGCTCATGAATACCGGAAAAAACCTCGTCACCACGGTCCTCACTTGCGCACTAGTCGTGTCGATTGTAGGAAAAAGCGGGCGAACCAGTTTGAGTACGGTTGGCAGTTGGATCCCAAACTGTAGCGCGCTGCCGATCACCGAAGCCCAGGCTACAATCGCAGCAAGCGGAAATTGGCCCACTTTTCCGCCGTACGCTATCAGCGACGCAATGATGGCTAAGTTCCAGGCGACCGGAGCAGTGTAAGAGATGAAGAAACGATGATGGCTATTCAGTACGCCCAGACACCATGCGGAGAGCACCAGGAGGCCGGCGCCGGGAAAGAGAATCCTGACGAGGTGGATTGTTAATTCTCGAGTCTCGCCTTCGAACCCGGGTGCGATGAAGTCAATAAGATACGGAGTGGCCAGTACGCCTACAAGTACGACCAGTGACGTTATTAAGGCCAGGAGCCCGAGCACCGCGTTGGCGACGTGGGATGCTTTCTCTTCGTCCTCCTCGGCAAGCAGCTTTGCGTACACTGGAATGAAGGAAGCCGAGAGCGCTCCCTCACCAAAAATGTTTTGGAGGAAATTGGGAATCCGAAAAGCCGCGCTGAAGGCGTCGCCTGCGGCCGAGGTACCAAAGTAATGAGCGAAGATGCGTTGGCGTATTAGACCAATTATCCGGCTTATCAGAATGCCGGAACCCACGAAAAATGCAGATCGCCCGGTGCTTGGCTCACTTCTTATTACTGTTTTTTCATCGAGAGGCTCGCTTGGCGTCGCCGCCATTGGCTCGAGAGTTTCACCAGCGATCATGCCGGCATCGTTCCCGGCAAATGCTGGTTCAGTGTCAGTTACAACGGATTGCGAGCGGTTACCGGTCTGAGAGTGACTGTGTTCTTCCGACGATTTCGAACCACTTGCTGATTTAGGGTTGGTGCTAGAGCTGCCGTTGGAAGAATCTTTCATCGGTAATCACTACAGTCTCACGTTTGAGCAACATGAGACTTAGAGTTCTTTCGTGCGGCTTCGTGTGATTGCGTGGATCGAGTCTTTGCCCACGTAAGGGCGATCCACGAAATCACACGAAACATCACGAAACTCAAAGCGCCCTTCTTTCATTCTGAATAAATCGATAATCAGAGATCGTAGTCCCTTATCTTGGTGAGCAGGGTCTTGTAACTAACGCCCAATTCCTCGGCAGTCCGGCTCTTGTTGCCGCTATTAGTCGTCAGCGCTGCAAGAATCTTGCTTCGTTCGATGAAACGCAGGGCACGTTGGCCAACCTCCGAAAGAGTGCCCGAAAGGTCAATGGCGCGGAGCAATGCAGATTCCTCATGACCGCGCCCCATCAAGCCCAGATCTGCTGGTTGCAGCACCATTGTGTCCGTAAGAATGCAGGCCCGCTCAATAGCATTTTCGAGTTCGCGAACATTACCCGGCCAAGTGTGCGCGCGCAGGGCTGCCAAAGCCGTTTCGCTGAGAGACGCCTCGCGGCCCCGGAGTTCCTTCCCCAACTGCGTCGCGAAGTGTTTGGCCAACATAACGATATCGTCACCACGATCTCTGAGCGGCGGAATTTCGAGTGGGAAGACCGCAATCCGAAAGAATAGATCACGACGAAACTCACCGTTCTCTACGGCGGCTTGTAAATCTCGGTTGGTAGCGGCCACCACTCGCACATTCACAGGTACTGGGGCACGACCTCCGATCCGATCGATCATCTTCTCTTCGATTGCCCGCAGCAGCTTGCCCTGAACAGCCAGTGGCAATTCGCCGATCTCATCCAAAAACACAGTTCCATCCGAAGCAAGTTCAAACTTTCCCTGCCTCCGATCACTGGCACCGGTGAAAGAACCGCGTTCATGGCCAAACAATTCATTCTCAATGAGTGTCTCGGGTATAGCGGCACAGTTGATGGCTACAAAGGGTTTGTCGCGACGATTCGAAAGGTGATGGACCGCAAGCGCGAACAACTCTTTGCCGGTACCAGATTCGCCCAGCAGCAAGACTGTAGCTTCCGTTTGGGCTACTCGTTGCGTCTCAGCAACCGCGCGTTTAATGGTGTCAGACTCGCCGATGATGCGCGGAAAGCCATAACGGCGTGACCATTCCTCGCGCAATAGAATGTTTTCCGTTCTGAGTCTCGCTTGTTCAAGCGCGCGGTCGACCAGCAACAACAGATGGTTCGAGTCGACGGGCTTCTGAAGAAAATCTTGGGCGCCATCCTTCATCGCCTGGACAGCTTCATCGATCGAACCGAAAGCTGTCATTACGATGACCGGCACCTCGCCGTCGGCGGCACGTGCAGCATGCAAAACATCCAGGCCTGAACCATTAGGCATGCGCAGGTCGGTTAGTACCAGCTTATGTGGAGCGCGGGCAATCTCATTAAGGGCGGTGCGGGCATCGGCCGCCTCAGTTACCGTGTAACCAGCGTTCTCTAGCGTCAGATACAATACGCGGCGTAAACTTTCTTTGTCTTCGACTAATAGGATATCAGGCATCTGAAGGAAGAGCTTTAGAGTCCGCAGAAAAGTCTAAGAACAGGAATCGACATTTTAGTTGAGCCATAATCGGCCAATCCCACTCCTCGGCTCAATCATTGATGCTTCCCTTGTACCTGTCAAGGATGAGCGTAAATGAGGGTAGTGAGGTCAGTTTGGTTTCAGCTCATCATGCCGGAGGGATTCGATAACACATTGAATCTGAACCTAAACCTCAACTGGCCCACTACCTATCAATAGAAAAAAGGCGCAAGCCTTTGCAGGTCTACGCCTCTTTCAGCATAACGTGGGCAGCTCTCATTGGATGCGTCAGAATTCGCGAACGCCCGAAACACTCATGCTTGAACCCACTGCTGTGTTTACGGATGTGGAGTCGTATTGGACATTGGAATTGCCGCCGCCGTTGGTTTCGAACGTCGGTGCCTGGAATCCTCCGGACCCCATGCGGTCGAATTTGGCCACAATGATTCCCCCGAGGATCTCTCCATTGCCGCCACCATTACGCACTATCTTTCCTTCACCCAGCACCAGGATGACACCTTTAAAATCCGTGTTGCCTCTCATTGTGAGAGTGCCGGTCACGACCAGGAAACCCGACCCTGCAGTCAAAGTTGCATTGCCGTCGACGAAAGTGAACATCGCACTATCAAGGGGATCATTCACGGTGATCCCGCCGCTCGCCGCATTGAAGTAACGGCCTGCTGATACCGCTTTGGCCTGCAAGCCGTTCAGATAAGCGCGCGCTTTGTCGGCGTTATCCAAGTATGAGGGCTGTTCGATTGTTCCGCCACTGCCATCACTGGTAAGAACGCCGACCTTCGGGTTATTTACTGTGCCAGGTTTCTTGATACCGGCGTTTGCATCGTCAACGTCGCAGGCGCTAACGCCAAACGTTGGCCGCACCGGCGGCGGGGTCGGATCTGGTCCCGGAATAGAATAGTCATCGCCCGAATATTCTTTTGCACCGCTGGCTCCGGTATCCAGGACAAGGGGTTCAGTGCAGAGACTTGCACCTCGGAAGGTGACTCCGGCGGGCGCTTCAAATTCCAGATTGACGCGAGTGACCATCATCTCCAAGCGCTTTTCTGAACCTCGCGGTCCGAAGCCATACGATTTAATGAGCAAGCGTTTGGGATCGGGCGCCGTCACGTTTGCGGGAACCAGTGTCGTGCCTGGGGAAGATGTATAAGTAAGGCTCAGAACATCCGCGGGGGCCGGAAAATTGAGCGCGTAAGTCGTGCCGTCGGCCTTCATGGAAACCTTTCTGAAAGTCACCTCGACACTGGTGGCGGCAATGTCTACTGCCTCAATTGTGGCTTCAAAGATGATCGTCGCGGCCCAGGGTTT
Organism: Pyrinomonadaceae bacterium; assembly: GCA_013811945.1. GTDB lineage: Bacteria > Acidobacteriota > Blastocatellia > Pyrinomonadales > Pyrinomonadaceae > PSRF01. The sequence continues at coordinate 2,059 of JACCUI010000039.1, read as the reverse complement.
GGTTTGCGTGACTGTTAGTTCGAAATCCGTTGTGCCAATAATGGCACCAGGGTTAGTGCTTGTAATTGGCCTCTCGATCACGAAACTGCCCAGGTTAGAAGGAAGCGTCAGAGGATTGACATTTGGGTTTGGCGTGAGTGTTGTCAACGGCTCTGCTACATACCTGATGGTTACTTCGTCCGCTCCGCCGACAGTTCCAAAGGTTCTTTGAAAAGGCGTAGCGACGTCGCTGCCCTCAATTACTCCCGACGTGTTGTATTCGACAATGTGACTATCGGGGTCCAGATTTTCCACTGTCACTCTGTAACCGCCAGTCACAGCTCCTACTGTAACAGGCACCAGGCTGGTCGGATCGGTTCGGGTGTTGTAAGGAAGCCAACCAGCGAATCGTAAATCTCCCGTGTTGGCGGGCCCGTTCGAGATGTCGGGAATTATAGCGGTGCGCAAGCTCATGCGGTCTGCTGCCGTGACGAGGGGTTTGACATTCCCACGCAGAACATTCAGAGCAGACTGCATCCCAGCTTCTGCTACGTAGTAAGCCTGCATCTCTGCGGTCGCTTCAATCGCGGACGAGGCCGACATCGACGTCGTCACGATCAAAGCGCCTCCTGCTGCCAAAAGCAGCATCGAGAGGAGCAGCATAGTTACTAACGCGGCGCCGCGTTCGTCAGCTCGGCAGTTCAGTACCTGCAATTTCGAATCAGTTTGCATCGGAATAGTTTTCATACCTACCACCCTCTTTCAGTAAGCAATGGCGTTGCGCAAGACCACGTCAGATGTCAGCTGGACCCTCGATGGGGGCTGGTAGCCCTCGACGCCCGGCGTGCCAACTGCCGGTAAAGTCACGCCGACGGCGATCACCAGGTATCTGGCTGCATCCGGCGAGACCTCAGCGCGCGACACACTGGTGATATCAGAAAAGCCAGTCACCGCATCAACAGTAGTGTTGTAAGTAACTTTCTGGTCGAAGTATCGGATGACCAAGGAGTCGATACGATTGGCCAGCACGGTCGTCTTAGTGGCAGCATTCTTGTCATAGCGCACGATGTACCGTTGAGCATCGTCCACATACATTAAATATTTCACATCCTCATCCGGATCGGTGACAACCGTGTCGCTGACAGTAGGGTTGGCTGGATCGGGCATGCCATTCAGATTGGAGATGATGCGCACTGACTGAGTGTTGGTATCGCCCGTTACGAGTCCGTTGGAAGACACGCCGGCGAGACCACTCGGAAGCCTGAAACCAGAATTGCTGATCTCGCGGGTCATGCTATTGAGCGCCCGCTGCACATCCGCGATACCGTCTGACTTGCGATCCTCTCTTGACCGAGCCTTGAATGCTCCTGCCAGGAGCGTGCTGGCCAATCCCATTACGACGAGGGTGATCACCATGGCGACCATTAATTCGATCAGCGAAAAACCAGCTTCTCTTCGGTAACAGTGTGTGTGCATACCTTTTCCTGACTTTCGGTGTTTAGCCGGGGATTGGGCCGGTTACGGAGCCGCATATAGACCCATCGCAACCGTGGAGCGGTGGGAAACGAGAACGACTGGAGTACGTACCCAGGCTGGTCCCCCGGTTTGCGGCGTCACTCTGATCGTAATCCTCTTCAAGAATTTCGATGTTCCATCGGTGTTAGTTTCATTAGCCACTGTTCTGACTACTGTATATTTACGTTCACCGCTCACTACGGTCGGAAGCGTCGTGGTACCGACGGCGAGCGTCGTATCATCGAAAGCAACACTACGAAACTGCTCCAAGTGTTGTTGAGCGACAGCCATTGCCAGAGCGCGCTCGCCTCCACCGAGATTATTTTGGATTGCATATACGAAGAGCGAGGCCGAAGCGAGCCCGACCACCATCATCACCACGAGCGCTATTACCGTTTCAATTAGCGTAAAACCACGCTCGTTCTTTTGTGCTATTTCGCGCTGCGCTGCGCTCAGTTGGTTACGTTCCTTGTCTCTCATAGTCATATCCCCTGATGCCTACTGGACCGTGATAGATACTACTAGCTGACCACAGGTGCTCGACGTGAATGTAGCTGTGTAGCTG
>JACCUI010000024.1 GCA_013811945.1 Pyrinomonadaceae bacterium | reverse complement strand
CGTATGAGTTGTTGCCTCCCCACACGTCGGATATGCTAGCCGTCTGAATCGAGCAACTGACGGCAGGGGACTTTCACCCCATTAGACTCGCAGCCTGTCGGCTGCATCCCTACCGCTCCCGGTTCTGACAGTCCGGCATCCGCTCGCTGCCACTTACGATCTGACGACCTTGACTAGCGAGGTGAGCAGGGCAATCATGTCGGCAGCAATTCTCTGGTTCGTAGATTCCACCATCTGCGAGGCACCTCATGTGGAACGACACAGACCTACCTTTGGCCCATCTCATCACATTCCGTTGTTACGGGACTTGGTTACATGGTGACGAGCGGGGCTCTGTAGATCGTGCCCACAATCGTTACCGCGAGTCTTATATTCCCGCCAATGACCAATGGCGTAAACACAACACGCAAACGCTCAAAGGCCAACCTGTGTCATTGGACGCAGTGCGGCGTCAATCGGTTGAGGTTGCAGTCCGCGAGACCTGTGCTTTACGCAACTGGTTTTTGCGGGCGCTTAGCGTGCGCACCAATCACGTTCATTGCGTTGTTTCCATCGGAGAGACTAAAACGGACCAGGCTCTCACCGCCTTGAAGGCAAATGCCACTAGACAAATGCGCCAAGATGGTTGTTGGCAGAAGCAACACAGTCCGTGGGTAAAGAAAGGCAGCAAAAGAAATCTTTGGAACGAACGCAGCATCGAACGCGCAATTGACTATGTAATAAACGGCCAAGGCGACGAACTCCCGGACTTCGACTGATTTGCTAGTGGTACTCGGTCATTCGCCCGGTCAGACGTCAGAAACGGCCAGCGGTACGTCGCCTGTCAGAACCGGGAGACGGTAGCGACCGGGTTGTGTTCTCCTAGTTGAGACCGGGGTCGCTACCGCTCGCCGTTCTAACATGACCTCGCTCTATCGCTCGCCGTTCTGACGTGTAATAATAGTCACGCTTTCCCACGAACAATTCTTAAGCCAGCGGAGAAGACTTTTATGAAGCGCTTTGTTGTCTCGATTTCTGTTCTATTAATCGCATTCGCCTCGATAGTCGTTGCGCAAGATTCTCGGCGATTCACCATTGCAGAGCTACTGAAGGTGCGGCGCGTGGGCGATCCGCAGGTCTCGCCTGACGGCAAAAGTTTGGCCTTCGCGATCGGCGACGTGAACTTCGACGCTAACCGGACGGTGACGCAGCTCTACGTCATGCCGCTGGCAGGCGAGGCGGAGATAAAGCGACTGACAAGCGGTGACAGCTCGGCCAGTGGGCCGCGCTGGTCCCCTGACGGCAAGAGGATTGCCTACGTTACCGGTGGCCAAATCTGGATAATGGACAACGACGGAAACGACAAGGAACAGGTAACTAAAATTTCCACCGGAGCCTCAGGTCCGGTTTGGTCGCCCGACGGGAAATGGATTGCGTTTACCTCCGAAGTTTATCCGGAATGTACTAATGAGGACTGCAACCGGCAAAAAGAAGAACAAGCCGCGAAGAGCAAAGTAAAAGCTCATCTCACCGATCGCCTTCTATATCGCCATTGGGTGGAATGGCGCGACGTCAAGCGCACCCACGTTTTTGTTATCGGCAGCAAAGGCGGTGAAGCACGCGATCTAACTCCGGGCGACTTCGACGCACCGCCCTATGCGGTAGCAGGCGACGTTGATTATGCGTTTTCGCCGGACTCAAAAGAGTTAGCCTACCTCCGCAACCCCGACAAGGTCGAAGCAATCTCCACCAATAGCGATATCTACATCGTGCCCACCGTGGGTGGCGCGGCCAAAAACATTACGGTTCGAAACCGTGGTTATGAAGACAGCCCGATCTACACGAAGGACGGCAAACATGTCCTCTATCGTTCGCAAGCGACTGCCGCCTTTGAGGCAGATCGCTGGCGCCTAATGAGTTACAACCGCACGACGGGCGCCATCAGCGAACTGCTAAGAGGCTTCGACCTAAATGTGGAAGATATGGTGATGACGCCCGACGGCAGCTCTATTTACTTTATCGCCGGCGAGCGCGGGCTTCATCCGGTTTACAAAGTCGACTCGAGCGGTGGCACCGCTCAAAGGATTCTAAACAACGTATTCGCAACCAATCTTCAGATCACACCCGACGGCCGGACGCTTGTTTTTGCTCATAGCTCCCTCGCCGCGCCACCGGAAATCTATAGGGTTCATCAAGACGGAAGTGGTCTGGGACCTCTGACGCGAATAAACTCCGAAATCATGTCGCCCGCCGGTCTCAAAGAGGCGGAGGAGATGGAATGGACGGGCGCGCTGGGGGGAAAAGTTCATGGCTTCCTGCTGAAGCCTATGAACTTTGATCCCAATCGAAAATATCCCCTCGCCGTTTTGATCCACGGCGGACCCCAAAGCGCCTGGAACAATAGCTGGAGCTACCGCTGGAATCCTCAAGTCTTCACTGACGCCGGGTATGTCGTCTTCATGCCGAACCCCCGCGGCTCCTTGGGTTATGGCCAGCAGTTCGTTAACGAGATCAGTGCTGACTGGGGCGGCAAGGTCTTCGTCGATCTGAAAAACGGCATCGCTGAAGTGCTGCGTCGTAATAGCTACGTTGATAAGAGTCGTATCGGCGGCGCTGGTGGGTCGTACGGCGGCTACATGGTCGATTGGATCCTTGGGCATAACAACGATCCGCGTTTCAAGTTCAAAGCACTCGTTTCC
>JACCUI010000023.1 GCA_013811945.1 Pyrinomonadaceae bacterium | reverse complement strand
TTGCCGCAGCTCGCGGCGCCATTTCGAGATCGTGTTGTCGCTGATTTGGTATTCGCGAGCTACTTGTGCCTGCGTCTTGCCGGCCTCGATCTCACGAATGACTTGGAGTTTGAATTCGCGGGTGAATGTGCGACGTTTGAGCACCGCCGTCCTGGCAGCCACTGCGCCCTTCTTGGTCATCGTTAAGCCTCCTTCCCCTGCGGGGATATGTGCTTAACTTTTTGTGTCAGTCAAGGGTGCAGTTCAGGGTATAGCTTCCGAGCGGTCTGGGGCGACGAAAGTGATCTCATCGCGGAATCCCTTTTGTTTACGCAGGAGTGGCAGAATCTTGCTCTCAACAACGTCGGTAAACTCGGTGGTGGTGGTATTCGGCTTCAGTTCCATTATGATATGGCGTGTAAACATTAGCATCCTTAGATTGTTGGCTGTGGACTTCAGGTAATCTGGATGATTCCAGAGGAGCTGAGAAGGGAGTAAGCTGGGACTCGGTTCGGCCCGTACCTTATCACGCACGTGCGCGTTTTCCTAATCCAGTGTTCTGGATTCGGGCGCGTTGTTCTCGGGCGTTTCGTTTAACTTCCCTGCCCTATCCAATCGTTTGTCATAGCGAAGCAACTATCTGCTGCGACTTGCCTGCGAGATGGCCATAAGGATCCTACCGCGTTTTCCAATTCTCACGACGAAAACGCACCGTACTGACGGAGCTCGCACGCGAGCTTCATTGCTCTCACTCTTAGGAAGGCGGCTGAAAGTGCGCTTGTGGGGAACTGCGGTTGGTTGCGGGTGGACGCGACCTATGTAGGCTCTTCTTTTTGCTTATCATGCGTAAGGTGTCCTTATTCAGCAGGAGGAACCGGCACGTTTGTTTTGGGTGTTTCTGAGGACATGTTGTGAAACCGATTAAGCCAATTGAATTCGACAGCCGTCGCAACACTCCACGACCATCGAACACCCCAAGCTAACAATCCAAAAGCTATAGTCCCAACAGAAATCCTGGAGTCCCAGCCACTCCGAAAAATCATAAAGAAGTTTAAAGCAAGGATGATTAAAACAGAATTAACAGTCCAACCTCGGCAGATTCGTATTTTACTGCGACCAAACTCAAAAGCTTCAATCGCCGCAGTTGTATTCGGTGACGTATATAGATGATGCCTTGCATCATAATAACCTTTGAGTTTATCGGGTTCCGTAGATTCAACTTTGAACATGTTGGAGCGCAAATGATCTTCAGTATTCTTAAATAAACGATATGCTAATTTGTCAACAACGATGCCAAGTACATAAATGAGTGACAAAACCGGAATAATCGAAGCAACATCATCAGACTTTGATATCCACTGATATAGCCAAGGCTGAGCGCCAAAAAGAGTAAAAAGCAGCAATACTACGAACAGGGTTGCTCCTGTCCCAACGACCACCAATTCAACAAACAAATTCGTCGTTTTCATTTACGTTTATCTTGCCAAGAAGCCGAACGCTGGATTGAGCGGCCGCACACATGTTGGACAACTCTCTTCAGGGGTTTGTGCCAGCGCCAGCTGACAACGGCGAAGTGCTCACAGTTCCCATTTGTATCGGACCATCAGCATCAGATCCTCCACTTCCTTCTCGTTTCTGACCGGATCCCTCTGCAGATTCCCTCCTCCTGGTCGGATCATCTTCAGCACCCATTGCAGCGGCGGATCCGTTGGCGCTACTGAGATGCCTGAAACGTCCTTCTGAGCATAATGCAGCCCACCGTACTGGTTGATTTTCGCCAATGTCATTATGTCCGATCCGGGTGAGGCGGTGAAGCAGCGGGGGGTTCAGCAACACGCTGTAAGTTCCCGGATCCGTACAGCGGGCCAGCAACCAGACCGTATTGATTTTTAGGGGCTTGTCGGCGTCTTTCAACGGGAACAAGTTCGGTGTCATTTCAACTCAAAAACACTCTCATCGACGTTTTCGAGGCTGCGCAACTGCCCGCCCAACAGAACCCGCGTGACCTGGCGATTGACCGGCTGTGGTTGGAGAACACGATAATCGTTACCTAACGTAGTCAGGTTATCCACCGCATCACGAGTTTCCACCATCAGGAGATCGTAGTCGTCGTAACCAACAAAGCTCTCGGTGTTGATTGCATTGGTGTGAACGAATCGCGGTATCGATGCGGTAGAAAGAAGTGCTGGCCGGCGAAGGCGAGTTCTTGCGGTGAGGTATCCTTGCTGTCGGGGGAATAGAACATCCTTCCTGAAGGAATCCACCGTCGGCATCGCCTTCGCTGTGTACATAACAGCCCTCGGTTTCCAGCATGGAGTTCGTCACTCGGCCGCCATAGACATCGTCCAGCAGCCCTGATGTGAAGGCGAGCTTGTAGATCTGGAACGGGAGCGCTAACGATTGCAGTTGGCCGAGCGGCAACCAAAGAAATCGTGAATCGCCAACTTTGACGGAGCTAGACGAGTTCCTTAACGTATTTCATAATGTCCTCCCCGTAGCCAAGCCGCTTGTAAACCTCTCGCGCCCGAAGGTTCTGGGCGAACACACTCAACGTCAGCCACCGATATCCTTGAGAACGCGCCCACTCCTCGCCCTTAGCTATCAACACACGTCCGATGCCGCCCCCTTCGCCTTCGGGAGTCACAATAACATCTGCGATATGCCCGTGCTCCTCGCAGTTGTAGTAATCGGTTCCGGCTTGCAGATGAATGAAACCTAATGCAACGCCGTTTGCATCCTCCGCGATAAAGATGGCAGTTCCCGGGGGTTGATCTAGGAGCCTGTCGCTCAACACTTGAGTATCAGTGACGGTCATCCGGGCAACATCACGCCAAGACGGTGGACCAAATTCCACGAGGCGAGGCAATAATGAAATGATAAACTCTTTGTCACCGATAGAGGCAGGTCGAGTTTGTATCTTTGAATCTGTGCTCATATATCTATCTACTCACCGAAATATGGCTAACTCGCCCAATGCTCTGAGCTCTTTTTATTATAACTTCATACGTGTATTAGGACGTTCAGGTGTTTCCCGGAATCAACGCAGCGGCAATAATCCCCAGACAACCAAAAGAGATGCGTCATGGCTCGGTGACGGCGCGGAATGCGATTGATGGCAGATTGATTGTTGGGATGTGCATCCCTCTCTTCATCTTTGAATCGCCGATACTTAAATGAATTCGTCTGTTTCCGCATCGACTTCAACTTCTAGCAGAGACCTGGCCCACCCGAGAAGTGTCCAGCGCCTTATTCAACTGCTGAACATCGCTTCTGTCGCGGTCTAAGACCTCGCCGTTGAATTTTCGCCCTGAATCAGAAATAAATAAGGCCTCGCGCAAAGGCGCCATCTGCAGTTCGATCAATGCCAGCGGGCCAGGTTCGACGCCGCTCGCGCCATGCACACCGCCATAGCTTAAGCTTGTTCAACGAGCGGAGCCCTGCGGCGCCGGTGAATTTCGTCCAGAAACGTCTCGTTACGCGAAGCCCAGTTGCACAACGTCGCCACGGGAGCGTGCAGCGTCTGCCCATCCGCCGTCAACCTATACCCCGTTTTGGGGGGTATGACCGGGTACACGGTACGCTCGACGAGGCCGCCGCTCTCCAACGCTCGCAGGACTTGGATCAGCATCTTCTTCGAAATGTCCGGGATGTCGCGCTGAATCTCGCTGAACCGTTTTACCGAGTCCGACAGGCTGTAGAGAACGATCGGCGTCCACTTATCGCCGACGAGTTCCAACAGTCGCCGCGCCGGGTATTTCGGCCCCTATGTTTCTGATTGTGCCTTGTCCCTCATCGCGATTTCCTCCTCAGGGGAAGGTCACCAAAAGGTGACTACTTATAAGGTAGAGCCTTGAGGGTATATTAGATCAGAGTCAACAGCGATTTGGAGGCGAGCCGATGCCCAGTCAGCAACAGCAGTTCTGGCCTAAGAATGCGCGATTGTGCGTTTCTATAGCGATGCAGTTTGAGGCCGGCGGACAGCCGATATCAGGGGCCGGCGGGCCGATCACCGAGCCCATTGAGCCTGGCTACCCAGATCTCGGAACCAATGGGTTCTTCGATTAAGGCATCCAGGAAGGCATGCCGCGTATGCTCAACCTGTTTGACAAGCACGCCATCAAGGTCACCTCGTTCATGATCGGCGAGGCCATCGAGAAACATCCGCAGCTCGCCCGGGAAATCGTTCGCCGTGGGCACGAGCCCGCCGCGCACGGCAAGCGCTGGGAGCCGCAGTACACGTTCCCGCCCGAGGAGGAGCGCGCTTGGATCCAGAGCAGCCTGGACAGCATCGTCAACGTCACTGGGCAGCGCCCCTCAGGCTATGATTGCTACTGGATGCGCGGCAGCGTTCGAACGCTCGGCCTGCTTCAGGAACTGGGCTTTACCTATCACAACAACGATCTTAGCCGGGACGAGCCGTTTACCCAGGACATCAACGGCCAACCCTTCGTGTCGGTCCCATATACAATTCACATGAACGATATCGTTGCCTACGACTTCACCGGATTTTCGCCGGCCGACTACGAACAGCAGCTCCGAGACGAGTTTGACCAGCTCTACGAGGAGGGCGCCTTTCGACGGCGGATGATGCTGCTCAGCCTGCACGACCGGCTGTCGGGGCATGCTTCGCGCGTGCGCGTCCTCGACCGCTTCCTAACTTACGCAAAGAGCCATCCCGATGTGTGGTTCGCTCGTAAGGACGAGATCGCTCGGCACGCGCTCGCCACACCGGACATCACTCCGAAAGTGGTGCGAGACGTCGCAGAAGTGAGCGGGCTCCCTAGCGCCACGAATCAGAAGAACGGGTGACCGTCGTGAACACGGATTCAGGGCTTCGCCTGGCCAATCTAACAAGCTCGAGGACAGCCTCGACTTTCTTGACATGAGGACGCGCCGCTTTCTCGGGGCGGTCTTTCTGCCTCCGCACCCGCACGAACTGGTGCTGTCACCGGACGGCCAGACGGCCTACGTTCGATATATGGCGACGGCGTTTACGGCAACAATGTTCATCCAGGTCATGAGATCGTCGTGGTCGATCTGATCGCGATGAAGTCTGCCGGGGTCATGGACACACGTCCATATTCGGGCCCGCACGGGATGGCGATCCACACGGACGGGTCGCTGTTCGTCACCTGCGACAAGAGCAACGCTACCCTGGTAATCGACCCTCACTCTCGGAGGATCATAGAAGCGATTCAGATGCCGAGCCCCGGCCGCGACATCCAGAGTGTTGGCTTCGCCCGGCTTACGTCGAACAAATCACCGTAGACCTCGTTCATCGCCAGGAAGGCGGTTGCCATGCCCGCGGCCGTGAACAGAAAATTTCGCCTACTAACGCCCTGCCCGCGGCTGAATTCACCGGCGAGATCATTTATTCGGGATTCGACCTTCCGCTGGTCGTTTGTCTGCGGCCCGAGTCCATCTTCTTCTCGACTCTCGCTTTTTCGCAATTTATTATGATTGCGGTCTTGATCCGATTACGTGTACGGGTCAGAACCGCTTTTGACAGCCTTCACCCGCTGATTGCCTGCACTTCGACGCCGTCGAAGGCAGTGTCTTCGCCGACTTTGCGCCATTTAGAAACATCTGCGTCAATTTCCGCGCGTTTCTTCTCCCACAGTCCGAAAGCATCTGCGCCAAGCATCATGCGTAGTGGCGGATTTGCGCTTTCGACAACTTCAATCATTGCCAGCGCGGCTTTGTGCGGGTCGCCCAGCTGTTTGCCATCGTTGCCGTAGAGATACGCTTGAAGCGGCTCAATGACGGGTTTGTAATCGTCGATCTGCTGGGCGGGACGCACATTCGACGCGCCCGCAAATTCGGTACGAAACGCGCCCGGCTCGACAATCGTAACTTTTATGCCAAGCGGTTTTACTTCGTCACGCAAGGCTTCGGTAAAGCCTTCAACTGCAAACTTAGTCGCGCAATAAAGCCCAAAGCCGCCAACGCTCGCCAGTCCGCCGATTGAAGTTAGATTAAGAATATGACCGCCCTTTTGCTGTCGCATCATGGGCAAAATTTCGCGCGTCAACTCAAGCACACCAAAACAATTAACTTCAAACTGTTTGCGAATCTGCTCCGAAGAGAATTCTTCCAACGCGCCCAAACTTCCTTGTCCGGCAATGTTCGCAAGCACACCAACGCGCCTGAATTTTTCAAGCGCGGCACGAGCGGCAGCTTGTCGTTCGCCACCGTTTGTTACGTCAAGTTTGACGGCAAGCGCATGTTCACTGTATTTCGCGGTTAATTCTTCAACGTCGGCAAGTTTTCGCACCGCTAACACAGCGTTGTCGCCGCGCTCCAAAACCGCTAGAAGTTCCGGTGATAAAATAAACTTTGCTCATCGTTTCTCTCCAGATCTACTTGGTCAAAAAGCCGCCGGTTACGTCCATATCCATTCCGGTTAAAACGGACGCTCCGTCTGAGGCAAGGAGCATCACTGCGCGCGCCATTTCTTCCGGCGCGACAAGACGTTTAATCGGATAATCATTCGCGAGGCTTGCGGCGATCTTAGGAGAGTTAGCCGGAGAGCGGCGAAAATGTGTGCGACGGTGCGAAGACCGCCGATCACGGAGATGTCTTTTTTGTAAGCTCCGTCGAGCAGAAAGCCGATGACGTGAGTGGGAAAGGAAATCTTCGGCGTAGCGGCGTTAGCGAAAATACGATGGCGTTCGAGGCGGAAGCCGCTCCAAGCGAGCGACGCACTTGAGACTGTCGGGGCGAAAGCCTCGCTTCTAACCTCGGAGAGCGCGTTCAAGCGGCCAGCGCCATTTGCCGTTCTTTGTTTTTCCGCTTGTTCCATTTCTACTTTATCTTTACAAATCCGCATCGCTCGTCTCCTCACTTTCGCTACGTCATCACCGCACGGCGATTCTGCTAACCTTTCGCGCATCGCGTCAAGCAGCGTCACGAGCGGCTACGACAAGAGCGTGCCGCGCGCCGTTGATTCGGAGAGATACTTTGACCGCTTCTTCCCTGACGAACGCCGACGTGGCGGCGTTCGCTTCGACAAGCATTCCGTCCGGCGGCGATCCGCCGCGGCGAGATGGGTGGGCAGAAGAGAGGCGATGGTCAGACCGGCCCCGGTTAGTGTCGTGCGCGCCAAAAAATCCCGCCGGGAAACTTCCTTCGTCCGCGACGAGTCTTCCGCCTCTCCGCCAGTGTCCGTGTCATTTTCCTGATTCGTCATTTCACTCACCTTACGCCTGCCAACGCGCGTTGCTGCCCGCCGCCACGTCTTGCCTCGCCGGTCAGAAAACGCCCTTCGTCGGAAACGAGAAACAGAACCGCCGCCGCTACGTCTTCCGGCGGGAGAACTCCGACATCAAGCCCGTGAAACTGTCGCGCCACTTGTTCGATCTCGGCTCGCGTTGGACGCGGTTTGCCGGGCAGCGACGTTCCCTGCCAAGTCAGTTCCGTATCAATAAACGTCGGGCAGACCGCGTTGACGCGCACATTACTTTTGCCGACTTCGAGCGCGACGGATTTGACTAATCCGATCATGCCCCACTTCGCCGCGCCGTAGTTCGGCACGCCGGGCGTACCCATGCGCCCGCCGACGGACGAGTTAGCCACGATCACGCCCGACTTGCGCTCGACCATGTGCGGCAACACGGCGCGCATCGCGTTCGCCACGCCGAACAAATTGACTTCGAGTACGTCACGCCACTGTGCATCAGTGATGGTCACGAGCGGCGAGTTCGTGGTCGCAATCCCCCGCGTTCGCAAACAGGATGTCCACTTTGCCGAGTTCCCGGATGGCGCGCTCGGTCGTCTGCCGCATCTGACTCATCTCGCGCACGTCGGCGCGCACCGCGAGCGCGCGGCGATTTTCGGCGCGCACCAGCCGTTCGGTTTCGGCCAAATCTTCGGGCGTGGCCATCGGGTAGGGCGCGGACGGGATGTTGCGCACGATGTCAATCAGGACGACATCCGCGCCGGTGATGATCGCCACTCGACCCGCGAGCCTTCCCGCCTCGTTCCGCCTGCTTGCTTCGCCTGCCTGTGTTCCCCGACCGGCGACTGTGGAAGCTGCTGCCAGCCCTCCTGCGAGCGCCGACCCGCCTGTGGTCAGCACCTCACGTCGCGACATCACTTTTTTCTCTGTGTCACTCATCGGATTATTTCCTTTATAAGTTCACTTGCCCCGGCGTATCTCTCACGCCGTCAGCATCCCGCCCGTCCACGTCCATCCCGGCGATGCTCGAAGCCTCGTCCGAACTGAGGAACATCACGACGCGCGCCATCTCTTCGACCGTGCTGGGCGCCGGACGGGGATGGTCGCGGCGATCTGTGCGGCGGTCGCCTGGAAACCTCTTAAGGCGCGTTCCAGCATCGGCGTGTCCACGCCGCCAGGGCTGATCGAGTTGATGCGGATGTTGCGGGGCACGTATTCGAGCGCCGCGCACTTCGTCAGCCCGATGATGGCGTGCTTGCTCGCGCTGTACGGCGAAATCAGCGCGAAGCCGTCGTGCCCCGACACGCTCGCGTTGTTGACGATCACGCCGCCTCTTTGTCGAAGCATGACGGGGATTTCATACTTCATTGAGAGGAACACGCCGGTCGCATTCGTGTTCATCACATTCATAAAATTTTCGAGCGTCTGGTCGGTGAGATTGGCGGCGACGGCTTCAACGCCGGCGTTGTTGAAAGCGATGTCAATGCGCCCGTACTTTCTTACGCACGCATCAACAAACGACCGCACGTCTGCTTCTCTCCGCACGTCAGCGCGCATGTAAGCCGCCTCGCCGCCGAAGCCACGAATTTCCGCTTCGTTCTGTTTGCCCAATTCCTCGCGCCGCCCGCAGAAAAAGACGTTTGCGCCTTCGCGGGCGAAGGCGTAAGCGGTTCCTTTGCCGATACCCGAAGTCGCCCCGGTAATGAGCACGACCCTGTTGGCGAACTTGCCGTTCCGGTTCGCCCTGCCGGTCTGCGGCTCGACGGGTCGCAGCGTGTGCGTCGGCGTCGTCTGCCCCTGTGCGCTCGCTTCCGAACCGGCGACGCCCATCGCGGCGAGCCCCGCGAGTCCGGCGGCTCCGGTGGTCAGCACCTCGCGCCGCGTGATTTTCTTGTCAGATGTTTCGCTCATCAAATCCTCTTCAAAGGTTCCAACTCGTTCAAATAAACTTATAAATGACGCCAACAAGCAGCCTCTGCTTCAGTCGGCAATGCGAAGCGGCAGAGCTTCAAGCTCTGCAGGGTCCGACCGTCCAAGGGCTTGGAGTCCTGCGCCGAAGTCGGTAAATCTGTGCCGCAAACGCGCAGCGGCGGTGCTACCGCGTAAATCTTGTGCTGGGGATGTCGGCGGCTGATGGTACCGGAAGAGTGGCGGGACGACCCCTAACTTTCGATAGGGCCGGTCGCGATGCGGCGGCTGAGAGTGTGGAGTTCTGCCGCTTCCACTTATTGATGGAACAAAGAGGCTATTTGGTTGGAAGGTGCATGGATTTCCAGAACAGTCTCACACTGGTGGTATGAATTAACGTGTGTGAGTAGTGTCTAAGTGCTTATTTATCCCTGCCGTATTTTAAGCGGTGCTCGTTTCCCCAAGTTGCCATCAATTCTAAAACAGGTTTCAAAGACTTTCCATATTCAGAGAGTGAATATTCTACTTTTGGCGGAACTTGGTGGTAGACTTGCGTTCGATAATTTCATCCAGTTCTAATTCTCTTAATTGTTGCGTCAACATTTTTTTCGTGATGTGCGGAATCAATCGCTGAAGCTCGCCGAAACGTTTTATCCCGTCTTTCAAATAATACAAAATAATCGGTTTCCACTTTCCGCCGATAATATCCATCGTCGCTTTGACGGGACAATTAGTTTCGTCTATGTGTTTAATTTTCTTCACAGATACGGGGGTTACAAAATAGTGCCTACTATCTTTTGCAAAACTATAAACTGTAATCTCTCTTTAAGTAACTTTTTGGAAGAAATATTTCAATAGTTTTAGAAGTAATCAGATATTTGATTGCAAACAGACAGGAAAAGCAGTTTGAAACGGACTACGGCAGAGCCGCTGAGTATCTGGACTCATCGCCGCATAGTCTCGGTTATGCGCTGGCGCGTTCGGGCAAGAAAAAAAATCGCTATGTGATGCTGATTGGGTGGGATTCCGCCGAAGGACATTTGCAGGGATTTCGGCAAAGCCAGGATTTCGCTACGTTTTTTGCTTTGGTCAAGCCTCATTTTCAAATTGATTGAGGAAATTGAACACTACAAAAAAACGAATATTCGAAGGAAAGAAAATTGCCGGGGGCGAACGATGAGAATCAACAAAATGATTTCAAAAAGCGCGGCTGTCTTTTTTTTACTTCTGCTGCTCATTCCGTACACGCTCGATGTAAACGGGCAGACTAATTCACATTCAGTTTCGCCTGAGAATGTCGTTGATTTGACGCACACTTTGACCGAAGATTTTCCTTACATTCCGATTCCGGGTATTACTTTTCCGTTTAAGAAAACTTCGATTGCGACGGTTGAAAAAATGGGTGTGGCGGCTAATCGCTGGGAAATTCACGAACATATCGGAACGCAGATTGACGCGCCGTCGCATTTCATCGCCGGTGGATTATCGCTTGAACAGATGCCCGTGCGTAATTTCATCGCCCCGCTCGCAGTGATTGATATCAGCGAACGCGCCCGCACCGACATGGATACGGCGGTAACAATTGAAGACATCAAAAACTGGGAAAAGAAATACGGACGGCTGCC
>JACCUI010000292.1 GCA_013811945.1 Pyrinomonadaceae bacterium | reverse complement strand
GCTCGTTGTTCAAGCGCAGCGCGCTCCGATTCAGCGCGAGCTTTGGATTCTCTCGCGGCGGTTTCTGATCGCACCTGATCCCCGCCAACGTCGCCTTCTAGTCCGAACGGTTCAGAGGCTGGTTTATCAGGCGCCAATTCTTCCGGGGACAAAAACTCTACTTCTGCAGGTTGATACGTGCCTTTGTCGATGTGAATGAATTCGGCGCGTTCCGGACCGATCGTTTTAACGCCAAACTTTGGACCGTCCTTTACGGTGACACTGAGAAGGTTTCCGTCATCGTCGATCTCGAGGTTTGTGACGGTAAATTTCTCGTCTTGAACCTTGAATTCATCACCTACCAACAAATCCTGAACAGGCACACGCTCAACCTGGATGTTCTCTCTCGGAGGGCGTTTTCCATCGAGTGCTTGCTTTTGGAATTGATTCTCCTGCTTGGATTCGTCTCGCAATGTTCGATCTTCCAATGCGAAACGTTTTTTCCATGCGATGCGCGATTCTGAAGCCCTGATTATCCTCTCCCTGAATTCATCGAGCGATATGTCTTTTATCTTCCCGGCGTGAACAAGAGCGTTAATGGCGACATCTGCAGACGAACCGCCTTGGCTTGTGAAGATTCTGCGAGCGGCTCCGCGTGGTTTGAAATCTGCGTTGTCCGTGACCTTTCGGAATGACGCTAGGTTCAGTTTTCCAATTTCACCTTCGATGTCGTCGATGATGTCCGGTAGGCGTGTTGTTTCAGCGCGCGTGACGCGGCGTGGCCGAATTTTAGATTCGGCAGGGATCAGGTCGACTTGGGCGGCGTCATCCTCTGGCCTTGGGGTTGGACCCGAACCAGCCTCTGCCTGTGTTTCAGGTGCTGGCTCTGCGGCTGGTTCAACCGGCGTCGGAGGAGTTGCAATCAGGTCCTGAATGTCCTGGCGAACCAGTGTCCCTTCAGGTGGCGCAATGCTCCTTTCAAGTTCAACAACAGCGGCAGCAGTCAATGGAGCAGTTTCGGACAGGTCCTCCGTTACGATCGAATCTGGTTGTTCGATTTTCTTTTTAACGCCTTCACGTCGCGCATCGGCAATGGACAATCCGCCAGCAACACTACCGATCAACCCACCAGTTGCCGCACCGATAACCGCACCTTCCCAGACATCCTTGGTGATTGGCCGTTCAGGATCGTAAAGCCTTCGAGCGACCTCATTCTGTCCAAGCTGCTCAAGCCCTTCCTGAGCGAACTCGTTTTTTGCTGGTTTAACTACCGTTTCCCAGAACGCCTTACGAAATCCTTTTCCGAATGTCTCAGCGGGAACACCGGCCTTCCTGGCCGCTCGAACGTACTTGAGGATGTTGGCCGGAACGCCAAGCACCCCTTCCGTAACAGCACCGAGCCCGGCGCCAAGCAGAAACGCTTCGTCAGACTTGTCCGGGCGCCCGGCTTCCTCCGATTCCTTGGCGAGGCTTTCGCCTTGAGATAGGCCGTACTGCACCGCAGCGGTCAAGGGCGATAGTCCACCGAGCGCCAGCGTTGGAATGGTTGAACCAATCCCTTCCGCAAGTTTGGAGATGAATTGACCGTCGAATTTCGGGTTCGGTTTGTACGTTTCCCGCGTTACGCTTCCAACCTCAGTTCCGAGTTGGTAAAGGGTGCTCTCCTGAATTTTCTGCGGCGTTTCCTTGATTGCGGCGTCGCGAATTGTCTTTGCGACGTTCTTCAGGTCGGAGTTGTCCGCGTCCGGACTCCTGCTCATTGCCGCAGCCAGAGCAAGCTGCTGCGCGTTGGACCCTATTTGGCGCTGTTCCTTTATGACAAGGCCGCGCGCTGCACCCTGAACGGTTTCAGATGCGCCTTCAGTGGCGCCAAGCGCAACGCGGGTGGCGATGTCTTCCGCTCGGCCAATGTCAGCATCGTCCTCAACGATTGTGTCACCGAAGACATTCGTTCGACCATCATCGACAATGGTGTCTCCAAAAATGTTCGTGGCCACGTTACTTTCGGAAGGCTTTTTTACCGTCAGGACCGATGTACGGAGCGCCTATAGGAAGTCTGCTCCATTCTTCCTGGGTTGAAATGCGCGGAATGGATTCGTCTTTTTTGGCAGCCTTCGGTTCGGATTCAGGAAGCAGCTTTGAATATTTCGAAATCAGATCGTCAATGCTGTCCGCGAGAACGTTCCCGGACCATTTCGGTTTGACAGTTTTCCCGTTCACTTCAGCCCTGGTTTCGCCAAGGGCCTTAAGTCTGATAAGGCTTTTGATCACCTTTCTGGTGTCGCGAGTATCTTCGTCTTCGACAGGTGGCGATTCGCTTGTTGGACCAACCCTGTCTCCCATTTCCTTATCGTAAAGGTTTCCAAGCGCCGCTGTGGATTGTTCGAATGTAAGCCCGGATTGGCGCGTGTAATTCCCTACGTGCCTGCTTATGAACTCGTCACGAGTAACGACTCTCGGTTTTGTTCCAGGCGTTTCCTTGGATAACGCAATCAATTCGCGCGTCAAGTTCGTGTCCATCGCAGACCTGACACGATCGAGGGATGCTGCCCGCCTCTCGTTAATTACGTCCTGACGGTACAGATCCATGTCCGAAATTCTGTCCTCAGCTTGCTTTAACGTAACGGCGGTCTGAGCGCCCTTCATCATAGACTGATACTGTGGAGATTTAGGAAGTATTGGGTATTGAGCGCCCTTGCTCAGAAGGAACTTCACCGCTTCCATAGGTTTCCCGGACTCAAACATTTGTGCAAGTTCCCCAGACACCTCATGCAAAACCGTTTCAGCCTGCAACAAATCGTCACGTTGCTTCAGATAATCCGCCGTCTTGAGCGCGTTCATCTGAAATTCCTGATCATGCAACTTCGCCTTGATCGGCAGCATCAGGTTCTGCTCGGTCTGTTGCATTGCCACCTGGCGAGCTTGCAGGAACTGTCCGAAAGTCGGAAGGTCCTGCTTTGGAGCAAGCCACTCAGGAAGCTGGGCGTAATTTAGGTTTAACTCTGGCATTTGGTTAGCTTTCTCCGACCTTGCCGCCACTTCCAAGCTGTCCAGCGTAAGACCCGGCAATGTTCAACCCTGTCGTAGCCACCCAATCCATAAGACCACCAACCGCGCGCTCCCACGGTTCAGGCTGAACGCGAAGCTGTTCCTTGAACCAATCGTAATTCCAACGTTGATTGCGCTCACTCACATCGAAGTTTGCTTGCTGCATCGGCGTAACGAACATGCTCGTCACGTCGAACATTGGAGCAGTCCCAATTTGCTTCCCGGCTTGCGACCAGCGTTCAAACGCTTGCATACCGCTCCCGATCAAATCCAAAGATGTTCGACCAATGTCTCGCGCGAGCAGATTTCCATGTACCCCGCTACCACCGAACCCACCTCGCAAAGAACGTGCCGCTGCACTGTTCTGGACCGCATCCGAAACGTCACCTGGAAGTATGCCGTTCATCATGTCACGGATTTGGTCTCTGGCCGTATCTCGCAACCCAGCATACCCAGGCATTGACCTTGCAAGCTGCTTCTCAAGCTCGGTCTGATTGAAATCATTCGTGGCGCTGGCAAGTGACTGAGCATGTGGCAACGCGCTGGCGTTTCCTGAAATCGCCAACAACTGTTCCTTGCCTAAGTCGATAGACGGCAAATCCGGTAGCTTCGGCTTCTCCTTGAACAAGAGCGCGTTGAGAATGCTTTCAGCCATAAAGGTTAAGCGTAGTTTCTGTAATCAGTCCCCATCGGTTCCTGGTAATCCGTTTGAGGCGAGTACGTTGTTGGTTCCTCGGTTGGTTGGTCAGTTGGATAGTCGGTTGGAGGTTCGTCTTTGGGATCGTCCTTTGGAACACACTTCTTCTTTCCGTTTACGATGATAATCTTTCCGCCCCTGGCCTTGCACGAATCGATAGCGTCGTCCCCTTCTTCTGGAACCATTTGACTACCTTCGCTGCTGCTTGGGCTGCCAATGGACGAGAAATCAGCCAGCGCGAGAACCAAACTTTGCGGTATTGTAACAGGGCTCATAAAATCACACGATACTGGTCACACCTGCGTAACCGAACACTCCCGCGTTGATCGAACGAATCGGGTCCACAGTGCCGTCGCCGTAGTAGTTGCTCAGTTCTTCATCCAACAATTTCACCGCACTCGCTTCGTACGCGAACGCCTCTTGAATTAGGTTTTGTTCGCGTTTAAGGATGCTCATGCACATATCCTTTAACGCTGGAACGTTCCCAATCAAAATGTAATCGCTATCGTTACGGACTGGAATGAACGCCAGCTTGGCCAGTACCGTAACGGTTTTCGTTCCGCAATCCGTGGTTGATCCGCAGCAAGACGAATGATCTCCCATCCCAGGAACCATGTAACGCCGGTATTCAGGAACCGTCTCGTCCGGCTCATAAATCGCAATTGGACGTTGCACGCCCGTTGTCGGGTTGTAATCGTAAAGGCGGATTGGCCCCTTCGTCGCCACCTTCTGAACAGCAGCAAGACCACCCTTCAGCCACGCTGTTGATGTCGTTACCGGCGCTGCTCCGATCGTCACACGTTCTCCGTTCACATCTCCGTTGCTCGTCAGCACCCAATTCGCGTTCGAATCGTAGCCCTGAAGCAAGATCGTCTTGCCAGCATCCACGGCAAGGTCAGCGTAAATCTTGATCTTGTTCCCGATCGTGGCGATATCGTCAAAGGCGCATGCTGTCCCGCGATCGATCAACTGATCCGCAGCGCAATCGTCATGGCTGAGTTGGCCAACTCCAAAATCCAGGAACTCGTACCAATGGCTTCGAATCGTACCTGGCGCCCGACAAATGCTGAACCCGAGTGCAGTCTCGATCTGGCGCGGGAACGTCAGGCAAGCGGCGATCGTGCAAAACTTGTAACGAGCCACCGTTCCACGCCATTGCCCCTTTGGCAGCAACCGCATCACCGCTTCGTTTAGGTAACGCGGCAGCTTGGCTGTGTCCGTGGTACACAAGCGCAGCACCTCAGGGATTTGCGTGTCTCGAACGTCTGAAAGTGTCAATCTCATGACGTCCAGAACTGTCGATTGGTTCTCTGAGCAACGATGACGCCCGTGACCGGGTGAACGTTCTGGTGGGCAATTCCGCCGCCAACACTGCCAGTGTTGAAACTGTCCGTGAACTCTGCCCCAGCCCCGGCCAACGTCCTGTCCAAAGAACTCGCATTAATGTCCAGGTGAGCCTTCGCGGTTATTGTGTGTGCGTGTGCTGGTATCTCGCTCACTTGAAGCGCAACTGATCCGAGGCCGTATTGTTCAGCCAGCACAAGCGACTTGGCCGGGTTGCTTCCGGAGATTGCGCCAATGCCCATCGGCGAACGTCCATCGAACGTAATGTCGCGTTTCCAAAAACTGCCCGTAGTTTGAGTTGACCCAATCGATACCGGGTCAGTTCCGTCCCCCCCGTCATAACTCCAAAGGGCAACTTCACCATCACCCCAGATCATTCGTTCCTGACCGATCGGAATGCGATACGGCGAAATCCATTTTCCAAGTGCGTAAACGTACCATCTGTCAGGCAGTTTTGCGCTCGTCCTGAACCACGGGAACACGCGATTGTCCGGGGTCGGTTGCGTGTCGCCGTAGTTGTAGAACGCCTTGTCAGCCGACAACGAGAACACCGTGCGATTGATGATCGCGTTGTAAAGTTCCTGAAGCGCGTTCGGTCCGGTCGGACAGAATCCTGACGGGAACGTTCCTGGTGTTGCTGTGACAAGGACTGTGCTCATTGGTTTGTTACGTCACACTCGCAAAATAATTGTCCATTGCACAGCACGTATCTTCCGTGCATGTCGCCACGCTCGATTGACACCCAAGAAACGGCGATTCAGGCAACGCTCTGGATCGCAGGATTAACTGTTTAATCGAGCAAGCGCCAGTGATCTCAACTCGAACCTGATTCCTGAACCCAAGATTTGACGGCTTAGCTTGGCTGACCTCGCACACTTCAGGTGGTCTTGGAAGCGTCACTCGTGACCGATAACTTTTCTGGTATTGCTTCAGGTCAAGGCAGTCAGTCGGGGCACAATTCCTGTCCTTGGCGCATAGTTGGAAGCTGTTCCAATCGAGCCAGCAAGGATTTTCGTCACTTCGATATTTGAACGTGAAATCAACACTCCCCTGGATGTCTGCCGGTGCCACGTCGCCTGTATCAAGCGATTTGAGTCCGTCTGGATTCCCGTAATCGAACAAGCGCGTTTCGAATCCCCATTTGATCCGGAGCGGGTTGGCGTTTTCATCGTAATCGAACACGTCCGTTTTGGTCAGTTCCCAAACTTCGTTCTCCAGCGTGACATCATTGAACACGAAAGCGAAACAACGTTCAACACCAGCGGAAGTCTGACCGGATAGGATTTGCAGGATGTTTAGTCCGGTCCACATCCCATCCCAGGCGGGCTGCGTTCGCTGGAACATGCTGGACACTAGCTTGAAATCGAGTACGGCAAGAGCGCGATGGTACGTGCCGCGCTCGGCGTTCCACGTCGGCGTTGCCGTCATCAGAAGCCGATTATCGAACAACGCACCGCTCGAGTACTGGAGCAGGTTCTGCGAATCGTAATCGAGCAACTCGCTCATTTCATCGCTCATTGGGACGTTGCCCCACATCCCGAAATCGCGCCTGGCAATGATGAACGATCGGATGCCGTCCAACCCTCGATACCAAATGTCGCCATTGACGCGCACCGTCCCGTTCTGCGATTGCGCCCCAGGACACACCGCGGAGACGGTTTGGATTGGGTATTGCAGGTCTTTCCACGTCGTTCGATCAAACGGAGCGTTAACGCTAAAGGCACCGCTGGACGTGAAAACCTCGATCGGACCCTGGCCTAAAGACGAGTCCAGGTTCGGAATATACCGAATGGCGTTTATCTGTCCGGCACCTGCCGGGACCGCAAACGCCCCGCCTTCATTCAGGAAATCGTTCTCAGTAAACTTGAGAACCGCATCTCGATAGCTGTAGGCCGCCGTCCCGCTGCTCGAGTACACCAAGTCGCCAGCAACGAACGAATGACGATCAGGCGAGGCGACCCAGATACGGCCAAGTGCGTATTCCATGATCGTACCCACCGGGATCTCTCTCGGACCAAGTCTGCGCGAAGAGCCGCCGTTGTACGACCAAACTGCGCTTTGACCGTCCTGCATCAGGAGGAAATCTTCCGCTTGCGTAAACCATACCTGAAGCTTGTTGCTCGGGTTGTAATCACCCGCAATGGATATTTCCTGAACGGAATTCTCGCCCCAAAGATTGTAACGGAATTGTCGGCCACCGATGGACGCCACAATCAACGGAAGCCCTGTGCGCGGGCGATACAGCGTTGCGCCCTGAAACCGACCCGAGGTTGACGGAGTGAACGTGAACCGTTCGTAAGTGAGCGCAACCTTCCTCCATCCAGGCCGGTTTGTCGGATACCCATCTCGAACCGTTGCGTTGACCAGCAGAGGCGCCGAATTGGGCGGGATAAGGCGCGGATCGTTCCCGCTCGACATACCGCGTTCGAGCGTAACAACCCCTGCGGGCAACGATCCTGGATCACGAATGGCCATTAGGTGTTATTGATGAAGCTGATCTCGCACCACATGCCGGTGGCTTGGTCCCACGAAAGTTCGAGCAAGTCGTACAAACCGAGTGCTCGCGTTGCTGCCCCAAGCCGAAGCGTTGTGCCAGCCAGCGCGCTTTCACGCTGGAACGTGACCGTGTTCGTGTCGCTGGTACCCATTATCAGCACTCGTTGGCCGTTCAATGTTCCAGGGGACACGGTTGGGGTTGCAATCAACGTCACTGGCGCAGCGTTTCCAATCACACGAATCTTGGAGGCGTTCGCCTGGACCATAGTCGCCGCCAAAAGCGATTGATCCGCTCCGGAAACAGCCTGCACCCATCGACCAAGGGAAATGTTAGTTCCAAGAACTGAAAGATCTCCCGTAAACGCACCCAGGACAGAAGTGATGTTGCTCAGTCCGGTAATCACCCCGCCCGTAAACGCTATCGCAGCCGCGTTTTGGGTTGCGATGTCGCCCAAGCCAAGGTTGGTTCGCGCTGCCGCCGCTGTGCTTGCGCCTGTGCCGCCATCGACAACGGCAAGATCGTTCCCGAGCCAGTTTGTGCCGTTTATCGTGTCAAGGACAGCCAGCGATCCAAGGCCAAGATTGGTTCTGGATGTGACCGTATTCGCTACATCCGAAAGGTTGTTTGCGCTCAGCAACCCGCCCGATGCCGCTGCACCATTGGGACCTTGAACGCCAGCCGGTGACACAGTCGAACTGACAGCGGCATTTGTCCCTGGAACCGCATTGATCATGTAAACGTTGCTCGCTGTTGACTTGAGATTCTTCAGCGAAACGACCGTGCCTGAAGTGATCCCGGCCACTTCCATGTAACCAAGCCCCAGAACGTAAACGACCTGGCCAATGGTCATCCACGCTGTGCTGACGACCGTTGCGTTTGCGCTCGCCAATTCCGCTGGCATGACGAGCAGGGCGGACAACGTCGTGAACGCATTGATTCCGTTCGTGCCGTTCGTTCCATTCGTGCCAGCCGGACCTGTCGGACCTGCCACCTGATAAACTGTTGCGCATTGTGACATAGGTCAGAGCAGCTTTTGCCAGAGCCCGGCAGTGACGAAATCGGTTGGCCGAATGAAGTTGATCCCGTCGTCTGCCTGAACGCCGGTCGGGGACCAGAAGTAAATTCCTCCACCACCATCCCCGGCGAACAGCGACCCGCCAACTGTGCATTGGCATTGTGCGCTCACGGTCGAGCTTGGAATTGCGCGCATCTCTGCAAGCGTGTTCACGTAGAACAGGCAACGTCCAGTGCTGGTTGATGCCGTGGTGATTGTTACGCTTACGTCGCACGGACCGCATTCGACGCAACAATCAGCCACCGTTGGGAGGACAGAGGCCATTTAATCAACCGCCTTTCTTGGCGTAGGCGATGTAATCGTCGTATGATTTCTTGGAAATCGCAGCGAGTTCGTCCCAATCTTTCTGGGTCGGTTCACCGCCTGTTTTCCAGAGTGTCCACAGTCGCATCGCGGCGGGAATGCCTTCGCGAGCGATAATCGGAATCAGAATTTCCCAGCCCATAAGTTTAGCGTTGGTTGACTGCGTTGATAATCACTTCTGTCAGTTGTCCGGCAAGTTCCGCCAGTTCCGCCGGAGCAGGCTTGCTGAAGTCAAACCGTGCGGCGACAACGGCCTTCTCCATGATCGGTTGGTAACTGTCGTGGAGCGACTTCACTTTCAACTGCGTATCTTCAGGGATCGCGCCCTTGACGACGGCTCTGGCGAACACTTTCATTCCTGTGTCCACGCCTTCAGCAACGGAGCGCAGAGATTTGTACGCAATGGTTTGGGCGCTTTGATTTCTGCACCCGGTTGTGGTTGTGATCGCGGCCATTGGCGCCACGACCATGAATGCAATCAGTATCAGTCTTTTCATATTAGATCACTTGGGAATCCAACCC
>JACCUI010000264.1 GCA_013811945.1 Pyrinomonadaceae bacterium | reverse complement strand
GTTGAGACCCGGTCGCTACCGCTCCCGGTTCTGACAAGAATGGGCGAGTAGTGCAAGGAGAAAACTCATACCAAAGCGACAAAGATGGGTGACTTACTGCCTGCTGGTTTATCTGGCCTTCCTGTTTTCAGCGTGCAAAGAGTCGCCCTCTAATACGCCGTCCGTAGTCCAAACGAGCGAAGTAGCCGTTACACCTTCGCCAACCCCGAGTCCCACTCCTGTCCGCCCTTCGGGACAAATCGAGTTCACCGATGTGACGGCCCAGGCTGGAATCCGCTTCAAGCACAACAGTGGCGCTGTTGGAAAAAAGTATTTGCCTGAGACCATTGGCGCAGGTTGTGCTTTTCTCGACTACGATAATGATGGCTGGCAAGACATACTCTTCGTCAATTCGATGGACTGGCCCGAATCAAAAAAACGCAAATCTTTTCCTGCTCTCTATCACAACAATAAAGACGGTACCTTTACGGACGTGACCAAGCCGGCGGGCCTGGCAATAGAAGTGTATGCCATCGGTGTCGCCGTAGCCGACTACGATAATGATGGTCTTCTCGATGTCTACATCACCTGTGTGGGTCCCAATCACCTTTTCCGTAACCTCGGCAATGGCAAGTTTGCTGATGTGACCGCCCGAGCTGCCGTGGGTGATCCCGGCTTTTCTACCAGCGCAGCATGGCTCGACTACGATAACGACGGGAAACTCGATCTCTTCGTTGGCAACTATGTCGAATGGTCGGTGGCAACGGACCAGTTTTGCACGTTGGACGGCAAGAATAAGTCCTACTGCACGCCGCAATCCTATAAAGGACAAAGTGCGACTCTTTATCACAATCGCGGCAACGGCACTTTCGAAAATGTGACCCAGCGGGCCGGGGTTAACGACCCTTCCGGTAAATCACTTGGGGTCGCGTTGCTGGATTTCGATAACGACGGCTGGCTCGACTTCTTTGTCGCTAACGATACCGAGCCGAATAAACTTTATCGCAACAACCACGACGCCACTTTCACTGACGCAGCAATCACTGCCGGCGTGGCCTTCAGTGAGGCCGGCACTGCGCGAGCTGGTATGGGCGTCGACGCGGCCGACTATGACGGTTCGGGTCGGCAGAGCATCCTGATCGGGAATTTTACAAATGAAAGCATGGCGCTCTACCACAACGATGGATCAGGGCTCTTTACCGACGAGGCATCCAGGTCAGGAATTGGTAAAACGTCTGCGCAGTCGCTGACCTTCGCCTGCTTTTTTTTTGATTACGATCTTGACGGGCTGATGGATATTTTCGCGGCCAATGGACATGTTTCCGATGACATAAGTGTAGTGCAGCCCAACGTCAAATATGCGCAGCCGCCCCATCTATTTCGCAACCGGGGCAAAAAGAAATTTGAGGAAGCCACTACGAAGCTTGGCTGGGCATTACGGCGGGCGACCGTTGGCCGAGGCGCCGCTTACGGTGATTTCGATAATGACGGAGACCTCGATTTGTTGATCACCACCAACAACGGGCACGCTCGCCTGCTGCGAAACGAAAACGCGAATCAGAATGACCTGCTGCGGGTCAGGACCATCGGCACCAAATCCAACCACGATGGGATTGGCGCCAGAGTCAGGGTGAAGACTTCCAAGGGCGCGAATCTTTCCAGCATGGTCCGAACCGGGTCAAGTTACTGTTCCCAAAGTGAATTGCCACTCACGTTCGGACTAGGAACACCTCAAGAAGGAATGACACTTAGTTTGGAGATTACCTGGCCTGGTGGCCCGAGGGAGATCGTGCAGAATATTAAGCCTAACCAGTCAATTACACTGCAAGAGGGAAAAGGAGTAGTTGCCGCTGAACCGATCGTTTTCGTGAGAATCGTATCACAGCCCACGCCACCGCCGGACCAAATCCCATCACCTCGATAAAGGCGCTTCGAGATTCGAAACCGCTCGCCCCCAAGATATGTAAATCGGAAGCTAACCCTCCCGGAAGAAACCGTTTCTCCAATTTGGAGAACGCCGTCACCTCATGCGAGCTTCTGCTAGATACAAAACTTTTTTGACTAATCGCGCCGGAAATCGCGATTTTTTCGAGACTTTGCTGCTTGAGTGTGATATATGACTGTTCACCTAGCTTTTCAATTAACGTTTTGTCGGAGGTGTCCACTAGACTATGGCGACCAAAGCCGCGACAGGCAAGAAGCGCATGACGCAGTCGGAGGTAGTTAATCACTTTGCAGAGAAGACGGGCATGAAGCGCGCAGATGTAAAGGAATTCTTTGAGGAGATCTCAAATCTCGCCGCACGGGAAGTTAAAACAAATGGTGAGTTCGTGCTTCCGGGATTTGGGAAGCTCGTTAAGTCTGAGAGAAAAGCGCGCGAGGGTCGGAATCCCGCAACGGGTGAAACAATTCAGATACCGGCGAAGACCACTCTGAAGTTTCGTGTCGGAAAAAGCATGAAAGACACAGTTTTGCCGAAGAAATAACAGACCATCCTTCGATCTCTGGCCTTAATTACGCAGAAGCGTCGCCCCAGTTCATGCTTGGATGAACTTGGAGCGGCGCTTACGTCTTTTGGCACCTTGACTGATTACTCCGCGGTGCTTCGCGCTCGGCCCCTGCTGGCAATGCCAATTGTTTTAGTGGAAGGACTTACTGAAACATCCCCCCTAGAAAACGCGGTTCCGTAAGAAAGTGTAGCCTTTTTAGTAACTCTTCTATATAATCTCCTGTTTCGCTGCACAGCCTGTAAATAACCTGTCTGAACCAATCAGTCAGCTACCTCCAAAGTGGGCGATGCGAGAAGCTTCGACATCCCCCAGAGGTCAACAGCGCATCTAGACTGTAGTAATTATTAACCCGAGCAGTCGGGCCTTAGAAGGAGAGAAAAGTAATCGTGACTTTTGATAGACACTTACCGCTGGATGAGCGGATTCTGAGAATCGATCATATTCAATCGCGCCGGTATTCAAAACTTACCGGGGTGGCCCTGGAGATCGCAACCGAGGGAATTTGGAGGCACCTTCGTGCCTGCGACCGGATGGACGTTAATCCTGACACCTCTGCGGTTCGGGAAATCATCGACGACGCATTGAATGGTCGCCGGGTTTTCGCGGAGAGCACCGAACACCCGCGCGCGGCGTAATTCGAACCCAGCCAATTTACAAACCGAGAGACCGCCCCCTTAAGGGTCGGTCTCTTTGATTTTTAAACGAGTGCCCGCGAAACCGGCTTTCGTGTGCGGTTGACCCGACTAGAGGTCGACATGCTAACATCGCGACTCATCGACAATGCGCCCCTGTAGCTCAGCGGATAGAGCATCTGCCTTGTCGGAGCCTTAATGGGAAAATCTTTAAACAGGAACCTATTAAGTGGACGACCCCATATGC
Organism: Pyrinomonadaceae bacterium; assembly: GCA_013811945.1. Classification (GTDB taxonomy): domain Bacteria; phylum Acidobacteriota; class Blastocatellia; order Pyrinomonadales; family Pyrinomonadaceae; genus PSRF01. Next base: position 18,260 of record JACCUI010000264.1, on the reverse strand, counting down.
GGGAACGCCCTGAGAGCCTCTGGTACTCAGTATCTCGCCTGAGTAAAAACCCACGAGGATTGGGTAATCCGCAGGAAACCGCCAAATGTACACACGTAGGTGGGTTCCTCAGAGACTATACGGGTCGGGACTGAGATGTCCAAGATATAGTCCAGCCAGCAAACCCGTGTTAGGGCGGGCGGTCAGGGAAAGCCTGATGCTGGAAGCTAAGCAGAGGGCCGCAGGTTCGAGTCCTGCCGGGGGCAAATATTTCTAAGCTACATCAACATGTGGCGGCTATAGTTCAGTAGGTTAGAACGCTTGATTGTGGATCAAGAGGTCGTGGGTTCGAGTCCCACTAGCCGCCCCACTTAAACCCGTTCCCATAAAGGTCAAAAAGTAACTGGATCTGAAGAACGGCAAAACACACAGCCGAGGAGAGTGACGATGCCAGACGAGCAAAGAGTCGCCAACAATTCGCAAACGTACTTAGTTGATGCCGACGATTTCTCGTTCGAGATCCTGGAGCAAGAAAATGGTCAGGCAACCGTGATCCGTTTCCCTCTAATAGATCCGCGCTATCACGCAGGTGACGTCGTGTTAGTTCTTTCAGGTAGTGATATTCACTTTCACGGAATGATTGGAAGCCTTGCAGAAGGGTTGGCCGTGGCAACTGATCGGCGCGGCTCCTTGCTTGCAGCCACCGTTCAGTAAGACTTCAACTCGTAACTTACTGCACGCTGCTCAGGGCTAACGCCTGTATCCGGAGGGGTGATCTATCTCCACGCCGGCTGACAATGAACGTACTTGTATGCGATGAAAGCCCTTTTCGGTATGGGTCGAGAGGTAAGTAAGGGCTATCTGTTTGTCCAATGAGGTTGTCAACTCCTTAATAAACGGATCGAAACTCACCGGCGCGCCTGTGCCTTGAAAGAAAGCTCTTCCACCCGTTTCTTCGGCAAGTCTCAGTAACGAACCCTGGGCGTTCGCAGACAGAATCGGACCTTGACCCCCAACCGTCGGCGCATAGAAAGAATAAACGGCGATACTTCGACGTTGCGCCTCATTAATAGCTCGCTGCAAATCAAGGCTCTGGCCCGCCGAACTGGAGTCAAGACCATGTGAAAGATCCAGCCCATCTGAGACGAGTAGTATTGCTCTTCGACCTGAGGGCTGCGAATCGAAACGCCGGATGGCCTCAATAACCTCGACATACGGATTGTAGGGCGCAGCGCTCGCGAATCCCACCGGGGGTCGGAGTGCTTTAGCAGCTTTTTCCAGGTCTGTCGTAAACTTCTGACGCACCTGGAGCGAGCCAGTTCTCAAATAACCAACAAGAACTCTGGAACCACGGGGCAGACGGTTAATGAAACCTCTTAGCGGCTTGATCTCATTACCGATTGATGACACCAGGTCATCCTGAATGAGCACTGCCAGCGTTAAGGGGGAGCTAGTTCCAATTGCACGAATCGAGAGGACTGTCTGAGGCTCGCCGTCTTCAGTTACCGTCAGGTCTATCATCTGTAGTTCCGGTTCTGGCTTCACGCCCTTGACCCTAATACTAATAGGAATTGTCATCGGTCTGGCCGCACGCGATCTACTCGCCGAAGCGACCGTCGGAGATTGAGCGAAAGCAGGGTGAAGGCTGGAACTCACAACCATGAACGACATCAGTACCATAAAGATTGCTGCTGCGAGTCGTGAAACTGTTCTCATTGCTTACTCCTGGTAGTCCTGAAGAGCTTCGCGCATTATACAGACATCTAAGACAAACCGCCCCTGGCTTTGGTGTCTTGTCTGAGGTGCCCAAGTCATACGCGCTAGCTGGTGATCCAGCGAAGAAGCGCTAAGACTGAGGCCGCGGGCTGGGACCATTTATCAGGCTTACAATCTTTGTCACTACTATGATTCAAGAAACAACCGGAAAGCTGACCGCCAAAGATAAGAAACTCGCAAAATTCTTCAAATTGATTCCGTGGATCGCGTTTCCATTAATAGCGCTTCCCTTCCCGATCTTGTTTTCCTTTTTGTTCCTTACCTCTGCTGCTACCGACACCGCGGCCGTCTACCTTCTCTTAGCGGGTGTTGGCCTGGCGCTGGGTGCTCTCGCGGGTGTACTGGTCCTGATACTTTTGTACATCTATCGCGGGCGCTGGTTGCGACGATTGAGCGACAAGCTGGCGGCGGATGGCATCACGGCCAGCGAAGTCGTCTGGTTCACACAGGAATTGTCCACAGCTGAGCGGAAAACATTGGACGAGACAGGTATACACAGCCCACTGTTGGCTGATGCGTATCGTGAAACGCTGGCAAGTCGGTTAACCGCCAGTCGTGTCATCGCGAGGACCGATAAAGAGCTGGTCACAGTCCGATCCAGAATAAATCGCGCTCGTGGATTAGCAGGGCCCGACACAACCACTCTATTGATTGATCTCGAGTCAGACCAACAGCAACTGCAAAGTCTTAAGAATGAGGCCCACGGGCGATTGGCGGAAGCCAGAGCTCGCTTGCAGACGATCGAGGCGGCGGCGAGCCGGAGTCTTAATCAGGCCGAAACTCAGGCAATGCTGCGGCGGTTGAGCGCCACGCAAGAGCACCTGCCACTTGTTATTGAGATGGACCAGCTGGAGCGGAAAACCCTGCAGGAGGCCGAACGCGATCTCAAGGAACGTGAATCGTCACTGGGCCCGCCCGGAGGTCGAGGCTAGAACGTTAGGCCAACTCCCGCCAGCTGTAGACTCCTGGCTCCAACCGCAGAGCAACTCCATCGTCTACCAGAGACCAACTGCCGGCACCGGCCTCCGGCCTCGACAAGCCGGTGACGCTAGCCAGCTCACCGCGAAGTGCCATCCCAGCACTGCTCAAGTACGCACGGGCAATTTCTTTCAACGCTTCCTCCCTGCTCACCCTGACTTCCAGCTCATCGTGAAATCGAGTTTCCGCGAGGGACCAAATATAACTGAACGTTGGTTTGTAAGTCACGTCGCTCGGAATCACTATAAACGCCTTCTGGAGATCATCGATTGCCCTGTTAAAACGACCACGCTCGTCTATCAGACTCGCAAGTCGCAAGTCTCTGGTTCCCATCTCCCACTCGCTGCGCAGAACCCGCAATACCGACCTCGCGTCCTCAGACAGAGACTCAGCCTCCCCCGAGGGAACGCCCCAGAGTGCATGAAAATAAGGAAGCAGTCGGCGAGCAATGAAGGTTAAACGGCCTCGCTTCAGCTTTGCGTAGTAGACGCGGCCGCGACGCATTATATCGTCCTTGATGGACCAGGCAAGCCTGCTCTCGGGATCCTTCTGAACATTGCGAGGCATGTGCGCGTCCCGACGACCACAAACAGCGATGTAGAGAGAGGGTCCGGGCCGACGGCAATCTGTCATGGCGCTGCAGAAACCTACCCGTTCGATAAACCTCTCCGCGGAACGGGCGTCTTCGATGCGGTTTTCTGATTCACGATGCCAAACGCGATCGCGGTGTACCTCTATAACTTCCGGAAGATCATGACCTTGCCACATTTCGCAATCCTATCAGATTGATGAACGTCCCTCATCAGGATGACCGAACCAGGCTCCCGATGACCTATGCACTCCCCTTACCGAAACGGTAAATCCCTCAATCACAAGACTTGCAGGTAGGCACTGGATTGGCACGGTCATTGCCAACTTGGCTTGCGTGCCCGATCGCATTTGCTGGGCATGTGCTCTTAAATAACTGTTGACTGAGGAAGGCTTGAAATGAAAAGAACAAAACGGTCGTTGGCATTAACCTGGCTGGCATGCGGATCGCTCGTATTGTCGCTATGTTGCGGCATTCTGGTGACGGATAAGGCTAGCGCCAAAGGCGACAAGCCTGACAGATCCGAAAGGCGACACCGCAAGATAGCCCAGGATCTTGGTGAGCATTCGCGCAGAGCACCGGAGCAGGAAGGCCTGCAAGTCATTCTGCAGCTGAACGACCGTATAAGTCCTGAACTAAGAGCCTTGCTTAGAAGCAATGGAGTGAAGGTCAGGAAGCAATTCGTCAACTTCAATACGCTCGCTGTTGATCTACCGGCCAGTGTGGTTGAGTCACTCGATTCATTCCCGGAAGTTGAGTTTGCTTCCTTAGACAGCGAAGTAAGATCGTTCGGCGGGCACGTGGCGCGCACCTCAGGCGCGGACAACGTTCGCTCGCTTGGCCCTAGCGGCTTTCTTGGCGGGTTGCTTGGCACCAGCGTCCCCCTAGACGGCGCTGGTGTTGGTATCGCCATTGTGGACTCTGGCATCTATCCCGCACATGTCTCTTTTCTGGAGGCGGGCACTTCTCGTTCACGCATAGTCAAAAGCGTAGACTTCACCGGTGAAGGACGCACGGATGACCCATACGGTCACGGCACTCACGTAGCTGCGGCCGCTGCCGGTAACGGAGTGGTCTCAAGTGGCAATTACATTGGCATCGCTCCCAAAGCAAACATCATCAACCTGCGAGTCTTGAATTCACTAGGCGTCGGCTCAGTATCGAGCCTCCTAGGAGCGCTTGATTGGTTGATGACCAACCGTTATTACTACAATGTTCGCGTGGTTAACATGAGCCTGGGGATGCCTGCCGTAAATTCCTACAAGAATGATCCCATCTGCCTGGCTGCACGGCGATTGGTGAACGCTGGGGTCGTTGTCCTGGCGGCAGCCGGAAATAACGGCAAGAACGGCGCCGGACAAAAAGTCTACGGGCATATCCATTCACCGGGTGTCGAACCGTCAGTGATCACCATCGGCGCCACGGACACGAAGGGAACTAATGGGCGAGGCGACGATGGTATTGCAACCTACAGCTCACGGGGACCGACCCGCAGCGCCTGGACCGACCCATACGGCCTCAAGCATTATGAAAATCTAATCAAACCGGACATCTCCGCCCCTGGCAACAACCTGATTTTTGCAAAATCACCCAATAACCGTATCGCGCTGCTTAATCCATCTCTCAACACTGGAGTAAGTCTCGATTTTACCCGCGCACAAATGAGACTGAGCGGCTCATCAATGGCCACACCCCTTGCAGCGGGTACGGCCGCCCTCATGCTTCAAGCCAATCCAGGGCTCACGCCGAACATGGTGAAGATGATTCTCATGTACACGGCCCAGCAAATGCCGAACTTCAATATGTTTGAGCAAGGAGCTGGTCAGCTCAATGTCGACGGCGCGATTCGACTGGCGAAGGTAGTGCGCACCGATGCTCTGAGCACAATTCTCGGTTTTCCGCTTTTAACAAGCAGCGCGCCAAACCCCCAGTCTACGATTGAGAATTACACTTTCTCGTGGTCGAAAGGTGTCATTCTGGGTCACACTTACGGTACAGGTATCAACCTGATCACTAAATCCCAAAGGATCTATGGAACAGGAGTCTTGCTGAGCGACGGCGTGCTCTTGTCAGACGGAGTGTTACTCTCCGATTCCACAATGATGTCGTCAGGCGTCTTGCTCAGCGACAGCATTCCGCTGAGCAATGGCACGACAATGGGAGGTGGAGCGTATTTCTGCAGCACCGGGGTATTACTCAGCGACGGCGTGCTACTTAGTGACGGGGTTCTTCTCAGCGATGGCGTCCTGCTGAGCGATGGCGCTCTATTTGGTAGTGGCGTTCTTTTGAGCGATGCTATCTTCCAAGCCTATTCCGCGCTGGTACGTGGCGACCTCACGCAAACTATGGCTATCGACAAAGATACTGGAAGCGCTTACGCAGGTTACTAACTCTTGCTAATTAAATGTTACCCACTTGCAAACAAGGGACAATCGCCATGTATCGTCAAACTGCAACTGCAAGAATCAGTACCTCGCCACTCTCGGTTCGCCATACCGAGACCGAAGTTGTCTCACTTCAACTCACCCACGAGTTTGAAGCAGAAGTGCTGGAGTTTCTCTCCGTGCGTCCCATGCACACGGTTGTGATGGCCGGGTTCATCCGCGACCACGGCCTGGTCAGCGAGCTTAACCGCGGAACGTTTTACGGCTGCCGCAACCGACAGGGAATACTTGAAGGTGTGGCTCTAATTGGACACGGTACCCTGATGGAAACACGCTCGGATCGCGCGCTCCAAGCATTTTCTGATCTAACGCGTCAGAGCGCGACCCCTCATCTAATCATGGGCGAGGCAGAACGGATCGACGAATTCTGGAACTACTATTCCGAAGACGGACAAGAGATGCGCCTTGCTTGCCGCGAGCTCCTGTTAGAACTGAGGTGGCCTGTGCAGGTTCGGGAAGAAGTTCTCGAACTGCGAGTGGCTACACCCGATGACATTGAGTTAGTTCTCCCTGTGCATGCCCAGATGGCTTTCGAGAAAAGCGGTGTCAATCCGCAGGAAAAGGATCCGGTCGGTTTTCGTGAGCGGTGCGCCCGTCGCATCGCGCAAGGTCGAAGTTGCGTTGAGGAAGGGAAACTCACGTTTAAAGCCGAGGTGGTATCTGACGCGACCGGGACAGCCTACCTCGAAGGCGTTTGGGCCTCTCCGGATAAGATGGGCACCGGCTATGGATTGCGCTGTATCTCCCACTTAGCGCGTAATCTGCTTTCATACGCCAGATCCATTGTGCTGTTCGTGAATGAGGATAACAAGAAGGCTCAGCGCTGTTATCAGAAGGCTGGTTTCAGCTTGCGTGCTGCCTACCAGACCATCTTCATCAAGTAAGAGTTTCCGGTCACTTCAGAGAATCCACTCCTGACCGCCCTCTCTTCCTCAGGAGTCGGAACTGGCGACTCAAGTTTGCACGTCCTTCACTGCGTCATAGCAATCTGGTCCATCCAGGGCCACTAGCCTTTTGCCCAAGGCTATTCGGAAAGAGCCCCCCTCAAACACGTTTACCTCAGGAACACCTGGGCGGGGAAAACGTTCCATCTCAGCAAACAACAGCAAAAGACTCTCCGATTTATTTAGCAGACCCACGATCTGCGCCGGCGGGTTGGCTTATCTACTTTCCGCTTACAGGTTGGATCTTCAGTCACTCAGTGCGACAGACAAAGGACTTGACCCGACGGGTATACGACTTCGACAAAACTCACGCCGGAATCCTTGGTCGACCTCAACTACTGCTCCGCAGGAACGATCCAGAAAAGGTAACCAGCGGGCTTTCAAGGTGCAGTTGACCATGCCGCAGAATGAAGCACAGCACGATTATCAACTCAGAATACTTGTTGTTGAGGACGAAGAATGCGTGCGAGACCTGCTCCGCGACCTTCTCGAGAGTGAATGGCTGCGCGGTTTCGACCACTGCCAGCGGACGTGAGGCGCTGGCGCTCTTCGAGTCTCGAGAATTTGATGCTGTCTTCACCGATGTGGGAATGCCAGGTATGAGTGGCTGGGACTTGGCCGGTACTATCCGAGACTACCTTGGTCCCGAAGCTCGAATGGTAAGTTCCGTCCCCGAATTCAGATCGAGATCATCACGACCCTGGACATACACCGAACCAGCACCGCCACCCGCACCGAGGATTGCGCCGATAGCAGCACCCTTGCCTCCTCCAGCGATGGCCCCAATTATTGCTCCCACTGCGGTGCCAACGGCGGCTCTCTGAGCAGTCTTAGTAGTTTGATTCTCGTCCTTCACAGAGCCCTCGTTGTCCACTTTCACAACTTCCCCGTCCGTACTGCGTACCGACTGGAGGATCCCAGCAAATCGGTACGACCTTCCCTCGCGAAGACGAATAGTATCGAAGGTGAGCGTCATCTCGGATCTTCCAGTGATACGGCCGCTACGTTGAAGATTTGATACCCGCCCGGTGATCGCTGCACCCTGGAACCTGGACGGTTGCTGGACGGTCGCGGTAAACACTTGGCCATCCCGCGCATTCCTCGTTGATAGTCCCTCATTCAGAACTGCCAAAATGGTTTCCCCATTGGGCACGATAAAGTCGCCGCTCGTGCCGCCCGTTGTGCCGAGCGAATCGGAGCCAGTCTGGATATCGAAGCGAGCAATGTCCGCCGTTCTGTCATAGGTACTCTGAACCACTACAGGCCTCTGGAGACCCTGGACGTAAACACGACGCGTCACACTCAGCCTGCGACCATTATCAATCGGATCAAAACTCACATTGAAATCGGTTTGTCGGTCGCCAGAGGAATTGACTATCAACTGGTTGCCCGTAAGCGTGGCGCGCGCTCGGGTGGTGCGGCCATCTCTGCTGGCCTCCAACCTTTCCGAGCCATCAGCCTCAAAACTGATCTGCGGCGCGCGCGAGGACGCCAGGGTCACAGTTCGTCCGCGCACTTCAATCGCCAGCTGGTCTGGTGATTCCAACCGTGATGTAACCTCATCGCTGATCCGTTGCCGATCAGCGTAAGGTAAACTCTGCGTGGCTCTCTCGGCGGCTTCCCGAGGGTCGTCGCTCCTGGTCGGATCGAGCCGGTACGTTCCGGTGAGGCGGCTGCTGGTATAAGGTCCTGTACCTGGATTTACGCGACCGCGCGCCGGCCAGGTAACACTGTAAGCTCGAGCTAACTGATTAAGCTGCAACCGAAGGTTGGACCAGGCCCGTTGGGTGCGGGCATCGGCTGGACGGCGCTTTAAGAAGTCATCAATCGCACCTCCCCGGTTTAGAACTTCCTGTGCGTCTACAGCGGTTGACTGCCGCCGGCCAAAGCGCTCTCGCAACCGGCCCACCGCAGCATCAAAGTCTCTGACAAAGAGATTTATGTTGTCCTCAGCGCTGCTCCCGTCGAGGGTGCTCTGATCGAGCGCCGCGTCGACGCTATTACGGAATAGGTCTGTGCGATCTTCGATTCGGTGTATTAGTTGCAGAACCGATTGATAGGTCCCTCGATAACTGCGTTGCTGAGCGATGGCGGTAAAGCCTACGCACAGTAGGCCGATAGCAACAGTCGCGGCAAAACCTCTTTTTGCTCTAATCATCTCAAATCCCCTCCATCTGACTAACATTCACGCTCTTGACACATGTGACCATCGTAGCCTCCTACAAAGCTTGTGCCACAAACTCTTCAGGGCAGCATCCAAGCCAAGGGTTCCTAAAGCCGACTTCTCAATTTGGTAGCGGCTTTTGTTAGACTGGTCCCGGGCTGTGAAGTTACCGGGCCTACATCACCTGATCGTCGCGACCGAAACAGTACAGCCCGTAGGATCTTTGCACTACAAAGTTACGCACGAATGCAGCTCGCGCTACAAATGCTGGGAGGTGAGTACTGCGTCGATCGGACTGATCGAACTCAGAAAAGGCGATGTGTTATGCTGCCTTTTCGGAGGTTCGACATGAGTTCATCTGACTCCAGGGCCATTGTTCACTTTGCCGGCAACGATCTCTTCATCGGCATTACTCCATCCAAACACGCGGTGACTCTCGATACAGACCACACCCGCGGCGCAGCTCCCAGCCCGATGGAACTTCTGCTCATTGCCCTGGGGAGTTGCGCGGCAGTCGATGTTATCGGGATCCTGCAAAAGAAACGCGAGGACCTAAAGGAATACCGCGTGGAAGTGCGTGGCGAGCGGCGTGACGACCACCCGCGAAGCTTTTCAAGGATGGCCGTACACCACATTGTCACGGGTCGAAATATCTCCGAGAAGTCGGTGGCGCAGGCAATTGAGCTTTCCGAAACAAAATATTGCAGTGTTGCCGCGACCCTCAGGCCGACGGCGGAAATCGTTTCGAGTTTTGAGATTATCGAAGTATCGGTCGACCCGCGGGGACAATAGGAATGAATAACATGCAACTCTTAATAGCCTCATCTTTAACTCTGGTAGTGACATTGGGCGTGGGACACGTCAATCCGGCGAAGTCGGCAGGGAATAAGGCGAGCGCCGGGCCGATGGTCGGCTCGGTTCAATCGGCCAACGACGGCGCGCTTGCTTCGGTGCGTCGGAGCGACGACGGCTCCCGTGGTGCAGATAAGAAGCTCTTGCGTTTAAGTCCGGCAGAACATTTGCGGCGGGCCAATGTCTACATGACCAACCGCGCGTTCGAAGAGGCGCGCGAGCACTGGCGAGCTTTGATCGACTACTACACTCAGGAAGCCAGAGTACCGGAAGCACTGTTAGGCATCGGAAGGTCATATCTGCAGTCGCGCCGCAATGCGGAGGCTCTATCGACTTTTGATCAGCTCGTACGCGGCTATGGTTCAACCAAGGAAGGCCGCGAAGGACTCAATTTCAGTGCCACAGCCCTGCTACGCATGGGTAAACCTTCGGACGCGGCAGACAGATATGCGCAGTACATCGATCGCTTCCTTCAGGGGGAGCGCATCGACACTGCTCATTTAAATATTATCGACGCTCTACGCGAAGCAGGTCGCTCTCAGGAAGCGATTGAGTGGATCGGCCGCACGAGACAGCGATTTGCAGGCACGTCAACTGAAACCAACGCGCTGTTCGCGAGACTTCGCCTCGACGTCGCCGAAGCAGATTGGCAGCAAGCAGTGGTGACGGCGGATGAACTCAGCCGAAAGCGGTTCCAAAAAGGAGTGCTGACAACTCCTTCTGAGGCGGCTTATCTGAAAGCTTACAGTCTGGACCGGGCAGGAAAACGACGCGATGCGGTCGCCGCCTACCTTTCCATCCCGGATGCGCCGGGCTCTTACTACGGCTGGCTTGCAGCTGAGCGACTCGACGGGCTCGCCGAGGGTTCGAGTGGTAACTTGCTTAAGGAACGAGGCGCGCGCGTCCATTCTCAAATCGCTAACACGGCCGCCCAATATCCCGCACCCTATCGCCAGGCGATTCTTAAAACTGCAAGAGCGCGCAAACTCGATCCACGCTTCATTCTTGCCATCATTCGTCAGGAGAGTGTGTTCCGGCCAACGGCGAAATCGCCCGCCGGCGCCAGAGGCTTGCTGCAGCTCACCATCGACGCTGCTCGTAAGTATGCTCCAGGAGCAGGACTAAGCAGCCTGGGTGAAGATGAGCTCTACCGGCCGGAAACTTCAATCATGGTCGGCGGTGAATATCTGGCGGACCTGGAGAAGATGTTTCCTAATATGCTCGAAGCGGTGGCGGCGTCATACAACGGTGGGGAAGATAATGTGGCGCGCTGGGTGAAACGCGCCAAACACAATGATCCCGGAGTCTTCACTGCCGATATTGGCTTTGAAGAAACCAAGGGTTATGTTCAGAAAGTGATGGCTAACTATCGGGCTTACCGGCAACTCTACACCGCCGACCTCATCCGAAAATAATCTGGGAATTTCGGATTGCGAATTTGGAGCAGCTTGAGTCAACCCTTCGTTTTTTAACGCTTAAGTTCGAAATCCGAAATTGGCAATTCTGTTTGCCGCTGTCTTATGTGCCTGCTCTCCGTGCCCCCTCTACTCTCTTACGGTTCGGGGCTGAACCGGCGATCTTCAAAACCTGTCGCGCCTTCACGTCGGCGCAAGGTATCAGCCCGATCGTACTGACGCGGCAGGATGCCTAAGCGCACTAACGCCGGATAATACTCATATCGCAGAGTCACTTCAGCGGCCGGCCGTGAATCCAGATCCATGTTCACCCAACGGACGTCGTTCCTCACTGAGCGCCCAATTCCCGTTGCTGCGTAATCATCATCCGGCATCCGGGCAATCGAGTCCCGTCGCTCCTTCGCAGTTCCTTGTGCTTCTGCGGAAGCTGTAGGGGCTTCGGATCTCTTACCGCCGCGGGCGCCGTTTTCTTCATGACGAGGATACGGGCGCGGTGGCGGGGCAATAGGAATGGGAATCGGCCTTATCTCACGGAAGAAAACTGCGGAGATTAACCCTAGATTAGAAGTCTGGCCCAGCTTGGCTGCATACGAATCGCGCTCGCTGGTGAAGTAGAACCGACGCGCCCTTTCTGAACTCATCTGCCAGCCACCAATGTGAATAGTTCCGTACGGCTCAATCACCCATTTGCTGGCAGTCCATGCTGATGTCCGTCGCGCATCAATCGAGTTTAGCCCGTCCACCGACAAGGCAACTGCGACTCGATAGGGTTGTGGATTGCGGACCCTCACTTCGTATTCGGCGCCGGCGGTTGCTTCCACGTAGGATTTGCCCCGGGCACGATACTCCTCCAGGGATCTACCATTGACCAGAACATCCATCTCGAAAAGACCATCTACGACGATCAGCCGGTGCAGGTCCGATTGAGGTAACGTTACCCCGTAATCGGCAATTGCGGCTTCGCCGGGGGCTATGAACAACAAAAAGGCTCCGGCGACAATGATGCTCAGTATGGCGAAGCAAGCTTTTAGTGTACTTTTTCTCATGTTTCTCTCCTGGCAATACGAAATACCCGGTTTGACCTGACAGGAGAACGCCTCGAGGCTACGAATCTTGCGATCTTGAGACGTTGCGCAAGAAACTTCACGCGTGAAGGCTGGCTCCCAGAATCGGTAGTGGGTCATCAGTTTGGGTTTCGGTAGATCATCCCGGAGGGATCTAAGTTAATTGCCGTGGGCGAGCGTTGCGCGACACCCACGTATAGTCGAAAGAAAAATGACTGACCCTGAAGGGGTCACACTCTCGGGCCTCTGTTTGACCCTTCCAGGGTCAGGAATCTTTCTAACGATCCTCCCCCGTGGGCGTCGCAAACGGTCGCCCACGGCTATTGACTTGAATCCCTTCGGTATTCGAAAACACATTGATCTGACCTCAAGTTCAACCTGATGACCCGTCCCATCACCTGGTATATTGAGTAAAGACGATGGTAAGGCTACAATGGCGCGCTGAGTTCCCCCCATGTTTCATGCGGTGCTGTACCCAACCCAGTGACTAAGACTGTCAGGAGTGTCTGATGGAGTATGTACTGACCGCGACTAAGAATGAGGCTAAGGCGGGATCGTATTACGACAAGATTGCGCGCCTCTACGATCTTACATTTAAGCTCAACGGCTACGGGCGCTCCCTCGATCAGTATCTCGCGCTTAACCCGCTTCCGCTCTCGCGCGGAGCGCGCATACTCGACGCCGGGTGTGGCACCGGTCTTCTAACCCTTGCTCTCTTACGGGCCATCCGATTTCCGGTAAAAATTACGGCTTTAGATCTATCCGCAACTTCAGTGGTTGAGGCGAAGAAAGCAGTCTCGCAAAGCCGTGGACGCCCTCAGGATGTGAGTTTTACACAAGGTAACCTTCTGTCGTTGCCGTTCGCTGATAACGCTTTTGATCTCGTGGTTACCAGTGGGGCCCTGGAATACGTTCCTCTCAAAGACGGGTTAGATGAACTGGCGAGAGTGATTGCGCCGGAAGGTCGTCTGCTTCATCTCCCATGCAGGCCAACGCCGGCGAGCTCGCTCCTCGAGATCCTCTTCCGCTTCAAGTCACACTCTCCTCGCGCCGTAATGCAAAACACCGAGCGCCAGTTTCGCGTGGTTCATCATTACCGGTTCCGGCCCCTCGAGATCATCGGCTGGAGCAAGTCCGCAATTCTCGCTCAAAAGTCCCAGTCGCCACTCATTTGACCGGCATCAGCCGAATAATCCGATCATCATCCCGAGCCGGTTTGCCCCGCCCATCCTGATTCGACGTTGAAAAGTAAATTGCTCCGTCCGAACCTTCTGCTACTTCGCGAATGCGTCCATATCTTCCTTGCAACAGCGGCTCTTGGCTTACCACCCGGCGTCCCTCGATAACTACCCGGATGATCCTCTCGCCGCGTAAGCAGCCGAAAAAGAAATTCCCGCGAAACTGCGGAAAAGCTGATCCGCCATAGAACGCCCCACTAGCGGGCGCCACCGCAGGCGTGTATTCAAGCAGCGGGGCCTCAAGTCCGGCACGAGATTCTTTATGATGGATCAGCGGCCAGCCGTAATTCTTGCCACGTTCGACTATGTTGACTTCGTCGCCGCCTTCGGGCCCATCAAAGCCCGATGGACCGTGCTCGGTTTGAAACATTAGATTGGTCTCCGGCTGCCAGTCCATTCCCTGCGCGTTCCGATGACCCAGAGACCAGATTTCCGATCGCGCATTCCGCTGCCCGACGAACGGGTTATCAAACGGAATAGTTCCGTCGTCATTCAAGCGCAGAGTCTTGCCCGCCAGTTAGTCGAGTCTCTGGGCAAGTGCACGTTCAGTGGCATCTCCGGTTGTGATATAAAGCTTGGAGTCCGGGCCAAAGCCCAGCTTGCACCCAGCATGAAACTGAGCAGCAGGAATATTTTCAATTATGACTCTGCGATCTGTAAGACCGGTTTCACTTTCACGGTAACGAACCACTCGCACAAGCTGGCTCTCACCCTTGTAGGCATAGGAAAGGTACAGGAAATGGTTGGTACCAAACTGAGGATGGAGTGCGAGGCTCATCAGCCCACTTTCACCGGAGGGTTCAACATCGGTGAGAACGACGAGGGGCTGCGGACGCAACTGGCCATTCACGACCACCCGTACTCGGCCCGGCCGCTCGGTGAAGAACATCCGCCCGTCAGGAGCCCACGTTATGGACCATGGCACCTGCAACCCCGCGACCACAGTCTCGACCTTAAAGCTGACCTCTTTGGCTGAGGAGCTTTCAATCTCACCCGCTCCCTGACCGGGTGGAGGTTTCCCGCAGGCTAGTGCGAGCGAGATTAGTACGCAAACTACGGGGTACAAATTCACTCCAATTCGAGGAGTGACGTGGCACTCAGTGTTGAATATACTCATGCAGTAGTTTTATTTCATCCCCTTGCTCGCTCAGCTCCACTCTCATAAGGTCGCGCATCGAGAGCATCCCCACCCAGCGCTCGCCATCCACTACCGGCAGGTGACGCGTTCCGATCAATTCCATACGTTCCAGCGCTTGATGCGGTGTCTCGTCGCAGCGGATGACAGCACGCAGTTCGCTCGTCACGTCTCCAACTCTTATCGAAGCGGGATCTCGCTTTTGCAGCACGACTCGCTTAACCACATCTCGTTCGGAAAAGACCCCCAGCAGCTTTCCGCCGTCGTCGACTACGCAAACGGCACCGACATTTCGTGCAGCCATGAACTCTGCTGCATCCTGAACGGAGGCCGAAGGTTTCATGGAATAAGGTTCTCGGTTCCGAATGACATCTCTAATCAACATCATAACGGCCTCCTGACTGTCTGGGGTTGTGGCGCACCGATATTATAGGAAAACTTGACGCGTCTGTCTGTAGGCTTATTGAATTAAGTCTCCGCTCCGCGCGGCTGTCGAATTCGGTGGATAAGTCGGGGTTCTGTTTTTGACTCTAATTGAAGAGGTTTGCCTGTGCCGAAGGACGACGAAAAGTGGTCCGGGACCCGGATACACGCTCATGCTTCTTATTAAAGCCTAGTCTATCGCAGTGAATTCTAAACAAGCGCTCCGTGGCCTCCCAGTATTGGCCTGTCCCTCTCATTCGTTCGCCAAACACACTGGAGTTCATTTTGCCGCCGCGCGCTTCCCTAATTCGGTTCAGTATTCGGTTCGCCTTCGTGGGCAGCTTCTCGCGCAAGCGTTCCTCAAAGTAGGGCGCTACGCTTCCCGGTAATCGAAGCATGTTGATAAACGCATGGGTTGCGCCTGCTTCCTTTGCTCGTTTGAGCAGTTGCGGGATGTCACTGCTCAGACCCGGAATCACGGGCGCTATTCCAATACCGACCTTGATTCCCGCTGCGGCGAGATCCGCCATGGCATGGAAGCGGGCAGCAGGCAGCGGCGCAAAAGGCTCGACCGCTCGGGCCGACTCTTGATCGGTAAATGGAATGGTGAAAAAGACTCCGAGGCTCGCTTCGCGCGTAAGTTCCTGCAGCACGTCAATGTCTCTGCGAATCAGCGCAGACTTCGTAATGATCCCTACGGGATTGCGAAACTCCGCGCACACTTCGAGACATTGCCTGGTCAGCTTGTAATGAGATTCCAGTGGGACGTACGGATCGGAGGTGAACGAGAACACTATCTCGTCGCCTTTCCACGAAGGCTTCATTAGTTCCTTCCTCAGCAATTCAGGCGCTTTGACCTTTACTACGATCTTGCGGTCAAAGTCGGTGCCCGCACCGTATCCGAGGTATTCGTGGGTAGGACGGCTAAAGCAGTAAGTGCATCCGTGAATGCACCCCCGATAACAGTTGACGGTGTAGTCGAAGCTCACATCGGGGCTGTTGTTGTGGGTAATGATTCCGCGAGTTTCGGTCTCTTCAAAGACCTCTAGCTTTGCTTCGGGCGGTTCGCCCAACCATTCGACCGAATGGGTCAGCCACGGATTCGGAGGATTTTCGACGTAGTGCATAACTGCAATCTTGTGTTACCGATGCAACACAGCTTAGCAGATGCAGGTCGCTATGGCGAGCAGGAATTATGCTGTGTGCCGCGAAAGTCTTCGTTAAATCGCGAAAATCTGAGACGATCTCCCACAACACTGTCACCCACGACCTCAAGCTTTCGAGCGCTTTACGCAGAGCGGTTTTCGCTCTGGCGTCACTCGACGCGAGTCGTCTAACATTAAGGCGCTTCCCGCTTGCATCAGTGTATTGATGGCGCTAGAACCATCTGCCTTTTTTATCTTGACGTGTGTATCCGGTTCGTCTCTTGCCATGGCCTTCTCCCTTTCTGACGCTTGCGCGCGCTCGTGTTTAAGCATTAAGGTAAGAACGCTTTTCAATGACACTTTGAAACGTAACAAGCGTAAGACTTCAGCCAACTCAGGCTGTCTAGAAAATGACATCGGTGCTGTACGTTTAGCATGTCAGTCAGTTAACGGTCTCGGTGAGGCACAGTGACACCAATATTTAGAGCAGCTTAAAATGACTGTTAATTGAAGGTTAGGTTCCAGGTCCTACCCTCGAAGCCTAAATCTGAGTATCTCCCTCAACTTCTACAAGTGCCAGGACAGAATCATTTGGGCTTTGAGAGCTTGTGAGTATCTGTGTTCTTGATACCGGACCTTTAGAGCGCCGGACGCCTTTCCTTAACTTCGAGAAAGAAACGGACGGCGCGTTTCTGGATTCATTGGATTCCAGGTCTATTCTGGATTCTGGTGTGGTAATTCATGCGGCTCACGACCGGATCTGATTTCGGGCGCCATGACCGCCGCAATGGCAGGGCGGTCAATCCGCTCGCGGCCTCGGCACCCGGTCGGTGAAAGCTAGCGCTAATCAGTCAGTCATCTTCGAGGTTTCGACCACCCGCGCACACAGGACAGGAAAGGCAGATGCAAAGTTGAAAGTTATAAGCTGAGTGTCTTACAATCTTCAGATTATCGATCAAGTTTCGCAATCGGACATGGGCTTTAGACCTGAAACTGAAAACCAGCGTGCTTTAAGTGGACTGCCGCGAGTTCTTGTTTCAGTTTTAAGTTACAATTCGGCGCAAAGCACCACATGCACGCTGCGAAGCCTGCAACAGCAAACTTACCCCAACTATCATTTGCAGTTAGCGGACAATGCTTCAACCGACGATTCCTTAATACATATTGCGCGCGAGTTTCCCGATCTGGACATCAAGGTGTTCCCGGAGAACTTGGGTTACACGGGAGGAAATAATCGCGTCCTCGCACAAGGCTTTGCCGAGGGATACGACTACATCGTTCTCTGCAATCACGACATTGAAGTCGACGAACGGGCGATCGCGTACCTCGTCGAAACGGCTACGTTGCACTGCTCCACGGCGGGAGTGGTTGGAGGTGTCGAAGTTTGTTTTAATAGTAAGCCGCACCGACGGCGGGCAGCAGTCGCTACGGCGAAGTATTCAAAATGGACGGCCCGCGCACCTTGGTTGCCTCAGGCGGTCTCCAATACATCCACGCCGCTGCAGGTTCCTTATGTGCATGGCGCCCTTGTTCTCTTTACCTCCCGGGCATTGAGATCGGAAGTGTTGATGGACGAAAATTTATTCATGTACTTCGATGAGGTCGATGTTGGATTTCAACTTCGTGAAAAAAGCCTACTCGCCTTTGTTGACCCGCGAGTAGTGTTTAAGCACAGAGGCTCCCCGGAGCAGTATGACGCACGTGAAGGATATTTTATGCAACGGAATCGCCTGTATATGGTACGAAAGTATGGCCTCTGGTACCATCAGTTGTTTTATCACCTGTACGCTGGATTGATTGAGTTGCCAGCCAAGGTTTGCCTGAGAAGCCTGCAGGGACATACGCGATTTGCTCGCGCCAGCGTCGATGGTCATATCGATGCCTTACGAGGACGCATGGGTCGTGATCGTCGTCGCTGCAGTTGAAGGGCCGTGTCTAAACACTGCGGGGGCCTTGCTTGGCAAGTGACATCCCGATACGAATAGATTTTAATGATTACTGGTCGAGACGTTGTTTACATTTCGAGCATAGATTGGGATAACTTGTGGCAGGGGCCGCAGGAGATCGCCAGGCGGTTAGCGCAAGCGGGCAATCGCGTGCTCTACATCGAGAAT
>JACCUI010000248.1 GCA_013811945.1 Pyrinomonadaceae bacterium | reverse complement strand
GAACTATCTGTCACCGATGCCATTCAGTGCTAACTGGGGACAGATGGGCACTTACAAAACTTCTACCGGCCTGTGG
Organism: Pyrinomonadaceae bacterium; assembly: GCA_013811945.1. Lineage (GTDB taxonomy): Bacteria > Acidobacteriota > Blastocatellia > Pyrinomonadales > Pyrinomonadaceae > PSRF01. Next base: position 2,105 of record JACCUI010000248.1, on the reverse strand, counting down.
CTTTTAGACCGCAAGAAGGTTCGTAACGCTATTATTATCACGTCGAAGGTTGGGAAGGGTGCCTACTACTCCGACTTCTACAAGTGTCTGCCCGAGGCGTGGGAACTGTACAATGTAGACCTACACAAGACTACACTCCGTATCGAAGATTTTGAAAAGGAAGTCAACTTCGGTTCCTTGCTCACTACGATTCAGACAGGCAAGCACAATCATCCGATGGTGCTGTTAATCCATTACGACTGTTTGACCAACAAAGCCAATGAGTCTACCCGCAAGAAGGACAAAGGTGGCTTCGGTATTCTCGACAAGCTACGCAAGATCGAGTGGGATATGATCCTGTGCGATGAGGCCCATAAGCTAAAGAACCCGAAGACACAGTGGACTCGTAACATCAAGAAGATCAAGGCTAAGAACAAGCATATCATGACGGGAACAGGGTTTGTCAACAATCCTGCCGAGATGTGGAGTCTGCTCAACTTCCTCAACAAGGATGAGTGGGGCAACTACGATAGATTCCGTACCTACTTCTGCGACGAGATCATCGTAGGAGGATTCCGCCAGATCGTAGGCATCCGTCCCTACCGTGTCGATGAATTCCGGGCGCTTCGTAAACGACTAGGCCCACGGCATACGATGGCTGAAGTCCATAGCAATATTGCTGCCCCAATTGAGATAGCTCGCGAAGTTGACCTGAACCCCACACAGAGACGTATGTACAACGAGATCAAGTCAGTCCTGCAAACTCTCGACCAGGCAGGCGAGACACTATCGTCGCCCAACGTCCTGAGTCAGCTGAATCGACTGCGTCAAATCTGTGTGGCTACTCCGCAGGTAAACTCATACGATTTCTCGACCAAGCAGAATCGAATGGTTTATGATATCGAGCTTACCGAACCATCCTCCAAGCTTGATGAAGTTATAGATATCATCAAAGAGCTTGATGAGCCTGATCAACAGGTCGTCGTCTTCTCCAACTTCCGCGACCCGCTGACTTTGCTGGAACGCCGACTCGACAAGGCACAGATTCCACATCTTCACATGCAACAGCAGCACTCAGGTGCAGAGCGTTACAGACTCTGGCATGATGTGTGGCCCACAAAGCAGCACAAGGTATTCCTGTCCACGCTAGCCCTAGGTGGAGAGTCGATCAACCTCGCCTGTGCGTCCTACCTGATCTTCCTCGACCGCTCATGGTCACCGGCACAGATGCTTCAGGCAGTAGGACGTGTGCATCGTCCCGGCCAACGTGGTACAGTTGAGGTTATCCATATCAACGCCAAGAACACAGTAGATAGTTATGTGAAAGCACGTCTCGATAAGAAAGAAGGATGGTTCCATGAAATTTTCAGGGACTGACGTAGCTCCCGAGACGGACGTGGAGGCGCATGAGCGACGCCTAAGTCATATCTCCAGGGCGTTCGAGTTCGTGCCGCACTCCCTCTACAACGAGATCACGAAACTCGGTGAAGGGGCTGTTGGGGAGTTCATTGACGAGATCGCCCGCCTCCGCTCCCTACTTCTCAGAGCCGAGAGCAAAGGAGTCGTGATGGGCGCGGGCGTTGATTACGAGCGTGCATATCGCGAAGCCAAGCGCATTCTGACTCCTGGTCGCGGGCGAGGCACGGTCGCGGGTGACACTGATAACTGGCGGTTAGCTCGTGCCCAGTGGCATTACGACCACGGTTCGCGTGCTCTCGCTGAACGCGAACTGGGGGATATCAATAGGTATCGGGCAGCACGCGACCGCGACAAACCTGGGAGCTACCCGCCACTCGACCTGAAACGAGAGAAGCATGAACACTGATATCTGTGATTTCCGCTCGGCTGCTGACGTTCGCTGTCACCGAGTCAAAGGCCACGACGGAGGACATAAGCCTTACCCCGTGGACTGGGATTTGCCTACCGATCTCGCTGACGTGTTGCGCGATCAGAGTATCGTCGTTCCGCAAGACGCGGCGGTCTGGGAACTCATTGGCCGGGAAACCAAGGAAGTGGGGCCAGCGCATGACTGACGAAGCCCGCACCATCGAACGTACGGAGAAGGAAATGAGAACCGCTAGTTACAAAGCAATCCAGATTATCCCGCCGCGCCCCGAACGCTTCCG
>JACCUI010000247.1 GCA_013811945.1 Pyrinomonadaceae bacterium | reverse complement strand
ACGCCGACTGATGTCATGACCTATGCAATCGTCTCAGTGGGCTTACTCTTCGTGGCACTGCTCGCTTGTTACATCCCAGCGCGGCGGGCTACGAAGGTCGATCCCTTGGTCGCGCTTCGTTACGAGTAAGAATTTCGGATTTCGAATTTCGGCTTGCAATTGTCGATTTGTGATTGGTGCAATTCAAGTCGGGTTTGAAGGCGTCTTAGAGTCTACGTTCGAAGGATTCGGAGTTCGGCGTTTCAATTTCAAATTTCAGATCTGAGATCTGAGATCTGAAATTGCCAATCGGCAATCAGAAGAATCGGCAATCGGAAATGACAGGAGGGACGAAATGTTTCAAGACCTACGACTTGGTCTGCGAATGTTACTGAAAAATCCCGGCTTCACCTCTGTAGTTGTGGCGACGCTCGCGCTGGGCATCGGCGCCAACGTAGCGCTCTTTTCGGTGGTCAACGGCGTGCTACTCAATCCGCTGCCCTTTCCGCAGCCTGACCAGCTTGTGACGCTCCACCAGAGCAAGCCGAATTTCGAAACAGGCGCTATCCCGTACCCTAATTTTCGTGACCTGCAAAAAGAGAACCGGACATTTTCCTCCATGGCCATTTCGCGCGGGTTCGGCTTCAGTCTGATAGGCACAGGCGAAGCAGAGCGCGTCAACGCCAGATTGACCTCAGCCGACCTTTTCTCTGTGCTCGAGGTGAAGCCCGCGCTGGGGCGAACCTTTGCGCCAGGGGAAGATGAGCCCGGCGCCGCACCGGTTGCCGTGATCAGCGCGGACCTTTGGCAGCGCAAGTTTGGTGCTGCGGAGAATGTTGTGGGGAAGGGCCTGACCTTGGATGACAAGAACTACACCATTATCGGTGTGCTCCCGGCGAGCTTCAGTCTCTATCGCACTGTCGATGTGTTTGTGCCCATCGGTCAGTGGAATAACCCGGCGCTGCGGAACCGTGCCGTCGCTTTGGGTCTTCACGGGATTGGGCGAGTCAAGCCAGGCGTCACCATCGAGCAAGCGCAGGCCGATCTCAACAGAGTGATGGGGGATCTAGCCACTGCATATCCCGCTACCAATAAAGGCAATGGCTCAAAGATCGTCCCTCTAAAGGAAAGGATGGTGGGGGACATCGGTCCGATCCTGTGGATGTTGCTTGGCGCGGTCGGGTTCGTGCTGCTAATTGCGTGCGTTAATGTCAGTAACCTCCTGCTCGCGCGCTCGACCGGCAGGACCCGCGAATTTGCCATTCGCGCCGCATTGGGCGCTGGCCGGTGGCGCTTGCTCCGCCAATCTCTCACCGAGAGCATGCTGCTGGCCCTTGCCGGCGGCGGACTGGGGTTGGTGGTCGCGGGTTGGGGCACACATGCCGCGCTCGCTGTGCTGCCCACCACGCTACCCCGCGCGACGGAGGTTGGGCTGGACGCCCGCGTCATGATTTTCACGGTGGCCGTTTCGCTGCTCACAGGGATTTTGGCCGGCCTCGCTCCGGCGCTTAGGACTTCGAAGTGGCGTTTATCAGAAACACTCAAGGAAGGCGGGCGCGGGGCGAGTAGCGGGCGCGGACGCGCGCAGGGCGTCCTGGTCGCGATCGAGATGGCGCTGGCGGTGGTCCTATTGATAGGCGCGGGGTTGATGATTCGCAGTCTCAGCGCGCTCTGGAACGTCGATCCGGGGTTTCGTCCGGACAATGTGTTGACCTTCGGACTCAGTCTTTCTCCGTCAATGATGACGGCCAGCCCGGAAGTGGTTCGCGCCAACTTGCGCGATCTCAGTAATCAGCTCAGCTCGACGCCGGGTGTCCGGGCAGTTTCATTCTCGGCAGGTGCAGTTCCCTTGCAGGGCGAAGACGACCTTTTCTTCTGGCTCGAAGGCCAGCCCAAACCGGCTAGTCAGAGCGAAATGCACATGGCAGTGGTGTACAGGGTCGAGGCCGGTTATCTGACGGCCATGGGCATTCCACTCAAGCAGGGCCGCTTCTTCACCGACCAGGATGATGAACGATCTCAACCCGTCGTGGTGATCGATGAGGTCTTTGCCCGCAAACACTTTGGCGATGCTGACCCCATCGGCAAGCGAATTCTTCAGGAGGGAGAGGAGCCGCAGCAGATCATCGGGGTGGTTGGGCATGTGAAGCAGTGGAGTCTCGATTCGGACGAAGCGCAGACGCTTCAAGCTCAGCTCTACGAACCCTTCAGGCAGTTTTCGGACACCGCAATGAGGGGATTGGCTGCGGGCGTGGGAGTAATAGCGGCTGCCGACGGGCCGGCAGCAGTACCTTTCGATTCGATCCGCCGCGTCGTACAAAACCACAACCAACAGAATGTCATCTCCAGACCTCAAACGATGAATGAGGTGATCGCCGGCACGCTGGCGGACCGTCGCTTCTCGATGATCCTGCTCGACGCCTTTGCCGTGGTGGCGCTGCTGCTGGCGAGCCTCGGACTCTACGGTGTCATTTCGTATCTCGTTGGCCAGCGGACACACGAACTCGGGATTCGCCTCGCCCTGGGCGGGCAACGCAGCGACGTGCTTCGGCTCGTCTTAATTCACGGAATGAAGATGGCGCTGGGAGGAGTCGCGCTTGGTCTGGTCGCCGCCCTCGGCCTGACTCGATTGCTGGTAACGATGCTCTACGGCGTGAGCACGACGGATCCGGTAACTTTCGCGGTCATTACGTTGCTGCTAACGACGGTGGCGCTGCTCGCCTGCTACATCCCGGCGCGACGCGCAACGAAAGTCGATCCCTTGATTGCACTTCGTTATGAGTAATGACATTTCCAATTGCCGATTGCCAATTGCTGATTGGTGAGAAGGTCGCGAGGCGCAGTTAATCGGTAGTTTGAAAGAGCCTTCGAGAGTCGGCGCTTGAAAATCGGCAATGGGTTCAATCGGGAATTTGAAGGAATCGGAGACGCGGTTATGCAAACACTCTGGCAAGACCTTCGTTACGGGATTCGCATGCTGGCGAAATCGCCGGGCATCACAATCGTCGCAGTCCTCGCGCTCGCGCTGGGAATCGGCGCGAATACAGCGATCTTCAGTGGCGTCAGTGCGTTTATCTTCCGCCCTTTGCCTGTGCCCGAACCTGATCAGATGGTCCGGCCTTTCGAGGCCACCGACGATCGCGGTACGACCGACAGCTTCTCGTATCCGGACTTTAAGGACTATCGCGAGCAGAACACGGTCTTTGCCGGTCTGATTGCCGAAGACATGGCCCAGGCAGCGATCAGCACCGGGGACCAGAACGATGTGATCTGGGGCCAGTTGGTGAGTGGTAACTACTTCGATGCGTTAGGGGTGCAGCCGGCTTTGGGCCGCGGATTTGCGGCCGACGAAGACAAGGCGCTGGGAGCGGCTCCGGTCGTCGTTATAGGTCATAGCCTCTGGCAGCGTCGCCTAGCCTCTGATCCGAAAATTGTCGGCAAGACGATCGAGCTGAACAGCCGCGCGTACACTGTAATCGGTGTGGCGCCCGAATCATTCAAGGGCACAAAGTTTGGTCTGTCCATGGACTTTTGGGCGCCAATGATGATGGCCGAAGAACTCATGCGCGCGCCCGAGTTGTTAAGCGATCGCGGCAGCCATTGGATGAACCTGATAGGGCGACTAAAGCCTGGCGTTACGCTTGCCCAAGCCTCAGCCGAGCTGTCTGCAATAGCGCAACGCTTGAATCAGTCGTATCCAAATGAGCGAGCGAGCTCAACACGCGTAGTGGTCCGGACGGAGCTTGACGGACGTTGGGATGAGGCCGCGATGGTCATAAAGAGTGGGGCGGCCATCGCGCTGGCGATCACAGGTCTCATTCTGCTGATCGCCTGCGCGAACGTGGCGAATCTGCTGCTGGCGCGGGCGGCCTCGCGTCGAAAAGAGATTGGAGTCCGTCTCGCGCTCGGCGCCAGTCGCGCGCGTTTGATTCGACAACTGCTGACAGAAAGTATGTTGCTCTCAGTGCTCGGGGGTGGGTTCGGACTGTTGCTGGCGTATTGGGTGACGGGTTTGATGCAAGGCTTCATTCCCGTCTTGCCCTACAACGTGCTCAACGATCTCTTTGCGCTGGATGCGCGCGCCCTGTTCTTCACTTTAATTGTTTCGCTCGCTACCGGAATGATCTTCGGGCTGGCGCCCGCTTGGCATGCTTCAAATCCAGAGATTGTCCCCGTGTTGAAGGGCGATGCGAACGCCGGACAGGGAGGAAAACGTCGCCGGTTTACATTGCGAAACTCGCTCGTGGTGGCCCAGGTGGCCTTGTCCCTCGTGGTCCTCGTCTGTGGCGGACTCTTCATCAAGAGTTTTCGCAACGCGCAGAAGATGGATCCGGGTTTCGCAGCCCGGGGGGTGCTGCTGGTTTCGTTGAATCCCGAGCTTATGGGCTATGACGAAGAACGGACAAAGAACTTCTTCACGCTGCTGATCGAACGCGCCGGCAGCTTGCCCGGAGTACAGGCAGCGAGTGTAGGGCGTTTGGTACCGCTCAGCGATAGCTCCAATTCAAGCGGGCCAATACTGAAAGAGGGCGAAACACTGGCGCCGGGCAGCCCCGGCCGCAACATCATGAACAACGTAGTCAGTCCGGGCCACTTCCAGACATTGCAGATTTCCATGATCGCCGGACGCGATTTTGAGGAGCGAGATCGGAAGGGTGTGCCGCGCGTGGTTATTATTAACGAAAGAATGGCGCAAATGCTTTGGCCGGGCGAGAGCGCAATTGGAAAGCGCATCTTCATCGGTCCAAACAGTCCCGATGCGATTGAAGTTGTGGGCGTGGTTAGAACCGGCAAGTACCGCACCCTGGCTGAAGATCCCAAGCCGTACTACTACTCCCCGATGGCCCAGCGAGGCGCCAGCGGCATGATGCTGATGGTGCGTACCACCGGCGATCCGAGCAGTCTGGTTGGTCCCATTCGTAACGAAGTGCAAGCGCTTGATCGCCGCATCCCGCTATTTGCGATCAAGACGATGGACGAGCACATGACCTGGGCACTCTGGGGTCCCAACATGGCAGCAATTCTTGCTCTTGGGTTTGGGGTAGTGGCGTTGCTGCTCTCCGCAGTAGGACTCTACAGCGTAATGGCCTACATCGTCTCCCAACGCACGCGTGAAGTTGGTATTCGCATGGCGCTCGGTGCCAGGCGAGCCGATGTGCTGAAGCTGATCACAAGTGAGGGAATGAAGATGGCGTCAATCGGAGTGGTGATCGGGTTTGTGTTGTCGCTGGCAATGGCGCGAGTGTTGTCGTCCGTCTTGATTGGAGTTAGCGCCTACGACGTGACGACATTCATTCTCGTTCCTTTGTTGCTGGCTGCGGTTGCCTTTGTCGCCTGTCTGGTTCCAGCTCGACGAGCGACAAAGGTTAACCCGCTAGTGGCACTGCGCTACGAATGAGAATTTCGAATTTCGAATTACCGATTTCGAATTGGCAAAGCTGTTCCCCGGAATCGCCGATTGGGGATTGGGCGACTTCCGATTTGAAGGCAGGTTGTAACCGCAACAGCTGAGTTCGGGTTCGAGTGAAGGGTGATCTGCAATCCGGAACACTGCGCAATTGGAAATCTGAGATTATCTGAGACCTAGGATCTGAGATTCCAAATCTAAGATCTCTGAAGTCTCAAGTCTTGAGATCGAGAACCCTGAGACTTGAGATTGGAGACCCGGTATCTGGCAATCGGAAATCGGCAATCTTGAGAAGTCGACATGCAAACACTCTGGGAGGACCTTACGCTACGGCTTTCATAAGTTATGGAAGAGTCCGGGCTTCACCCTCGTTGCCCTCCTTGCGTTCGCCTTGAGGCGGGCAGCCCGCCTGGGTTAGTGGTGGCGAACCCGATACCAGTACTCAAGGTTGGTGGTTAAGAAACAATAGCCCGATGCGACCCTGGTCAGATGGAACGGCAAGTTGAGTGCTCCACATCCGGTCGCTACCGCGCGCGCTTCCGTATTGAGTGACTGTTCGGAGTTGAGCAAGACTTCTCATTTTGCCACGAACTTGGCAGCGACGGGGTCTTATCTTTAGATTATCAACAAGCGGAACTCGCCAATCGGAAACTGCAATTGGAAATGGGCAATAGGAAGGAACCCATGGAATCACTGCTCAAAGACATTCGCTACGGCGTCCGCTCTCTGTTGAAGCATCCAGGGTTCACCTGTATTGCAGTTCTCACCCTCGCGCTTGGCATTGGCGCGAACACGGCAATCTTCAGCGTCGTCAACGCCGTGTTGTTGCGAACGTTGCCCTTCCGCGAGCCGGATCGCCTGGTGATGGTATGGGAGGATGCTGCTTTTGCCGGTTTCCCACGCAACACGCCGGCACCGGCCAATTATGCCGATTGGAAAGCACAGAATCAGGTCTTTGAGGACATGGCTACCTTCGACCAGCGCAGCTTCAACCTCACCGGTGACGGAGAACCGGAAAAGATTGAGGCTTATGGCGTGACCGCCAACTTCTTCGGACTACTGGGTGTCGCGCCAGTTTTAGGCCGCGTCATCCTGCCGGAAGAAGACAAGCCGGAAGCGAACAAAGTTGCCATGATTAGTTACAGTCTCTGGCAGCAGCGTTACGGCGGTGAACGTAGTGTCGTAGGTCGGGAGGTGCTGCTCAATGGCGAGCGGTATACGGTCGTCGGCGTAATGCCGGCTGGTTTTCAGTTCATGGAAAGCCGCATTGGACTTTGGGTGCCGATAGCTTTCACCTCTGAAACATTGGCCCAGCGGGGTAGTCATTTCCTAACTGTTATTGCGCGCATAAGGCCCGGCGTCACCCTCGCACAGGCGAATGCGGATATTCAGATGATTCAGCAACGTATTGCTCACGATCATCCGGACCAGGCGGGACGGCTTGGTGCTTTCGTGATACCGCTGCGTGACCAATTAGCGGGAGACGTGCGCCGGCCCCTCCTCGTATTGCTAGTCGCCGTCGGATTCGTACTCCTGATCGCGTGCGCGAATATTGCCAATCTATTGCTCTCCCGCGCAGCCAGCCGTAAACGTGAAATCGCGGTGAGAGCGGCCCTCGGAGCAAGCCGCGTGCGTATCGTCCGTCAGTTGCTGGTTGAGAGCCTGTTGTTGGCAACCGCTGGTGCAGTTTGCGGATTGTTAATAGCTTCGGTGAGTTTCGCGTTCCTACAACGACTGATTCCAGATGGTCTGGCCCTCTCAACCAAACTCAACCTGGATCTGCAAGTGCTTGGCTTTACCCTCCTGCTGGCCTTGTCAACAGCCGTAGTCTTCGGCTTGGTTCCTGCCTTTCAAGCATCGAAGATAGATCTCAACGGAGCACTGAAACAGGGCGGCGGACGCACCGGGCTGAACGCCGGAGGAAACAGATTGAGGAGCGCCATGGTGGTCTCTGAAGTGGCGTTGGCGTTGGTGTTGCTGGTCGGTGCCGGGCTGCTCATTCAGACCTTTCTCAAGTTGCGGGATCAGTATTCGGGCCTGCGACCGGAAAATGTTTTGACTTTGCGCACTGTGCTGCCACGCAACAAGTATCCGGAGCAACCGCAGCGTGCAGCTTTCTATAAGCAAGTGTTGGAGCGCGTGAGGTCCCTACCGGGAGTTGTCTCAGCGGGTTATGCCACCAGCATCCCGTTGGCCTGGAAAGGCGGTACGAGCGGCTTCTTCCCTGAGGGTCGCACGGTCGAACGGGCGTCCGCAGAAGGCCTCTCTTATGACGCCAATCATAGGCAGGTCAGCGCTGACTATCTCAAGACAATTGGAATCCCGCTGCTGAGAGGGCGTTCTATCAGCGACGGTGATGATGAACGGGCGATGCCTGCGGCCATCGTCAACGAAACGATGGCGCGGCAGTATTGGCCCGGCGAAGATGCCGTAGGCAAGCGTTTTAAACTGGGCGATCCACAGGACGACATTCCCTGGAGAACGATTGTCGGCGTGGTTGGTGATGTGCGTCAGATGGGTGTTGACGAGCCAGTCAAGGCTGAGATGTATATACCTTACGGGCAAATCAAAGATCAGCAGTGGTACTCCCCTCGCGATCTGGTAATCCGCGCAACGGTCGATCCGTTGAGCATTGTAGCCGCTGCTTGTAACGAGATTCACCAGGTTGATCCCGCCCAACCCATCTCAAATATTCGGACCATGGAAGAGGTGCTCGGGGAAGAGACCGCATCGCGGCGTCTGGGCATGACGTTGCTGACGATCTTCGCAGCTCTCGCTCTGCTGCTAGCGACACTTGGGATTTACGGGGTACTGGCTTACTTCGTCGTCCAGCATACGCAAGAGATCGGCGTTCGGGTAGCCTTGGGCGCGCAACGGCACGACATACTCGGCCTCGTGTTACGGAAAGGAATGACATTGACATTGTTGGGCGTTGCGATCGGGCTGGGTGTGGCATTCGCCCTAACGCGGATGATGGCGAGCTTGCTCTACGGGGTTAGCACGGCGGATCCGCTAACTTACGCGGCTATAGCGGTGTTGCTCACAACGGTGGCGCTGATCGCATGCTACCTGCCGGCGCGTCGGGCTTCAAAGGTAGACCCGATGGTGGCCTTGACATATGAATGATGCGATTTTGATTTTTGATTTGCAATTGCCGATTTCTAGGTGCCGATTGCTGAGTGGTTACTCCTCAGTGCCGATTCCGGAACGCAGAGTGCCGATTGCCGGTTGGCGACTCAGATATCTGAAATCTGAGATCTCAGATCTGAGATCTGAAATAGGACCTGAGATCGGAGAAGGACTCTGAGTAGCCAAGAAGAAGAAGGTGGAGTCGAAAAGCCGGCAATCAAAATTAAAAATCAGCAATCAAAAATCCAACGAGGTGATCATGGAAACACTATTCAAAGACATTCGCTACGGCGTGCGCAGCCTGTTGAAGCGGCCAGGCTTTACGGCGGTCGCGCTGCTCACCCTCGCTTTGGGAATCGGAGCCAATAGCGCGATGTTCAGCGCCGTTAACGCTGTCTTGTTGCGCCCGCTGCGCTTTCCCGAATCGGAGCAGATTGTTTCGTTCGATGGTATCAACCCGGCTAAAGGTATCACGGAGAGCAACATGTCCGTGCCTGATTTCGCAGACTGGAAAAATCAGAATCAGGTGTTCGAGCGCATGGCCGGATTTGTCGCCGGCGGTTCTCTGATCGTTAGCGGCGATGAGACGGAGCGTGTGCGCGGCACGGGAGTCAGCGCGGACTTCTTTCCCCTCTTCCGCACCAACGCCATGAAGGGACGCGCGCTTGGACCCGATGACTCGCAAAAAGGCCGGGAGCCAGTCGTCGTGCTCAGCCATGGCTTATGGCAGCGCCGCTTTGGAGCCGATCAAAATGTGGTGGGGACCACGTTGTTGTTGGGCGGCAAGCACACCATCGTAGTCGGCGTCATGCCTCCCGGCTTCGACTACCCCGCCCAATCAGAACTGTGGGTACCCTTTCCGATCGACGCCGCTGCTGAGCGGCGTGACAACCGGTACCTTAGCGTGGTCACTCGTCTCAAGCAGGGCGTGTCGCTACCCCAAGCACAGGCGGAAATGGATACTATCAACCTGCGGCTGGCGCAGGCTTATAACGAGACGAATAGCGGCTGGAATGTCAGGCTGACGAACCTTCGAGAACGATTGGTCGGCGAGATGCGTTCCCCTCTGCTCGTGTTGTTGGGCGCCGTTGCATTCGTCCTCCTGATCGCCTGCGCGAATGTTGCGAACCTACTGCTCGCGCGAGCCACCGCACGGCAAAAAGAGATTGCAGTACGCACGGCCCTGGGGGCGAGCCGGTGGCGCATAGTTCGGCAGCTACTAACCGAAAGCGTGCTGCTCTCAATCGTCGGCGGCGCGATTGGTTTATGGCTGAGCATATGGCTGACGAAGTTACTGATTGCCTTAAGTCCACCCAACACGCCGCGGTTCGATGAAATCGCTCCCGACACACGCGTACTTGCGTTCACGCTCGCACTGACTGTGATCACCGGTCTTGTGTTCGGTCTGGCGCCCGCCCTCCAGGTCTCGCGTCCTGATCTGAACGAGGGATTGAAAGAAGGCCTGCGCAGCGGTGCCAGTGGACATCGCAACCGGCTTCGCAGTTTGCTGATGGTCTCCGAGATCGCGCTCTCTTTCATGCTGTTGGTGGGCGCGGGATTGCTTATCAAAAGCTTCATACGCCTGCGCGACGTTAGCGCCGGATTCAATCCAGACCAGGTCCTCACGGTGCGGGTTTCGCTTCCATTCGCGAAGTACCCGCAAGGTGAGCCTCGTGTTCAGTTGCTTCATCAGGCGGTAGAACGCCTGAGTCTGCTGCCCGGGGTGCAGTCCGCCGGCGCTGTGCTCAGCCTGCCCCTCGGCGGCGACACTTTTAGTGTTGGGCGCGGTTATATCCGAGAAGGCCGCCCGGCCTCTCCGGAAGAAGCCGACGGGGCCGCTTATCTGGTGGCGACCCCCGACTACTTTCACACTCTGCAAATTCCAGTAGTAAGTGGGAGAGCTTTCACCGCTCAGGACACTGAAAAAACGGCGAAAGTGCTCATCGTTAACGAGACGATGGCGCGTCATCTTTGGCCTGGTGAAAGCCCTATCGGCAGGCGCATCACGATCTGGCGCGACGAAGAATCTCCACGTGAGATCGTAGGCGTGGTGGGCGATACAAAGCAGTCACTGGACGCCGACCCAGGCCAGCAGATGTATGTGCCCTATGCTCAGGACTCGGGTTGGACCGGCATGTCACTCGTAATACGCACTAACGGTGACCCAACAAACATTGCTGCGGCGATGCGAAACGAGATGCGTTCGCTGGATAAAGGAATACCAGTTTTTAACGTCAGGACGATGAATGACGTGCTGGCCACTTCGGTCGCGCCCCGACGCACGCCAATGCTGCTGTTAAGCGCGTTCGCTGCCATCGCACTGCTTCTGGCAATGATTGGCATCTACGGCGTCACTGCTTATTACGTTACTCAGCGCACACAGGAGATTGGCATTCGCATGGCTCTGGGCGCGCAGATGAGCGACGTCCTGAAACTTGTTTTAAGAAGTGGAATGGTCCTCGCTTTGATTGGTATCGGAGCGGGGTTGCTTGGCGCTTTTGCGTTGACGCGGTTGATTACAACTTTGCTATTTGGTGTCAACCCAACCGACGGGTTTACCTTCGTAAGCGTATCTCTCTGCTTACTTGTTACTGCCTTAATAGCCTGTTACTTGCCCGCGCGTCGAGCGACTAAAGTGGATCCGTTGATAGCGCTTCGTTACGAATGAAGGCATTGCCGATTTCCGATTGCCAATTGCCGATTGGAGTGACCGCGAAGGAGCGCCCCTTAAATGGGCGATTGAATGTGGGCAATAATGCAGTCAACACTCAGCAATCTAATTGCTAGGCGAGCTAGTGTGGTGTCTCTAGACTTCTCGCAACTAATACTCTGTCTATCTTTTGGTCGCCGGTCTTTAGTCCCGGAGGGACCAAATGTTTATAGAACCAGGATCGCAAAGAACTTCGAAGCTCCGGAGGAGCGAAATATTTGGCTTAGTGAGAGGCACGTTGCGCTCCTACGGAGCTAAGACCTCTCTCCGGCAACATAAGCTATAACCATTTAGCCGCTCTGCGGCTAGGGCATGATTTGTGGCTAGAACTTGAGAGACTCCACACTAGTCGGCAGGAGGCAACTGGAGCGCGTCCGAAGGTTTCTGTGTTACGTCGGCGGTTGAAGATCAGCAATTCAGCAAAACGATCCCTAAGGACCAATTGGCAATTGGCAATCGGCAATTGGCAATGTAGAGAATCGGCAATTGGCAGTCGGAAATCGGCAATGCTAAAGGTTGGCAGTCGAAGGAGCAAAACTACATGCAAACCCTATTGCAGGACCTGCGCTTCGGAGCGCGAATGTTGTTAAAGAACCCGACAGTGACGTTAGTCGCGATCGTTGCTTTGACGCTGGGGATAGGAGCAAACAGCGCGATTTTTAGCGTGGTCAACGCGGTGTTGCTGCGCTCCTTGCCCTACGCAGACGCCGACAGACTGGCCATCGTGTGGGAGAAGAAGCAGGGCGGTAAGACCGATCAGAATGTAATCAATTTGGGTAACTTCTTCGACTGGAAGGACCAGAACAACGTCTTCGCCGACATGGCTGCGTTCTTTGATCTCACTACAAATCTCACGGGCGATGGTGAGCCCGAAGAAGTGCCAGGACAGATCGTCACTACCAATCTTTTTCCACTCCTGGGTGTGAGTGCTATTCAAGGCCGGACGTTCGCGCCGGATGAGGGTAAACCCGGGCAACCGAACGTCGTCGTAATCAGCCACGGACTGTGGCAGCGCCGCTTTGGCGGAGACCCCAGCGTAATCGGTCGCCAAGTCACTCTTAACAATCGGCAGAACACAATCATCGGTGTCTTGCCGGCGGACTTTAGCTGGCACGTCCCCAAGGGCTCCATGACTCGCAAGTCCGCCGAGATTTGGTCACCCTGGGAGGCCTCAAATGAATTGCGCCAGCGCCGGGGGCGGTTCGCATCCGCGGTGGCGAGACTGCGGCCTGGTGTTACGCCCGCACAGGCGCAGCAGGAAATGAACCTGATTGGAGCCAGACTCGAAAAACAGTATCCCGAGTTCAATACTCTATGGGGTGTGAATGTCGTTCCCCTCCGCACGCAATTTACCGGCGACATCAGACGGCCGCTACTAATTCTGCTGGGGGCGGTTGGCTTTGTGTTGCTGATTGCGTGCGCCAACGTAGCAAACCTGCTGTTGGCCCGCGCCTCCGCTCGGAAAAAAGAGATTGCCTTGCGAGCCGGGCTCGGCGCCAGTCGTTGGCGTATCGCGCGGCAACTGCTTACTGAGAGCGTGCTGCTGTCGGCGGTGGGCGGCGCTCTTGGTCTCTTGTTGGCCTGGTGGGGAACGAAAGCGCTCATCGCTCTTAGCCCCCCTGCGCTGATGGATCTTCGTGATGTACGCGTCAACCTGCCCGTGCTGGCCTTTACCTTCGGCGTGTCGCTGCTTACCGGCATTGTTTTCGGGCTGGTACCAGCTCTGGAAGCTACGCGCTTTGATCTGCAAGATTCGCTCAAGGAAGGCGGAAAGAATATTGGAGGCAGCGCGCGAAGTCATCGGTTTCGAAACCTCTTTGTTGTTACCCAGGTGGCATTGGCCCTGGTGCTCCTTGTTGGCGCTGGCCTGCTCGTGAAAAGCCTGAATCGACTGCAATCAGTAGATCCCGGATTCAATTCAAAGGAATTGGTGACGATGCGGGTGAGTTTGCCAACGAGAAAGTACGACTCCGATGGCAAGATCATTGGTTTCTTCCAGCAAGCTGTGCAGCAAGTGCAGACGCTGCCTGGAGTGGAAGCCGCGGGGGCAATCAACACGCTTCCGTTTGCCGGGCAATATTCCGGCACGTCGATGGAGATTGAGGGCCGGCCAAAGCTGCCTCCAGGTCAGAAGTTGACTACGGGGGTCTGCGTGACTGATGCAAATTATTTCCAGGTAATGCAGATCCCTCTGAAGCGAGGCCGTCTCTTTACGGCGCAAGAGGCTACCGAAGAGCGCCACGTGGTCCTCGTAAACGAGGCGTTCATGCGGAAGCATCTGCCAGGTGAGGATCCACTCGGCAAGCGAGTGACGATCAATATGAAAGACGCAAACGTTCCCACCGAGATTGTCGGCATCGTAGGCGACCACAAACATATGGGCCTGGATTTGGAAGTCGAGCCAATGGCCTACTGGCCGCATCCGGAGCTGACATATTCCTCGATGACAATCGTGATGCGCGTGCGTGGCGAGGCAACGAACGTTGTGCCGGCCGCCCGGTCCATAATTCGCAACCTCGATCCGGATCAGCCGGTCGGTGAGTTGAGCACGATGGAAGGTTTACTCGCTAAGTCTCTGGCGCGATCGCGTTTCAACACAACGCTGCTGACGATCTTTGCATTTGTCGCCCTGGTGATGGCGGCGGTGGGGATTTACGGCGTCATGTCTTATTCCGTGCTGCAGCGCACTCACGAGATCGGCGTGCGCATGGCCCTCGGTGCGCAAGAACGCGATGTGCTTAAGCTCGTAGTGAGGCAGGGAGTCATTCTGGCCGTGCTCGGAGTGGGCGCAGGCCTGATTGCCTCGTTCGGGCTGACTCGATTGATCGTCACTCTCTTGTTCGAGACAACCGCAACGGACAAGACCACCTTTGCGGTGGTAGCGATTGGCCTATTTCTGATCACGCTCGTAGCTTGTTACGTCCCCGCGCGACGAGCCGCGAAGGTCGATCCGTTGGTGGCGCTCAGGTATGAATGAGGGCAATGGGAATTTCGGATTTCGAATTGCGGATTGAAAAAGAAGGAACAGTAAACCAGTGTCTCTCAACTGGGGAATACAGAACCGGGAGCGGTAGCGACCGCACTCAACCAGCGCCATGATCACTGAACGGCCCGGTAGATCTCCTTTGAGAAGAGAACGCGAGAATAGAAATTTTGTGAGCGTAACGACATGCTGAGTTTGTTCTAATCCGCAGCGGAATGCTCGTGGAAGTTGAGTGCGGTCGCTATCGCTCCCGGTTCTGTAAGTGAGGCGCTTAGCTAAGTTGAGTAACCGACCACGTGGCGGTTGGTATTAACCGTTTCATGGAAAACTCGAGAAAGTTTTCACGCTCGCTAATTGCATGGGCCACCGCCGCTCTGGCAGCCGATTGTCAACTGAGAAAGTGAGACAATCCCATGGAAACACTAATCAAGGACATTCGCTATGGCGTCCGTAGTTTGCTGAAGCGGCCGGGCTTTACGGCAGTCGCTATCATCACGCTCGCTTTGGGCATCGGCGTGAATAGCGCAATTTTCAGCGTGATCAATGCGGTCTTGCTGCTTCCATTGCCCTATCTTGAGCCAGATCGCTTGATGACCCTTCGTTCCAATCAATCTGCTCCGGACCTCGCGGATATCGAAGCGCAGAGTCGCGCCTTCGTTAAGTTCGGCGGTCTTGTGGCGCAGCCACTTGATTACACTGCCGGCGGCGAGCCCGTGCAATTTCAGATAGGCATGGTTACCGGTGGGTTTTTTCAAATGCTCGGTGTGCAGCCAGAGCGGGGACGCTTCATCACTGCGGACGACGACAAAACAGGGGGCCCACGCGTCGTCATGCTAAGCCACGAATTATGGCAACGGGAGTTTGGCGGTGACCAACAGATTATCGGCAAGACGATGCCCCTCAGCGGCAATGTTTATACGATCATAGGAGTCATGCCCGCGGGATTCGACAGTCCGCGGGACAACACCGAGGCCTGGGTTCCCGTCCGCGTGGCCAATCCCATTGCTGCTAATTTTCGTGGCGTGCATTTCCTTCGCACCTTCGGCCGCCTGGCGTCTGGAGTGAGCGTTGAACAAGCGCGCTCTGAGATGCAGGTAATTGATCAGAATCTTGCCAATCAGTATCCGGCAGACAATAAGAACCGCAGCACGGTCCTGATTCCATTGCACGAGCGCATCGTGGGCCAGTCTCGCACCCCCCTCCTGGTTTTGTTTGCAGCGGTGAGTCTGGTGCTGCTAATCGCTTGTGCCAACTTCGCCAACCTGCTGCTGGCGCGCGCCGCTGAGCGTGAGCGCGAGTTCACTATTCGCGCAGCGCTCGGCGCTGGACGCTGGCGATTGATTAGACAGTTGTTGACGGAGAGCGTATTGGTCGCGGTTGCCGGCGGCGCAGTGGCAGTCTTGCTCGCAGTCTGGGGAACAAGTCTGTTGGTAGCGCTGAAGCCGGAAAACTTACCTCGCCTGCAGGAGATCGGAGTGGATGGGCGAGTTCTGGGCTTCACCTTCGGAATATCGCTACTCACAGGTGTGATCTTCGGCTTGCTACCAGCCTGGGCAGCCTCGCGCGGCGTCAATGAAGCTCTCAAGGAAGGTGGGCGCAACGCTACCACCGGCGGGGCGAGACAACGTCTGCGCAGCACTTTTGTCGTCGTCCAACTGGCGGTCGCGCTGATCCTACTCGTCGCTGCCGGCTTGTTGATAAAGACGTTTTGGCAGTTGCGCTCGATCGAAACCGGTTTCAATCCCGATCGGCTCCTGACGATGAGAGTTGAATTGCCTGAAGCGCGCTACCAGGAAATTGTTAAACAGACTCAGTTTCGTAAACGGGTTTTAGAAGGAATTAATTCGTTGCCGGGGGTACGGGCGGCAATGGTTAGCGAATTGCCGCTTAGCGGCGACTCCCTGGATCATAATTTCCTGATCGACGGTCGTCCGCCAATTGCGTCCGGTGATGAACCGAGTCTGGAAACGCGCAGCGTGTTGGGTGACTACTTTCGCACGATGCAGATTCCGCTGCGGGCGGGACGAGACTTCGGGCCTCAGGATTTCGCTGACAAAGCGCCGTTGGTGGGGATCGCCAACGAGGCACTGGTGCACCAGTATTTTCCTGGCGAAGATCCGCTCGGCAAACGTATTCGCTGGGCACGCGACCCGGAAGTACACTGGATCACGATTGTCGGCGTTGTGGGTGACGTCAAACACTTCGGCCTCGATCTGCCGGAGCTACCAGGACTCTATCACCCTATCCACAAGCGGCGCCGTGGAAGCGGTGGATGACCCTGGTCGCTCGCACCCAGTCTGACCCTTCAGGTATGACGCAAGCTGTTAAGGAGCAGATCTGGAGAGTCGATTCCCAGCTTCCGCTAACTAAAGTGCAAACTATGCATGAGGTCGCGGCTGCTTCATTCGCCGCGCGACGTTTTAATATGCTGCTACTGGCGATATTTGCCGGCCTGGCGTTGGTGCTGGCGGCGGTTGGAATTTACGGCGTCATGTCGTATGCCGTTACGCAAAGGACACAGGAAATTGGGATTCGCATGGCCCTGGGCGCGCAGGCCAGTGACGTCCTCAAGCTCATTGTCAGAAATGGCATGACGCTCACTCTGATTGGCACTGCCGCTGGACTGGCAGGGGCCTTTGCGCTGACCCGGCTGATGACGTCGATGCTGTTCGGAGTCACACCCACCGATGTCCGTACGTTTGCAACTGTCTCTTTGGTGCTGATCGTAGTCGCGTTCCTGGCCTGCTATCTCCCAGCACGACGCGCGACCAAGGTCGATCCGTTGATTGCGCTCCGTTATGAATAAAGAGATTCGTGATTTGCGACTGCCAATTGTCGATCGCTTCTCAGACTTTGTGCTTGTGCTTTGTACTTTGTGCTTTGTTCTTATACCACGCGGGTAGCGGGTGGGTTCTGAGTAGCGATTCACTCAAGCCGCGAGTGATGGGTAGCCAGGATTCACCAGCTGCCGCGTGGTATAAGAATAAGCACAGCACAAAGCACAAAGCACAAAGTACAAAGTCTATAGGCCGATGCCTAGAATTCTAATTGCTGACGATCAACCTGATGTGCTTGCCGCGCTGCGTCTGCTGTTGAAAGGCGAGCGCTTCGAGATTCAAACTGCCTCGTCTCCCGCCGCCGTGCTCAAGGCCATAGATTCGCAGGAACTGGACGTCGTCCTGATTGATCTGAACTACGCGCGCGACACCACCTCCGGCAGCGAGGGACTAGAGCTGCTGAGCAGAATTCAGTCACACGATCCCACTATCCCAATCGTCGTGATGACCGCGTGGGGGAATGTGGATCTGGCAGTCGAGGCAATGCGCCGCGGTGCGCGCGACTTCATTCAAAAGCCCTGGGACAACGCGCGATTGTTAGCGGTATTGCGTACTCAGGTTGAACTGGCGCAAGCCCTTCGGCGGGGCCAGCGACTGGAGGCGGAGAACCTGGCGCTGCGCGACACGGCCGCCGGTACCACTGCCGAGCAACCAAAAATAATTGCGGAATCTCCGGCGATGAAAGAGGTGCTCAAGCTGGTCGAGCGTATTGGCCCGGCCGACGCCAACGTTTTGATCACCGGCGAAAACGGTACGGGCAAAGAGGTGGTCGCGCGAGCGCTGCAAGCTAACTCTGCCCGCTCCCGAAAGCCCCTTGTCTCTCTGAATGCCGGAGCGCTTGCCGAAGGTGTTTTCGAAAGCGAGCTCTTCGGGCACGTGCGTGGCGCGTTTACCGACGCCAAGACGGATCGCGTGGGGCGGTTCGAACTGGCCGATGGCGGCACGTTGTTTCTCGACGAGATCGCCAACGTCCCACTCAACCTGCAACCGAAACTGTTGCGGGTGCTGGAGACCGGCGAGTTTGAACGAGTCGGCTCTTCGAAAACGCAAAAGGTGGACGTGCGGGTGCTCTCGGCTACGAATTCTGATCTCAATGTCGACGTCGCCAAGGGCAGGTTTCGTCAAGACCTGTTGTTTCGCTTGAACACGGTCGAAGTTCATCTGCCGCCGCTCCGTGAACGACTCGACGACATTCCGCCGCTCGCCGAACATTTCCTACGGCAGCATCGTGAGCATTACCGGCGACCGGTTGAGGGCTTCAGCCGTGAAGCAGTCGAAGCTTTACGCCAACACGCGTGGCCGGGGAATGTCCGAGAATTGGATCACGTTATTGAGCGGGCTGTGTTGATGACCCCGGGCATGACGGTGACGGCTTTTGACCTGGCCCTACAAACCTCACGAGACGCCAGTGTCTCAGCGCGTTTGGAAGAGATGAGCCTCGAAGAAGCGGAGCGCCTGCTGATTGAAAAAGCTCTTGCACGTTTCGAAGGAAACGCTAATCGGGCCGCCGAAGCCCTGGGCTTGAGCCGTAGCGCTCTCTACCGCCGCTTGCAGAAGTATGGGTTATCATAACGATGTGAGCGCCCATCCAGAACCACCTAAACATACGTCGATAATCACTACTCTTGACCCGGGGCTCAAAAGCGGCGGACGTCTGAGATTCGAGGGCCGGATTACGATCCTGGCAGTCTTGGCTGGCCTTCCCGCGGTGTCCTTATGTGCGTTGCTGCTGTGGCTTGACGGTTATTCTGGCCGCACTCAGTGGACTGTCGATCTCCTGCTCGTGCTCCTGTGGCTGGGTATCGCAATCAACCTAAAGCAACGCATCATTCGACCGCTGCAAACCCTGTCCAACATTCTTGCAGCAATTCGCGAAGGCGATTTTTCTATCCGTGGAAGGCGCGCGGGAAGTGGTGACGCGCTGGGCGAGGTGATGATCGAGGTGAATGAATTAGGACAGACATTGCGCGACCAACGACTGGGGGCCCTCGAAGCGACGGCGCTGCTGCGCACGGTGATGTCCGAGATCGATGTGGCGGTTTTCGCCTTTGACGGTGATCGGCGTCTGCGTCTGGTCAATCGAGCCGGTGAGCGGTTGCTGTCACAGCCGGCGCCGCGGCTGCTGGGGCGGACCAGCAGCGAACTTGGATTGGAGGCTTGTCTGGAGCGCGAGTTTGACGGTCCGCAGACGATGCAGATGATTTTTCCTGGCGGTGTCGGTCGTTGGGACATTCGCCGCAGCACCTTCCGCGAGCGTGGTGTGTCGCATCAGTTGCTGGTATTAACCGACCTCAGTCAAACGCTGCGTGAGGAAGAGCGCACTGCCTGGCAAAGACTCTTGCGCGTGTTGGGCCATGAGTTGAACAACTCATTGGCGCCCATCAAGTCGGTGGCCGGTAGTCTTGCCGATCTGCTCGACCGCCAACCTGAGCCCGCTGATTATCGCGAAGACATGCAGCGTGGGTTAGACGTCATTTCGTCGCGCGCCTCGTCCCTGGCGCGTTTTGTCGAGTCGTATTCAAAACTGGCGCGCTTGCCGCAGCCCCGCTTCGAACCACTAAGTGTGGGAGAGTTGGTCCGGCGCGTCGCCAGCCTGGAGACCAGGCTGCCGGTTAGCGTGGTTGCCGGGCCTGAGATAATGGTGCAAGGTGACAGCGCGCAGTTGGAACAGTTGCTAATCAACCTGGTGCGGAATGCTGTGGATGCTTCGCTCGAAACTGGCGGAGCAGTAAAATCCGGCTGGACCCAAACCAACGGTAAACTCGATGTTTGGGTCACTGACGAAGGACTGGGCCTCGCCAACACGGCGAACCTTTTTGTGCCGTTCTTTACTACGAAAGTGGAAGGCTCAGGCATCGGCCTGGTCCTCTCGCGGCAGATTGCCGAAGCGCATGGCGGCACGCTAACTCTCGAAAATCGTCGGGACTTGCGAGGTTGCGAAGCGCGTTTGAGATTGCCGCTGTGAGTGCTGTCCGCGCCGGGGCAGTAGCCCGACTGTTAAGGAGGGCTCATCAAAATTGGGTGAATGGTGAGGTGGTTGTTCGAGCTGTCTGCGTGTCTGGGGCGTCTTGAGGAGCTCTCCTTAACAGTCGGGCTACTGCCCGGCGTCTGAACGAACTGCCGCCCCCCGATTTAGCATACTTCGGTGAAGGGACGCCGGAATTCGCGGCGCACTGGAAAGACTTGAAGTGGGCGCAAAGCTCCGCGATGAGAAACGGCGAGATCATGATGCCGCGTCTGTTGAAGGTCTTCAATAAGAGTTCAATCATCGTGAGCCATTCAAACCTGAACTCACAGTCACTGCCACCACAATTATGTCGCGCTCGAGCATCACTACGACGAAGACGGACGCCAAACCGCCTAGCATTTCCAAACCTAAATAAGCTTGACATTTTTCTAGCCTAATAGTACTTTTCTAGGACTTTTCCGACACTTTTCGACCGTTCGGCGCCATCATTATTCGACAGTGGGCTTTGTTTCAATTTTCTTCTATCCAGAAGTTGATAAACCGGGCTTAACTTTCGGATAGTACGTCGCTGCAATATTGAGCGCTGGCACAGTTGCATGCAGGAATCTCGGAGCGCTGCCTCCATGATCCCGCCCCCTAAAAGGAGATCTTTCGATGAGAAGGTTAACCAGGATTTCTTTGTTGTTTGCCTTAGTGCTTAGCGCCGGAGCTGTGCCTGTTTTTTCTCAAGCCTCAAGCTCGACGGCGGAGCTGCGGGGACAGGTTACTGATCTGAATGGAGGTTTAGTTCCCGGCGCCACCGTCACCCTCACTGACGTGGACAAAGGTACAAGCCGAACCGCCACCACGGACGCCACAGGCCAGTACGTGTTTCTCGCCGTGCCGCCGAGCGATTACGAATTAAAGGTTGAAGCCGCGACCGCCAATTTCGGAACGAGCACGACGCACGTGACTCTCAACGTCGGACAGCAGTCTAACCTCCCGGTGCAACTGATGGCGGCGGGCGTCGCAGCCAGCATTGATGTCGTGGCGGGCACAGAGGTGATAGACACCGGACGCACCCAGCAATCTTCGGTGATTGACGCCAAGCAGATCACCAACCTGCCGATTAGCCGCCGCAATTATCTCGATTACGCGCTTTTGACCCCCGGCGTCAACGACTCCGACAACCTCGCCGATTCTTCTGACTTTCGCGTCGCGCAAACTCCACAATCCGGCCTCTCCTTCGGCGGCAACAACGGGCGCGGCAACTATGTGGCGGTGGACGGAGCGGAGACGATTGACGCGGCGGGCGGCGTGATTCAGGCCATCGGGCAGGAGGCCGTGCAGGAGTTTGAGGTCAACCGCAACAGCTACACGGCCGAGTTCGGCACGTCTTCGGGCGGAATCGTCAACATTGTCTCGAAGACGGGGACGAACCGCATTTCGGGCAGCGTCTTCGGCCTCTTCCGCGACGACAAGTTCGACGCGCGCAATGCCTTCGACTTCGCGCCCAGTGGCCAGTCGCCGTTCAGCCGCCAGCAGTACGGCGGCTCCTTCGGCTTCCCCATCAAGCGCGATAGGACGTTCGGCTTCCTGGCGCTCGACCGGTTCAGCCAGAATCAGACGACGTTCGTCAACCTGCTTAACGATCCTTCGATCTTTCAGCTCACCGCCTCGCAAAACTCGCTATTTAATTTCCTGCAAGCCGGGACGCCGTTTGCCGCTGCCGCCGCCGGATTGCGCGCCGCTTTGACAACTACAGCCGCCAGCTACCCGCGCACTGTCAACCTCTTCAACAGTTCCAGCGGGCAGTTTCCGTTTGAAGAGAAGCAGACGCTGTTTTCCGCGCGAGTTGACCACTCTTTCAGCAACCGCAACAACGCCTACGCGCGCCTCAGCCTGAACGACCAGCTCTCGGAGAATCAGGCGGCGGGAGCGCTCACCGCCGTCTCGCGCGGTCGTACCCTCGACATCTTCAGCGGCAGCGGGATCATCTCACACACGTATCAATTCAGTGCCAGCACGGTCAACGAGTTTAAGGCGCAGTATCTCTACCACCGTCTGACCGTCATCCCGAACGACGCAATCGGCCCGGAGTTCAACATCGAGGGCTTCGGCAATTTCGGGCGCGACATCTTCCTGCCGTCGAAGACCATTGAGAGGCACTACGATTTTTATGACAACGTGACGCATGTCGTAGGTAATCACACCTTGAAGTTTGGCGGCTCGGTGCTCGTGCAGGATGTTTCCACCAACAACCAGACCTTTTTCGGCGGACGCTTTAACTTCGGCCCGAACATTCCGCTCGGCAACATCATTGCGCTGAACCCTGCTCTTGGCCCGCCAGTGCTGGCGCAGTTGACCGCGTTCCTGACCGCGAACAATCCTGCGCTGCTTCCTGCTTTGAGCACGCCCATCAACTCGCTACAGGCGTTCAATCTCAATTTGCCCATCGTCTACCAGCAAGGCTTCGGCGAAACATCCGCTGACTCCTACGCCGTCCGCACCGGCTTCTACGGACAGGACACATGGAAGGCGCGGCAGAACCTGACCTTCAGTTACGGCCTGCGCTACTCGATCAACGACGAACCGTTTTTTATTCCCACTGATAAGAATGATTTCCAACCGCGTGTCGGTTTCTCGTGGGACCCGTTCTCGGACGGCAAGACCGTGATTCGCGGCGGCGCGGGGATTTTCTCCGGCTATGTCATCAACGTCGTCGCCAACGTGACCACCGAACTGAGCGCGCGCGGCGATCCGAGCAACATCAATATCGTGCTGGCGACCGCCACCTCCGCCGCGTTGGGGCTGCCCTCTTCGTTCGCCGTCTATCAAAGATTTCTCGCGCTCACGAACGGCTTCACGCGGACCGCGACGGTGGCTGACCTCGCCACGCTTGGCGTCGTACCCAGACCGGGCGCTCCGCTTGAGGTGCGCTTCCGCGAAGACCCAAACTACAAAACGCCGACCACTTATCAAGCCAGCTTCGGAGTTCAGCGCGATCTGGGCGGCGGCTTCTCGTTGGACCTCGGCTATCTCTTCACGCGCGGCCTCCACCTGACGCGCAATCGTGACCTCAATCAATTCAGGCAGACAGGAGCTCCCAATCTGAACAATCCTAATGGAGGGCCGACGTTCCGTCGCGTGCCAGGCGGCGACTTCATCAATTTCTTACGACTCCAGGATAACCAATACGAATCTTCGGCCAACTCGTTCTATCACGCCGGGACGCTCGCCGTGACACGTCGCTTTGCGAACAGCTTCAGCCTTAACGCGCACTACACCTTCTCGAAAGCAATTGACGAAGTGACTGACTTCAACTCGGACTTCTCCGCGCAGAATCCTTTGAACCTGCGCCTCGACCGCGCGCTATCATCCTTCGACCAGCGCCATCGCGCCGTCTTCAGCGGCGTTTTTCAAAGCTCGTCGCGTAATAAATTCTTACGTGATTTTACTTTCTCGCCGATCTTCATCGCCGGTTCGGGCCGTCCGTTCAATCTGCTGCTCGGCTTCGACGCCAACGGCGACGGGCGCTCCCAGACGGATCGGCCCAGCACGGTGGGGCGCAACAGCGGACGCGGCGAAGCCTTCTACAGTTTTGACGCGCGGCTCGCCCGCCGCTTCCCCTTCGGCGAAAACAGGTCTTTCGAGGTGACGGCGGAAGGCTTCAATCTTCTCAACCACACCAACTTCGCGGGCATCAATAATATCGTCGGCACCCTGCCGCTCTCCGAACGCGAGGCGCTCACCACAATAACCGCGCAGGGCATTGAAGGTCGCGCGCCAACGATACCGCTGGGATTCACTTCGGCGGCAACGGCGCGGACATTCCAGTTCGGCGTCCGCCTTAACTTCTGAGCGACGCCCAAAGTCTGAAAATGAGGGAGAGCCTTCTTCAACTAAGGCTCTCCTTCTCTTTGGTGCGCCCGGCAGGGTGCTCTTACTAGGGAGTGAAAAGTGACACACAGATGCCTGCTCAATTCATAGAATTCAAGCGCCGTCTTCGCTGGGCCGATACAGATGCCGCCGGTCGTCTTCACGTCCCGCGCATCTTCGAGATCGTCTAAGAGGCCGAAAGCGAGCTACTGCGGGGAATCGAATGCCCGATGGATTAAGCTTTCTTTTTATTCGCAGCTGAGGAGATTCGAATGTCGCAGCCCGGGTTCGCCGACCGACAGCCCGACGAAGTCTTCAATCAACCGCCGCCGCTGGAAGACTACAATTTGTTCGCGCACGACGCGCCGCTGCGGGAAGCTCTGCGGCGCGAAGGCGGCGACTGGGCCGAAGAGGAGGTGAGCGAGTTCGGCGCGCTGATGGGACGCTCCGAGACCTTACGCCTGGGCGAACTGGCGAACCGTCATCCACCCGTCCTGCGGACGCACGACCGCTTCGGGCACCGGGTCGACGAGGTTGATTTTCACCCGGCGTGGCACGAGTTGATGCGAATTGGCGTCGCGAACGAGCACCACTCGCTGCCGTGGACGAGCCGGCGTGCGGGCGCACACGTCGTCCGCGCTGCCCTGAACATGCTGCGGCATTAGGTGGACGAGGGCGCGAGTTGCCCGCTGACGATGACCTTCGCGGTGGTGCCGTCGCTCCGGCTTCAGCCCGAATTGGCCGCGGAGTGGCTGCCGCGCATTCTCTCCGACGAGTACGATCCGCGCTTCGTCCCTGCCTCGCAGAAACGCGGCGTCCTGTTTGGAATGGCGCTAACGGAACGGCAAGGCGGCTCAGACGTGCAAGCCAACACGACGCGCGCCGTGCCGCTGGGGAAAAGCGGAGCGGGCGAAGAGTACGAACTCAACGGACACAAGTGGTTCTGCTCCGCGCCGATGTGCGATGCTTTTTTGACTCTCGCACAGACAAATAAAGGTCTGTCCTGTTTCCTGCTGCCGCGCTTGCTGCCGGACGGCGGGCACAACGGCTTCCACCTGCAGCGGCTGAAAGACAAGCTGGGTAATCGTTCCAACGCTTCGAGCGAGGTCGAGTTCCGCGGCGCGTGGGCGCGGATGGTCGGCGAAGAGGGGCGCGGCGTGCCGACGATCATCGAGATGGTGCGGCATACACGCCTCGACTGTGCCTTCGGCTCGGCGGCCACCATGCGCCGCGCCCTGGCCGAGGCGCTGCACCACGCCACGTTCCGTCACGCTTTCGGGAAGAGGTTGTTGGATCAGCCGTTGATGCGGAACGTGCTGGCCGACCTTTGCCTCGAAACGGAGGCAGCGACGGCACTGGCGTTGCGCCTCGCGCGCGGCTTTGACGAGTCGCCGCACGACGAAGGGCAGCGCCGGTTCGCACGCCTCGCCACCGCCGTCGGCAAATACTGGATCACGAAACGCGCTGTCGCGGTCGTGGCCGAGGCGCTCGAATGCCTCGGCGGCAACGGTTACGTCGAGGAGTCTCCATTGCCGCGCCTCTATCGTGACGCGCCACTGAATTCGATCTGGGAGGGTTCGGGCAATGTGCAGTGCCTTGAAATGTTGCGCGCGGTGAAAAAGGACGCCGTCACTTTGGAGATGGTCTTACAAGAAATTCGCGCGGCGCGCGGCGGGAACAAACACTGCGACGGCTTCGCTGATAGACTTGAGCGCGAACTGGCCGACTCGACCCAACTCGAAACGCGTGCGCGCCCCTTGCCGAATTTTTAGCTTTGGCCCTGCAAGGCTCACTTCTGGTTCGACACGCCCCGCAGGAAGTGGCCGACGCTTTCTGTGCTTCTCGTCTGGCGGGCGACGCCGGTCTCGTCCTCGGGACGCTTCCCGCAGACACGGATTTTGAGGTCATCATCGAACGCTCACGACCGAGGATTTAATGCAACATCTCCAGGTATTCAATTCCGCGAGGTTCTTTGCGCCCATATTTTCGCCCTCGCTTGTTCTTCAAATACTCCCACTGAGTTCAAGCCGCTAGCCAGGTGCTTTGGCTTAAGAACGCCTCAAGGTCCCTGGCGAACTGTTCCGGTCGTTCCCAATGAAGAGCGTGACTGTTTTTGAATAAACTTTCAGAGCCGCATTAGGAATCGACGACCTCAAAGCCTCCTGCTCGGCTCGCGGGAAGATAGTCTCCTCGTCGCCCCACAGAATGAGTGTAGGTGCTTTGATTTTGTTTAGTTCGGCTTTGGCATCAGGGGCCGAGCATCCCCGTCATCACTCCGCGCTATACTCGCGCCGGCGGTTTCAAACTCTCGCTCAGTAGGCGTGTCATGAATTCTTCAGGCGAAGGTTGGAAGACGGTACCGGCTTGAAACTCGCGCACAACTTTTGGCGGAATGGGATCCGTAAACCCGTTGACCGCTTGTTGAAGTTCGAGGACGACATCATTGCGAATGGGTGGCGGAAGCGACAAGGACCAGCCGATTGACCCGTTCAGGCGCCCGGACGGCTACATGCTGCGCGATGAAACTCCCCATGGAGTGACCTACGATCGTAGCCTGCTTCAAACTCTTGGCGTCCATAAACGCCCAACACATCTGCGGCAAAGGTGGGGATGCTATAACCGTTTTTCGGCCGATCGGAATCACCATGACCGCGTTGGTCTAGAGCGTAGACGGGATATTTTGTATCCATCAGCGGCAGGATACGACTGTAAGAAAACCAGGAGTGGTGTACCCATGCAGCATGATGATCGGTTGACCGGCCGGGTCGCCTTGCTCCGCAAAATGCAGCCGCACGCCGGTCTTAAGTCGTATGTCAGAGAAGCGCCACGCTGCTTCCGAACTACTTCGCGATACCGATCCTGCTTTCGCATTCATGCCCGAGAGATGCTCCACGGTTAGTTTAGTGTCCGCAGTTTCCCAGGCCCTATCAAATTCGCGTTGGACCATTTGTGCAGAACTGACTTTGCCTTGTCGCTTCAAGCTTTCAACCAGACCGAATAAAGCGCGCCCGTTGCGCTGGTGTTTGGCGATCTCGGCTCGAAACACTTTCTCCGCCTCCGCATATTCGCCATTCGTTAGCAAAGCGCCGCCCAGCAATTCGCGTGCTGGCAAATCCCAATCAGCAGGTTCGTTGTAACTGACGCTGTCGTCGGCTTCGACTGCTTTCCGCAATAACGCAAGTGCGGTTTGTTTATCACCGCGAGCCATGGCGATTTTGCCGGCGAGCATCTGTTCCGCAACTTTCAAAACATCGTGAGCGCTGTTGTTACCAACACCTGCGTCTGCCGGAATGGTTTTGACGACTGACTGAAAGGCTTTCAGCTCCAAGTCGGCATCGGCCGGTTTATTCATTCCCGCGAAAGCCGTACCGCGCGCGAAATGCCAGAAGGCAGTCGTGATCTTCGTTTCGGGATCGGGCTGCGGTGCCTTCAATATTTCGTCCCACTTACTGAACCGAACCAGGGCCACCGAGGTGTAGGGCATAAACATTTCCAGCATCGGCATCGCCTTGAGATGGGGCTTAACGTTGGCCTCGAGGTCGCGCGCGGCTTTGATTGAGTCCGCAAACCGCCCTTTCATCGCGTTGGCGGCTGCCAGGAAGTGGATGTTGTGGTTGTAGTACATCATCGAATAGACGTTTTGGGCACCCCTCGATGCGATGTACTCACGATCCGCGACGATTGCATCGGCATTTACCTGTGCCGCCTCGTGGTAATCGCCCGTGCGTATGTAAATATGAGAAGGCATATGAACCAGGTGTCCGGCCTTAGGCGCAAGTTTTCCGAGCCGCGCCGCGCTCGGCAACGCTCGCTCCGGACTTCTCGAAGCCTCTACAGCGTGAATGTAGTAATGATTGGCACCGATGTGGTTTGGATCACGGCGCAGCACCTCTTCGAGAACGGCGACAAGTTCCACCGTACCTTCGGCCGGATTGCCGTCAGAGGACCACAGTTTCCAGGGTCGCAGGTTCATCATGCTTTCGGCGTAAAGCGTAGCTGCGTTTAAGTCGTCAGGATAACGTTTGACCAGCTCGCCCATTGCGTTCTTGTAGTCAAGGGCGAGTTTTTGCCGGTCGGCCTGCGAGTCGTTGGAATACCTCTTAACAAGGGCTTCAATATAAGCACGATCATGTTCCGAACTTTTCAGCGAGAGGGTCAGAGCTTGTTGCAGATTTGTATAAGCCTCTTTTAGTTGGGTTGCGTCGGCTTGCAGGTTGTAGTTTGAACCGAGCGCAACCGCAATCCCCCAGGAGGCCATGGCCAATTGTGGATCGAGTTCGGCGGCCCGCTTGAACGAACGCACGGCCTCCTCATGATTGAAGCCGTACACATAGGCCTGCCCTTGATTGAAAAACTTTTGTGCCTCCGGATTGGCCGTCGACACCGGATGATTAACTTCGCCTAGTCCTGAGGCCAACGATGCAGCTTCCGATACCTTTGGGGTGTGAATGTGTTGACCGAGTGCGGCAATCGGGATAAGAAGAGTTAGCGCAATCATCACGTATCTCATCTGAATTCTCCTAAGTTGATTGACAAGCCGGGCCCCGGGGAAGATCAACCAGGCATCGGGGCGAGCGTAGCGAGCATGAGCATACCTGAAAGGCATAACGTTTTTACGCTGAAAGCTTCGCAAATTGCAGCCCAGGGTTGCTTCAACCCTGGGACTCCGTTTTCTCAAGAACATTTAACCCTGAAAGAGTTCGCGAAGTCGGTATGTTGTGCGCACTCTAACAAACACCTACGGCGTTAGCATTATTTGGGCGGTGCATAGACCCAGGGTTGAAGCACCCTGGGCTGCAATTTGCGAACGCTTTCAGCGTAATTATGCTTATCAGGGATGCTCACTTTATTCAACTCCGAGCAGCGAGGCACGCGGGAGAATCGTATGTGAAATTGGTACCAGAAACCGCGAGAGCGCCGGAAGGGAGTCGCTCTCCGGGCCTCGGTAGACGTTTAGTGGATATACGAAGTGAAGGTCTCGCTTTGCCCGCGTCGTCGCAACATATAGCAACCGGCGCTCTTCCTCAAAATCATCGAACTCGTCCTGGAATCGGGACGAGGGAAACCAGCCGTCCGTCATCCAAATCACAAACAGACTGTCCCACTCCAGACCCTTCGCCGAATGCACTGTCGAAAGCGTAACGAAACCGCTGCTCCGCCTGGCAACACTTCTCTGCGTTGCATCTGAAGGATCGAGCGCCACGTCATCCAACAACCTGGAAGAGGTCTTGTATCGCTTAGCGATGGCTTGCAAATGTTCCAGGTCGCGACCGCGCCGGGGAGCGTCGTCGTACTTGGTTTTTAACAAGGGCCGATAGAACCGCAGCACGGTCGAGAGTTGCTCACCCGGCGATTTGCTTTCAAGGACGCTGGTCAAAACACGCGCCAGCCTTCCCAGCTGGGCCTGGTAGCTTGCCCGCGCCGGGAACCGATGTAGTTTTCGAAACAGACCCTCTTTGGTTCTCGTGGATCTAAACTCTTTTCGCTCCACATCGAGATGATCGAGTATCTGATAGACCGTCGCGTCACCAATATGGTCTATCAGTTTGAGCGCCCGAAACCAGGACAGCGTGTCGGAAGGTTTTACCACGACACGCAGGAATGCCAACGCGTCTTTGATGTGGGCCGATTCAGCGAACCTGATGCCGCCAAATTTTCGAAACGGAATTCCGTGCTTGGCCAATTCTATTTCCAGGTCGAACGAGTGGGAGCTGGAACGAAACAACACGGCGATTTCACTGAGGGGGATGCCCTGCTCGCGCAATTCTTCGATCCGCTCCGCGACGAACTGCGATTGCTCGTTTTCGTCACGCGCGCTTACCACTACCGGCTGCTCACCCCCTTCGATGCGCGAAAAACAATCGCTTCGAGTAACCTTCTTTGACGTCTTCAATGATTGCGTTGGCCACGTCGAGAATCGGTTGAGTGCTCCGAAAGTTCTCTTCCAGTTTGATGATCTGCGCGGCAGGGAAGAGTTTGGGAAACTCCAGCATGTTCTTATGGCTGGCGCCGCGAAAGGAATAGATTGACTGAAACTCGTCGCCGACTACGGCGACGTTATCGTGAGTGGCAGTCATCAGTCGCACAATCTGAGCTTGAAGTTTGTTGGTATCCTGATATTCATCCACCATTATGTAGCGATACTGATCTGAAAGCTGCCGGCGCAAATCCGCGCTTCCTTCGAGAGCTTCGCGGAGCCGCACCAGCAAGTCGTCATAGGTGAGCATGTGGCGAGTGCGCTTGAATTCTTCGAAACCTTTAAACAATTCTTCGAGGGCTTTACGCTCGTCGACGAACTGCGGGTAATCCTGACTAAGCACTTGCTTCAGGGGGCTGACTTTGTTGACCATCATGCTGAAGATGGCGCAGATGGTGCGTTTGCGAGGGAAATGCCGGTCCTTGGTTAGTTTCTTCTGCCGGCGCAGCAGATCAATCAGGTCTTCGGTGTCACTTTGATCCAGCACGGTAAAGTTGCGGTCAACACCTGAAAGCTCGGAGAATTTTCGTAAGACTGAGTGGCCCAACGAATGAAAAGTACCGCCTGACACGCGTTGGCAGCGAGCGTCTGCTAAAGAAGCTGCACGCGCCAGCATGCTGGTCGCAGCCCGGCGAGTAAAGGTAAGTAACAGCACTGACTCCGGGCGCGCTCCTGTCTCCACCAAACGCGCCACGCGATAAACCAGAGTGCGTGTTTTTCCAGTACCCGCACCGGCCACAATCAAAAGCGGGCCTGCGGTAGTCATCACTGCTTTGAATTGAGATTCGTTGAGTTCTTTGGCGTAGTCTATTCGGTCGGCCCGCGAGGCGGACGCGACCCGGGCCAGGACTAGTTTGGTCTTAACCCCCGCGGGGGTCACCTTGCCAAGGTCGAGATTGCGCTTGAATGCGGTTAGTTCCCTCGCCAGCTCACTAACGGTTTGATAGCGATCCTTGGGCGCTTTGGCCAAGGCCTTTCCCAGAATGCGTCGAAGATCGAGGGGTAGTTCGGCTTTGTTCTCGTCTAACATTTGCGGCTCTCCGTGGAGAATCGCATGCATCGTGTCAATCCGGTTCCTGTTGACGAAGGGACAGGTGCCGGTCAGCATTTCGCAGAGAACCACCCCGAAAGAGAAGATGTCGCAGCGGCGGTCTACGCGTTGGCCCAGCAACTGTTCCGGCGACATGTAGTTGACAGTCCCCATCATAGTTCCGGACTCGGTCTGGACTCGTAGCAGGGTCTTCTGACCGCTATCGGCTGCGAACTCCCGCTCCCGCTGGGCGATGAGTTTCGCCAGACCGAAGTCGAGGATCTTCGCGTAGCCGTCCCGTCTAATCATTAGATTCTCGGGTTTCAGATCTCGGTGAATGATTCCCGCCTCGTGCGCTTTGGCTAGGCCTTCGGCAATCTGTAAGGCAATCTCCAGGTTCTCCTTAACTTGAAACGCGCGGGAGCTAATCTTTTGACGCAGCGTTTCGCCTTCTACATACTCCATCGCTATGTAAGGCTTGCCGTCCTCCTCTCCAACTTCGTATACGGTGAGTATGTGCGGATGATTCAGGGCGGAAGCTGCGCGCGCTTCCTGAAAAAAGCGGCGACGGCGGTCTTGTTGAGAGAGGTGTTCCGGCTTTAGGAGTTTGAGTGCAATGACACGATGAAGTTTTTTATCATAGGCCTTGTAAACCGCGCCCATGCCGCCCGCGCCTAGCGGTTCCATAATACGGTAGTGTGCAATGGTCTCTTCGGGGGCGGCTTTCATGATAGGGGACCGGGGCCAGACCTAGTTTAATCTAAGATAGAGTTACGACGAAGTTGGGTGGTGAGTTAGTTTGATATGAGAGAAACGATTGACCAGCGCTAGTTGAGTTGACCGCAGGAAACCTAATGAGTTAGCTGGACTAATCACCGCACCCAAGATTTCGAGTCAAGGCATCTGAGGTAGCAGCATCGGCTGGGAAAAACGATTCCATCGCTAGTTCAGACAAAGTAATGTCGACCGGCGTGCCGAAAACGGTGGTCGTGCTGAGGAAAGAGAGAATTCCGCTTTCGGTGGCAAGCTGGAAAGGAATAGCCACTCCAGCATAGTCGATCTCGGCTTGGACTTGAGCTTATTCTCGCTCGGCACTGGATAAGCCCTAAGTTGGTTCAAGAGGTCTACCAGAATCGCATCGCCGCTCGCCTCAATCTGACGCTGCAAGCGCGCGAGGAGATGAGAACGCCATTCGAGTAGATTAACTATCCGCTGCACCAGGCCTCCTGGGTGCAAAGTAAGGCGGAGGACATTTATCGGTGCCGTCAGCAATGACGGCTCAGCTCCCGTCAGCAAAAATGCAACGGCGCGGTTGGATGCAACAAGAGTCCAGTGACGGTCCACGGCGAGTGCCGGATAAGGCTCATGTCCCGCCAACACTAAATCCACAGCTTTGCGAGCAGCTTGAAGCATCGGGTCTTCGAACGACCGCGCTCTAAAGACCGGTGCATATCCCGCAGCCATCAGCAGGGCGTTGCGCTCGCGCAAAGGCACCTCTAGTTGCTTGGCCAGACGCAGAACCATCTCACGGCTCGGCAGCGAACGCCCGGTTTCGACAAAGCTCAAATGCCTCGAAGAAATCTCAGCTTCGCAGGCAAGGTCAAGCTGGCTTAAATGCCTTCGCTTGCGCCAATCCCGCAACAAATTCCCAACCGGTTGAGTGCTAACGCTGCTCATTCGGCCCGAACGGTATCACAACTTAAAAAGCTGCTCCATTACCTCGGAGGTAATTGTTTTGTCGCTGAGCATAGGAAATCATGCAACGCAGGCAAGGATAACGGTTACTGGACCGAAGGCTAATTGCCTAAGTGATTCTGGAGGCTCAAGGCTATGTTTAATAATTCAACTTTGCTACGCGGCGTTCTGTTTGTCGACGCCGCAACTTGCGTGGGGACGGGGTTGTTGATGACTTTCGGCTCCGTCGTTCTTGACCAATATTTAGGACTGCCAACTGAACTCCTGCGGTACGCGGGAATCAGCCTGCTGCCGTTTGCAGCCTTTCTCGTTTACCTGGCAACACGCGAAACTCTCTCGCCGTCAGTCGTCTGGGCTGTCATCATTGCAAACGCCCTCTGGACCGCCGATAGTTTCCTCCTGTTGCTGACCGGCTGGGTGGCTCCCACTGAATTGGGTTATGCATTCGTCGTCGCGCAAGCTTTGGGCGTGGCAGTGCTTGCCGGACTGGAGTACTTAGGGTTGCGGAAGTCAGTAACGGCGGCGATCTAAGGGGGACTACACTTGTTTCGAGGCCATAGGAGATCGGCCAGGCGGGTCGAAAGGCCCTCCCTGGCCCTTCGTTAATAAGTTGAATCTTCTGAAGGGTGGCTGAAAAAGTGGTTAGCGTAATGGAATAAGTAAGACGATCCACGAAATCTCACAAAAAACTCGGATTAGAATATCCATCGCAGGTTCGTGTAGTTTCATGGATCGGTTTTTTTTCGTGCCTGCTGGCCCCGAAAAATTGATCGCTCCTGGTCCCTTCGGTGTAACCTGCGAGTACATTTGTTAAGAATTGTAAATTCTTCATTAATAGCGTGCCTACCACTCTTGAACTTTCAGGATTTAGACTGCGTATCCCATTGATATAACGCGCGTCGGTTGGACAATTGAGCCGGGTATCGTAAATTAGTACCAATAAAATCCACTGACTATCCCGGCGGAGTGTCGATCAGGGCACCCGCCATTCGAGTTACTGGTGAGGACAAAGCAGGAGGGACATTTTTATGAAGTTCACCAAACTTATTTTGAAGAATATCCTGCGTAACAAGCGACGCACACTCCTTACGGGTTCGAGTATTGTCGTATCCCTGTTCTTGATTATTACCCTGGCAACTATATTGACCGAGTCTTCGAGGGGCAGCGCCGAAGCCAGCCCGCTGCGCTTGTGGACCCGGCATTCAGTTTCCTTGACCTTCGATCTTCCCGCAGCCCACCAACAACGAATGACCTCGGTCCCAGGCGTGAAAGACGTTATGCCGTTTAGCTGGTTTGGAGGAATTTACCAGGACGAGAAAAACTTCTTCGCAAACTTTGCGGTGGATGCGACCAAGTTACGGACAAACTACCCCGAGCTAAAGATGTCTGAAGCCGATTGGCAAGCGTTCATCAGCGACAGGCAGGGAGCCGTAGTAGGCCAAAAGCTCGTCAAGCTATACGGTTTCAGCCTGGGCCAGCGCATTACGCTCCGAAGTCCGATTTATGACAGGAGTTTGGAATTCATAGTTCGAGGAATTTGCACGGGAGGCGACGAGAAGACACTCTATTTCCATCACGAGTATATGAACGAGTCAACGCCGGAATGGGCCAAAGACAAGGTCGGGACGTTCAGCATTCTGGCAAACTCAGCGGATGATATTCCCCGGATCGCGCAGGCGGTAGATTCTATTTTTCTTAACACTGATGCACCGACCAAGACCGAAAGTGAGCGCGAGTTTGCTATGAGCTTTGAAGCCATGATGGGCGGAGTGAAGCAGTTTATGTACGGGATTATGGGGGCGATTACCTTTTCGTTGCTGCTGGTGATGGCCAACACCATGGCGATGACAGTGCGCGAGCGCACCAGGGAAGTGGGAACGCTCAAGGCCCTCGGTTTCCAGAGAGGGACGATTGCCGGACTGCTTCTCGGGGAAGCGTTGCTGGTTACCACCCTCAGCGCGCTAATCGGCATCGGAGCAGCTATGGTTCTATTCAGTTCAATCGACTTTGGTCTGTATATCCCTTTCCAATCGTTCGTGCCTACTGGGCCTACTCTGCTCTTCGCCTTGGGGATCTCACTGCTGGTGGGCGTCATCAGCGTTAGCTATTCGGCGTTTCGTGTGTCTGGCATGACCATCGCAGAAGCCCTGCGGAGCACTGAATAATGGCGCTACCTCTAAAATACAATTTTCGCAATATTACGGTGCGCAAATCGAGTACGTTAGCGACCGCAGTCACGATTGGCCTCACGGTGGGCGTATTCCTGATGGTGATGGCCCTGGCCAAGGGCATCGATCTGACTCTGGCGAGCAGCGGAGAACCCCTGAATCTTATTGTGCTGCGCGAAGGAAGTACTGCCGAACTAAACAGCTCGGTGACCCGAGAAAACCTTAACGATCTGAAGTTCCTCGACGGTATCGTGCGAGAGGGTGATCAACCACTGGCCGCCCCGGAGTCTATGACACTCATTTATAAAGCGCGAAAGGGAATGAGTCAGGGATCGAACGTTATCATTCGGGGCATCGGACCAATGTCAACCAAACTGCGATCCGGTTTTAACCAGGTTTCAGGTCGCATGTTTCACGCCGGACTTAGCGAGGCGATAGTTTCCCGGCGCATTGCTGAGCGATTTCAAGGTCTGGACGTAGGAGATAAATTTCGCGTGCAGGCCACAGACTATACTGTCGTGGGTCTCTTCGAAGCAGGGGGCAAAGCTTTTGAATCGGAGATTTGGGTGGATGTGAACTCTTTGGCAACCGCTACAAAACGTGATTCCTTCACTTCAGTCCTGTTGCGCGCGAAAGACCAGCCTAGCCTGGAGGCTCTGGCGAAGCGAATCTCTGAAGATCAGAAACTCCATCTTAAGGCGATGGCTGAGCGAATCTTTTATGAGGACCAGCAGGGCAATGCCTCGAGTCTTCTCAAATACCTGGCCGTCTTCCTTGCCTTGATAATGGCGATCGGTGCCGGATTTGCGGGCATGAACACGATGTATGCGGCCGTAGCCAGGCGCACAAAAGAAATAGGCACGCTTCGAGTATTGGGTTTCGGTCGTCTAAGCATTCTTGTAGCTTTCGTTTTGGAATCGCTGGCCATCGCTATACTAGGTGTTGGAATTGGCATTCTGCTGGCGCTGCCGCTGAACTTCGTTTCGACAGGCACGAGCAACTTTGCCACTTTCAGTGAGATTGCCTTTAACTTCCGCGTCACTCCGGACCTGATGGTAATGGCCTTAATTTTCGGTGTGGGAATAGGCTTGCTTGGCTCGCTGCTGCCGTCTATTCGTGCGTCACGATTCAAAATTGTCGATGCCCTTCGTGCATCGTAGAGTGAGAAAGAGACATCCATAAACAACTCACGTTTTTAAGGAATCGGGATGGTTACTAACCCCAAAACTCAGGAAGACCAGGAGAACCTCAATCAGCGCTTGAGAAGCCTGAAGATTGATCGCGGCCCGGGCGACTCTCCTGGATCCGGACACCGTTCACCAAAGCTCCTTTTGCTTGCGCTCTCCGCCGTCATCGCCCTATTGGCGATTGGTTACGTCTTTTTCTTTTCGGCACCGAAGTCTATTTCCGCGGCCGAGGTGAAAGTGGAAAACAGTGGAAGCTCGCGAGCCGGCACTGTCCTGTCTGTCTCTGGATATGTAGTCGCTCACCACAAGATCGCTGTAGGCGCGAAAGTGATGGGACGCGTGAAGTGGATTGGAGTAGAGAAAGGCGACCGGGTCCAGCAGGGGCAGATACTCGTGCGCCTCGAAGACAATGAGTTTCGCGCGCAGGTTAATCAGGCGCGAGCCAATCTTGCTGCCGCCCAAGCCCGCCTCGATCAATTGCGCGCTGGTTCGCGACCACAAGAGAAATTGAAGGACAGAGCAGGAGTCTTGCAAGCCCAGGCCACACTCACCAATGCGGAAGCTGAATACGAGCGCACCGATAAGCTCTACCGTGCCGGCGTGGCATCTAAATCCGAACTCGATCAAACAACTGCTCAACGCGACACTGCGCGAGCTCTGGTTGAAGCCGCCCGGCAGGCGAGCGCCATAACCGATATTGGGCCACGTGCGGAAGAGATTCGCGCTGGGGCCGCCCAAGTTCAGCAGATGAGAGCTGCCTTGGACTATGCGCAAACTCAACTGGGCGACACCCAAATCAAAGCGCCGGTTTCTGGAACGGTGCTGCAGAGAATAGTGGAAACCGGTGAGATGGTGACCCCATCCGCCATTGGTGAATCGGGTGCTCGAACCTCCGTGGTGGCTCTTGCCGATCTGAATGATCTCCAGATCGAGCTGGATATAAGTCAAGCGGACTTCGCTAGATTGAAGATGGATCAGCGCGCGGAAATAATCCCGGAGGCCTTTCCCAATCTAAAGTACTCTGGCTTTATTGCGGAGATTGCCCCGGAAGCGAATCGGGCAAAAGCTACGGTGCAAGTGAAGGTAAAAGTCGAGAATCCGGATGACCAGTTGCGGCCTGAGATGAATGCGCGCGTTAATTTTCTCGCGGACGCCACACCGGCCGGGGAGAGAGCTGCTTCACGGGTATTGGTCCCCAAAGACGCAGTGGTTCGAAAAGATGGAAAAGAGGTTGTATTCGTTATCAAAGGCAACAAGGTCGAGTTGCGATCAATCCACGTGGGTGAAGAGACCGGGGGTTTCTTTCAGGTGCTGGAAGGTTTGAGCGGTGGCGAGTCGATTGCCACGGCTGGCGCCGACAAGTTGAACGATGGCGATCGCGTGAAAATAGGCAACTAGCTTTAGATTGAGTCCGGAAGTTTAGAGTTCAAACTTTAGTTTGTGGCTGCGAAACCGCAACCTAAAGGTTGAACTCTAAATTCCTTGGTGTAATCTGCGACTATAAGGTTTAAAGAATTATGTCTGGACCGATAGTGCAAGTTAGCGGAGTTAGTAAGCGTTTCGCCCGTGACGGCTTCGAGGTGGTGGCGCTCGATAATGTAAATCTTGACATCCAGCCGGGAGAGTTTCTGGCGCTGATGGGGCCCAGCGGCTCGGGCAAATCCACCCTGCTAAATCTGCTGGCCGGCATTGATCGCTGTACTGAGGGTGAGGTTAACGTGCTGGGAACCGATCTGGCGAGGTTAAAAGAGAGCCAGCTTGCCGTTTGGCGGAATAGCCACGTGGGATACCTCTTCCAAACGTTCAATCTTATTCCCGTGTTGACGGCGTTTGAGAATGTTGAGTTGCCGCTGCTGCTGACCAAGTTATCAAAAGCTAAGCGCCGCGAGAATGTTCACACAGCCCTCGAGTTGGTCGGACTCTCCGATCGTATGCACCACCAACCGCGTCAATTGTCGGGGGGCCAGGAACAACGTGTCGCTATTGCGCGGGCCATTGTTGCTGATCCCGATCTGCTCCTCGCCGACGAGCCAACCGGTAATCTCGATGCGCGCTCAGGCGAGGAAATACTAAACATCCTCGCCACGCTCAATCGGGAAATGAAGAAAACGATCATAATGGTCACTCACGATCCGCATGCTGCCGCGTACGCAACGCACGAGCGCCATCTGGAAAAGGGCCTGTTGCTGGACGGCGCTCTTTCAGCGGCAGACTGAGCCATCCTCTCAATTACGGGCTCATAAAGCGCGACGATGGCGTTAAGGTTTTTGTCTTTTTATGTTCTCCGAAAGGAAGGGCTTATGTTGTTAAGTGTGATCTTATTGCTGGCCTCTATTGTGACTGCCGCGGACGGGGTTCCTATTCAGTACGAAGTTAAAGGGAAGGGCGAGCCGGGGTTGGTGTTTATTCACTGCTGGAGTTGTGACCGGACTCTGTGGGAAAACCAGGTCGCCTTCTTCGCTAAGAATCATCGAGTGGTTACCATCGACCTGCCCGGCCATGGCAAGTCGGGCAAGGGAAGGACCGACTGGTCTATGGAGAGTTACGGCGAAGACGTTAAGAGAGTGGTGGCAAAACTCGGTCTGAAGCGGGTCGTGCTGATCGGGAGTTCCATGGGTGGGCCAGTGGCTCTGGAGGCGGCGCGCCGGATGCCGGAGCGCGTAGTTGCAATTGTCCCAGTCGACACATTGCAAAACGTGGAGCAGAAGATGTCCGCCGAACAGATCGAGGCCATGGTTACCCAGATCCAAGCCGACTACAAGGGCCAAATCACGCAGTACGCGAATCAGTATCTCTTCGCGCCTGGCACCCCCGCGGCCGTCAAAGAGCGGGTCCTCTCCCAAGCCGTATCGATGGCTCCAGAGCTTGGAATGCCGATTATCAAGGCAGCCTCGCGGTACGATCCCATTCCAACCATGCGAATGATCAAGGCACCGATACGGACAATCAATTCCGATCTATATCCCACGAACCTGGAGGGGAACCGCAAGTATGCGCCACAGTTCGACGCTTTGATCATGAAGGGCGTTGGGCATTATCCCATGCTCGAGGATCCGGTGCGCTTCAACGAACTTTTGGCGGGAATATTGCGCGACTTGAGAAGCACCAGTGCGACCCATCGAGCGAAGAAAAGCTCAAGCCAATAGAAGGCTGTAGAGCGGAACGTTCTTACCGCTCAAGACGGAAGTCATTAGTATCGAATGGGCCACTCAAGCGGAGACGATTTGCAGGTTGGGAAGGTGGGCAAAGCGCAGCGCGCCCCGCTCCAGCGTAGCGTCATGCGCTGACTACAAACCCGCTCAGTGCTTAATGCAGACT
>JACCUI010000239.1 GCA_013811945.1 Pyrinomonadaceae bacterium | reverse complement strand
CTTCTCCTGGATCGAAGCGCTCACTGATGAAGATCTGATTGGCTGTCACGTCGCTCTAACCCCCGTCTGGAATGAGACCTCCTACTTCGCCGATTACATTCTGCCGATGGGTCTCGGCTCTGAGCGTCACGACATCCACTCCTACGAAACTCACGACTCTCAATGGCTAGGTTTTCGCCAACCCGTGATGAAAGCCGCACGCGAGCGTTTGGGAGAAGAAATCGGCGACACCCGTGAAGTGAATCCCGGCGAGGTTTGGGAAGAGAATGAATTCTGGCTCGAGCTTAGCTGGAGAATCGATCCGGATGGGCAGTTAGGAATTCGCCAGTATGTTGAGTCGAAGAAAAATCCAGGTGAGCGGCTGAGTGTTGACGAATACTACGAGTGGATTTTTGAGAACTCCGTTCCCGGACTGCCTCAAAAAGCTGCGGCTGAGGGGTTGAAGCCCCTTGAATATATGCGGCGTTACGGCGCATTCGAAATTGCCAGCAAGGTCGGCGCGCTTTATGAAGAGACGATCCCACCGGAAGAAATCGAAGATGGGCGTCAGGATCAGTTTGGACGTGTCTATACGGCGACTTCTAAACCTGTTTCGCCAAACATTGTGCCGGTGCCAACCATTGATCCTGATCCGGAAGGCCGGAGGTTTGTCGGGGTGAATATTGATGGGACACTCAAACGTGGGTTTCCCACGCCCAGTGGCCGGCTCGAGTTCTTTTCGCGCACACTCGCTGACTGGGGTTGGCAGGAAGTTGCGATTCCCACTTACATTCGCAGTCACGTGCACCCTGAAAACATGGCCGCGGATCAGAGTGTTCTCATTTCCACGTTCCGGCTCGCGATGCAGATCCATACGCGCAGCTCGAATGCGAAGTGGTTGAACGAGATTGCGCATACGAATCCACTATGGATTCATCCTTCTTTTGCGAAGCGCATCGGAGTTGGCACGGGCGACCTCGTTCGCGTTGAGACGGAAATTGGTTACTTTGTCGTGCACGCGTGGGTGACCGAAGGGATCCGTCCCGAGGTGGTCGCCTGCAGTCATCACATGGGACGCTGGAAAACTCATGAGCAGGGAGCGCGGCAGATGATGGCCACCGTCAAACTAGATCATCAAAACACTGAATGGGGTTTACGACGCGAGAAAGGTGTCGAGGCTTACCAGTCGACCGATCCCGACACGCTGCGCATCTGGTGGAGCGACGTGGGCGTGCATCAGAATTTAACGTTTCCGGTTCATCCCGATCCCGTGTCTGGGATGCACTGCTGGCATCAGGCCGTGCGCGTGAAGAAAGCCCAAGAAGAAGACAAGTACGGCGACATATCGGTGGATACAAACAAGTCGCGCGACGTTTACCGGAAATGGTTGGCAATGACGCGACCTGCCGATACCTACTCGCCTGACGGCACGCGCCGGCCCTACTGGATGCTGCGCCCCTTGAAGCCGGCGCGGGAGTTTTACCGCCTGCCGCATGAAAACGAGACCGGGAGCGTCGAGTTATAGAAACCTCTGATTACTTCTCATCCTCATAAAACCCTTTACCTGCCTGCTTTGTTTTGGAAAACAGGTCTCATTGCCTCTTTCAAATGGGGTAGGGAAATTTTACATTTCGCCAATATCTCAATCTGATGAAGACCGCAACCTTGTACGATTTTTGCAGTCGATATAAGGAGTTAGCAATGTCTCTCTTAATTAGTTTGCGTAAGGTCGCCATTTCGTCGGCGATGCTTGCCACTATCGCTCTCGCTTCCGCCGCCGTGGCTAAGGCGGACGCGTACACACTAACCACCTCAAACTTTGCCGGAAACGGAAACTTCGGCACGATCACTACCACCTTGGTTGGTAACACCATTAGAGTAGACGTCGTTCTCACCGCCGGCTATGTCCTACATGGCGATGCCGTTGGATTTAACGTCGTCGATCCTGACCTTGGAGTCGCCATCAGCAATATTAGCAATGCGGCTTTCTTTTCCGTAGGAAGCAGTGGCAATCAGGATGGCTTCGGAAGTTTTGAATTCGGTGTTGACGGGACTAACACCTCCACTGCCAGGGCGAACAATCTCAACAGTGTGACCTTTACGGTCAGCAGGACGGCTGGCTTCACTAACGCCAATCAACTGGCGGAACTAAGCACAGGCGGCAACTCCGCTTTTTTCGCCGTTCAGATAGCCCCTTTAGATCCTGAAGCGAACACCGGATTTGCGGCGACTGGTGACTCTACTCCCGTGCCCGAGCCAGCCAGCATGTTGCTACTTGGAACGGGATTAATGGGAGTTGCCGGAGC
Source organism: Pyrinomonadaceae bacterium (assembly GCA_013811945.1). Classification (GTDB taxonomy): domain Bacteria; phylum Acidobacteriota; class Blastocatellia; order Pyrinomonadales; family Pyrinomonadaceae; genus PSRF01. Next base: position 19,505 of record JACCUI010000239.1, on the reverse strand, counting down.
CGTTCGACGAAAACTGAACGCGGGCAAATTGAACTAAGGGTCGCCTCCGTAGCTTGAGGTTGCCAACACAGTGCCCTTTGCCGAGAAAAACATGTGCACAATACCTATGATGTTTCCCTTGGACTTTTACGGCAAGATTTATGTGCTGCAGGATGAGAAGGGAAACACTGTCGGAACGGGCACGCGTCAGGTGTGCGAAACATTGCTATACATCATCACGAAGCCACTAACGCCCTCGGTTTCCGATAGCAAAGAAATGTTCGTTTCTCAGAGGCCCAATGTGCGGGCCGCTATAACCATTTAGCTTCAACCGTAAAGCGATCCACCAAATCACACGAAGTAGCACGAATTAAGACATCCATTTCGTGCGTCTTCGCGTGTTTTCGTGGATCGGGGGTTCGCTTCCACTGTTGAGTGGCTAGTCCTGCCGTCTGCCCCTCTTTCTCCTGCCTCTTGCTTTTCGGTGTACCTGCTTCGCTTGCGTAAAACACCTCAAATTGGGTACAACTTCACCACCTCGCTCGCCTGGAGTCCTTGCTTTGGACTCTACGGGCGCCGACAAAGTGAGGCAAATAACCACTCCGCGATCGCAAGTTACTCATGTACTTCAAACAATTCTATCTCGTTTGTCTGGCGCATGCTTCGTACCTGATCGGGTCGCAGGGTGAGGCGGTGGTGGTAGACCCTCAGCGGGACGTAGATCAGTACCTCAGCGAAGCCGAAGTGCAGGGCTTGAAGATCAAGTACGTAATCGAAACTCACCTGCACGCGGATTTCGTGAGCGGCCATCGCGAGCTTGCCGCTCGCACCGGCGCTGAGATCGTGTTCAGCGAAAAAGCAGGAGCGACTTTCCCGCATCGCGCCGTTAGAGAAGGCGACGAAATCACAATCGGTAAGGTAGTGCTCCGAATAGTCGAAACTCCCGGCCATACTCCGGAAAGCGTCTCCGTACTCGTCATCGACACGGAAGTGTCGCCCCAGCCGCGAAAAGTACTTACCGGCGACACGCTCTTCATCGGCGACGTGGGTCGTCCCGATCTCGCGGGCGGGCAGGGCTTCACACCACAGATGATGGCCGGAATGATGTACGACAGTCTGCACCAGAAACTACTGAGGCTTGCAAACGACGTTGAGGTTTATCCCGCGCACGGCGCCGGATCCATGTGCGGACGAAATATCTCGAAGCAAACCTCTTCGACTATAGGCGAGCAAAAAATAAATAACTACGCGCTCAGGCCGATGTCGAAAGATGAGTTCATCGGCATGATGACATCAGAGCTGCCCACAGCTCCGGCATACTTTTTCGAAGACGCGGAGATAAACCGAGAGGGTGCGGCCGCACTGGCTGCGCTGCCAAAGCCTGCGGCTCTTTCACCGTTGGCAGTCGACGAATTGATCTCTCGAGGTTACGTGGTTCTTGATGTTCGCTCCGCAGCGGATTTTGGCTTCGCCCATGTTCCCGGTTCAATCAATATTGGTCTTGGTGGCCAGTTTGCGATTTGGGCGGCCTCTTTAATCTCCCTGCAAAGTCCCATCGTCATCGTCACTGATTCGGAAGAAAAGGTTGACGAGGCTCAGATGCGGCTGGCGCGCGTGGGAATTGAAAGCGCGCACGGTTACCTAAGCGGCGGCATGGACGCCTGGCGCGAGGCTGGACTGAAACTGGCGGCAGTGCCCCAAATCACCGTCGATCAATTGAATGATTTGATTGCCGGCCAAACAGATTTCCAGGTTCTCGACGTGCGTCGTCCTCCTGAGTACACCAGCGGTCATGTCCCCGGGGCCATCGCTGAACCACTCTCCAATCTGAAAGAGCGGGTCCCGGTCTTGGAGCTCGAACCGACAAAGCTCACCGCTGTGATCTGCGGAAGCGGTTACCGCTCCAGCGCCGCGACCAGCATCCTGCAGCAACACGGCTTCGCCAATCTCTTAAACGTAACCGGCGGCACCAGCGCCTGGATCGACGCCGGATATCCGGTGGAAGCGTCATGAGCGAACTACGCAAGCTCCTGCCAATAGAGTAATGGCGCGGTTTGGTTAGCGCTCTACGACAGAACCGAGGAGCGGTAGCGACCGGGTCAATGGCGGGTTGCACTCAAGAATGGTCTCACCAACAACCTGTTCACCCACCCACTCCAGCCTTAGAATGCGGTTGCTCTAACTAAGCAAATTCAAAACAAGGTAAACCATGACTCACCCTCACCGCGAGTTCAACACTGATCGTGTTCCGCTCGGTTACCTTATTACCTTTCGCGCCTATGGTACCTGGCTCCATGGCGACTCACGTGGCTCCGTGGACCGCTTTCATAATCGCTACGGTTCGCCACTAATACCGCCAAATCGACGCTGGTGACAATACAAGGAACGCGCTCTTAAACGCCCTCCTGTCAACCTTACCGCGAGGCGACGAGGAGCTATCGAAATGGCCATTCGTGAGACTTGCAAGACTCGTAAGTGGAGACTGTGGGCTATTAATGTGAGAACGAACCATGTTCATTCTGTGGTGACGGGAACCCGCGATCCGGACATAGTTCTGAATGCTTTCAAAGCCAATGCAACACGCGAAATGAAGGAGTCAGTTGCTGGCAAAGCGGTAACACGCCCTGGGTTAAGAATGGTAGCAAGAGGCGTCTTTGGAATGAGCACGACCTAATAGAGGCGATTGTGTACGGTGAGTATGAGCAGGGAGAGCCACTACCTCAAGTTTGAATTGTTGTCGGGAGTGGAACGGTTCTATCTTATGTTGAGATTGCGCACACTTAACCCGGACGCTACCGCTCCTCGGCTCCGTAGTTGACTAGAACCGAGCTGGTTGCCCCAAACTGCACGAGTAACAGTAGACACTGTTTGACGCCTCCCCTTACCTCGTTTAGCATCCTGATGTTCCCCCGAAGATTGACCGTCGGTAACTGAGGTTTAGCCATCGATCCCTTTACATTCAAGTTAATAGTCGGCATTGCCATCGTCGTGATTGCGACAATTCACGGCTATGGCGCCGCGTGGCTGGCGATCTGGATGCTCTTTCATCCTTATCAGCCAGTTAAGATTTTGGGTATTACGGTTTGGCCCCAAGGAATGATCCCGCGGCACCGCGAGCGGCTGGCCCAGTCTATTGGCAACGCCGTCGGGAACGAACTGGTTTCGCAGGAGACCGTTTTCAATGCCCTGTTCGAAACGGATTTTTTTCAGCGCAAGATTGACGATTTCGTTAACGCCTACACTGCGGATCTGCTGGCCACAGTTTATCCATCATTCATCGACGCGCTGCCGACCGGCGCGCGCACACCAGTACTCGACACGATTTCCGCCTTGCAGTACCGCCTGGCTGAATATATTGCTGCGACGCTCAAGAGCGAGGAGACAGCCGCGGCGATGGCGGGCTTTGTAGATCGACAAATCGACCAGCTATTGGCGCGCCGAATTGACGCCACTCTAAACGATGATGCACTCGATCAGATCTCCCGCTTTGTGGAAGAACGCTTTCACAATTTGGTGAGCGAAGAAGTGTTCAAACGAAAAGTGCGGGAGTTCATGTCGGGACGTTTGGACGATCTCGCCCGCAGCAATGCCACGCTCGCGGACACCTTCACTCCCGAAACCGTGGCTTTCATTAAAGAGCGCCTGGACCAGCAAGTCCCGCCTATCGTCCATCATCTCGCCGATATTGCTACCAGCCAGAACACTCGACAGCAGATGGGCGCCCTAATCAAACGCGAGGTCGACGACTATTACCAGCAGCTCTCACTGATCAAGAAGATTTTTATTTCGCGCGAGCGAATTCACCGCGAAGTGGATGAGTTGATCAATAAGACCCTGCCCAAACGCATTGAGGAATATCTGCGCGGTCCGGCGTTCGCGCAGGAAGCCGAAGCCTTTCTGAACTCGACTATCGACAGTCTGCTCGCTCGTCCGGTGAATGAAATTATCGGTCAGCTAGAACCGGCGAAGTTTGAGATGATGAAGACCCAAGTGGCGGATCGAATTCTCGAGCTGGTCCAAAGCCCGGAACTGACGCAATCGGTCTCCGCCTATGTTACAGATGCGCTCGCAAGTCTGCGTTCGCAAACGCTGGACTCAGCGCTCAAGCGAATCAACCCTGATTCCGCAAGGCGCATCAAGAGCTTTCTTACTACCAGCCTGCTCGATATCCTTTCGCACGAAGATACGGCGCGAACCATCAACGCCGTCATGTCCGCGCAGATCGAGCGGTTGCTGATTGCGCCGATCGGCCGGCTGGGAGATCATCTTTCGGAGCACTCGGTAAAGCGCGCCAGCGCGGCTCTGGTTGAACGAATCACCGCCGCCGCCCGCGAGCGTCTGCCCTCGGCCATTGCCGATTTTGATGTGGGCGGCCTCGTGCGCAAGAAGGTTTCAGAATACCCTATTGAAAAGCTCGAATCCCTCGTGCTGTCGGTGGCGGCTCAGCACTTGAAAACGATTGAGCTCTTTGGCGCCATAATTGGTTTCTTCATCGGAGTTGGGCAGGTGATCTATTTTTGGCTTACGTATGTGCCCGGACGCTAAGGCCCCGAAATCCAAAGCGAGTTGGGGGGAACCTAGACTTGCGCTCTGCCGTTCTACCTTAGTGAACTATAAAGCGCCCGCCGCCGCGCGCCAGTCTTTTCATATAAAAGGATTACCTATGTACTGTTCAGGTTGTGGTAGCCCCATCGCGCCGGGACTGAGTTTCTGTAATCGCTGCGGCACCAGCCTGAAAGAACGCAGCGAGTTCAGACAGACCGGAGCTATTAGTGCGATAGTCACCGCGATGGTGCTCGTGGCGTTGGCCTCCATGGGGCTCCTCCTCGGGGGACCAATTGCGTTGAAGCGAGAAGGGGGATTTGACGAAGAACTGATCGTTCTTTTTATGTTCCTGACTTTTCTTATTTGCGCTTTCTCAGAAATTTTCCTTTACCGGCAGTTGGGCCGGCTCACAAATGCAAAGCGCGAGCCTATGGCGCTGCCCAGTCCTGCCGTAATGCAGGCCGAGTTTCGCGCTCCTCAACCGCTATCGTTAGCTGAGCCAGCGGCCAGCGTTACCGAAAACACAACCCGCACGCTTGAATATTCGCGCGAAGAAGGCCGGCGGCCGCGCACCCCATAGGAGACGCATGAAGAAGGTTTTACTGATCATAATTCTTTGCTCGCTCGCCACCGGTTGTCACTATGTCGACAAGATACACGGCGTCACGGGTTCTGGTGTACGCAAAGTAGAGAAGCGAGAGTTGAGCCCTTTTACGTCCATTACCACCGACGGAGCATTCGAGATCGACGTGGTTTGCCAGCAACCCCAAATCCTGGAAATTGAAGGTGACGACAATCTTCTGGCGATGGTCACCACCGAGGTTACTAACGGAGCGCTGCGCATAAATAATGTTGGTAGCTACTCTACTCGCACACCGATGAAGATAAAGATCTCGGTGCCAAACATCGACGGCATCTCGGCAAATGGCGCCGGCACAATTGAGGTCTCGCGTCTCGAGAATGACAAGTTTGATATTGATTCCAATGGTGCGCCTACAATCCGGGTTTCCGGTGAGACCAAAGAGTTAGACATTGATGCTAACGGAGCCGGTACGGTTGATGCTCATAAACTGCGCGCATCCAGGGCTGAGGTAAACTCGAAAGGCGTGGCGAAAGTTGAAGTTTTTGCCAGCGACGTGCTAAACGTTACGGTTTCTGGTCCTTCTCAGGTCATATATGACGGCGACCCTGCGATCAATCAAACAGTGAACGGGCCTGGGTCAGTGAAGAGAAGAGATTCGGGCGGGGCGTAAGTTACAGTTTGTGGCTGGGCGGTTGGCAGTAGGCGTCACGACGCGGGGACACGGAGAGGCGTACACGCGAGAAGAGAAACGCGGGGAGTTGGTTCAAGCCAATCCCCGCGTTTCGCTCTTAACAACCTGCAGAACCCGACTGCGACGAACCAAGCTCACACGAAACGACACTAAAAGATTTCGTATCGGTTTGTGTGAATTTGTGGATCGCCTTAGGTGTTCGAAATTGTTCAAACATCAAGAAATTGCGCGCCTGCTTCACCGCACACAAAAGCATAACAAAAAATGAAATTAGGAAACCGCGCATTGAAAGTTTTCTGTTGACATTCCACGCGTTACATATAAACATTTGCCATTCTCGAAAGGAGCTTCTTCCCCTATGACCTATGTGGTAGTGGAGTTATGCGTTGACTGCAAGTACACGGATTGCGCTGCTGTGTGTCCGGTTGAGGCGTTTCATGAATTGCCTGATCGCCTCTACATCAATGCCGACACCTGCATCGACTGCGATGCCTGTGTGCCTGAGTGTCCCGTGGAAGCAATTTTCGCCGACACTAACGTTCCTGAAAACTATGCGCACTGGACGCAGATCAATATCGATGAAGCACCAAACTATCCAGTGATCAGTCAAAAGATTCCCGCCCTTCATGGACCAACCTGCACTGGCCCGGAGGAGTAGTCTCCGAGTGCATCTGTAATCAAGTTGAGAGGCGGGCGTCGGGCCCGCCTCTTCTGTCAGAACCGCGAGCGGTAGCGACCGGGTGGTAGATTCGAGCCGCATTTTGGACTAGATTTTGATCGTTAGAACTTGGTGTTCTGGGGGAGGATCCGATCAGTAATGAGCTTTCCGGTGCACTTCTGACCGTGATTCTTTTTCTGACTTTGCCCATCTATTCGCAGTCAGGCCGCCGCATGAAAAATCGGTTGCCTCCACCTCCTGCCACGGAAAAACCCAATGAAGCCAACCCCGTTGCTTCCGCGCCGGATGCGACCCCACCAGTGACCGCAGAGAAGAATCAGGACTATCGATGCACGGATGACGGAACGCTGACGAGAATCATCGAGGCAGCTCAACCCGGATCAACTCTTTCTTCCAGGGAGGTAGACTCGCGCGCAATGATCATTACGAAACCCGAACCCGGTTACACGAGAGATGCTCGTCGTATCGGAGTTCAGGGACACGTAACTTTGAAGGTCGTGTTATCGTCGATCGGGAAGATCGATCGCGAGCGAGTCGTACGTGGACTGTCGGGAGGACTGACTGAAAACGCAATTAATGCTGCATGCAAGATCGAGTTTAGGCCCGCACTTAAAGCGGGTAAACCCGTTTCTCAATGGCTAAATGTCGAGTATGTTTTTCGTCTCGCCGACTCATCCATCGTCAAACCGTAGGCACCACGGGTTGACGATGTGCGCCGAAAGTTCAGTATGGTGTAGCGTCTCAAAAATAACTGTACAGGAGTCAAACATGTTCGCTGTTTTCATCAATGATAACAAGCGCTTTGAGTTTCGTGATTCTCATGCGAATTCCTCGATCGCCATCCCTGGGCAAAAACTCGATCCGAATTATACGAAGCCTCACGAAAAAGAGCTGTAAGGTCAATTAAGAGACACTAACCTAGCTTTTCCTCGCTACCTCTTTATAGCCGCCACGCTCTCGCAAGAAGCCGCCACCCGCCGACCGGATTTATTTTCAGCCAACGCAATCCGGTTACCCGACGGCTGCCGTATATCGTTTGCAGTTCCAAAAATCTCTATCGAAAAAGGATGGAAGAAGTGAAGAAATTATCTCTTGTGCTACTGCTCGCAGTAGCAGCATTCGCAAATCAAAGCGCAAACGGGCAGATGAAAGACTCAAATCCGATGGTCGGTGGCGCGGCGATGATGAGGTCCATGGACATCGTGGACAACGCCATGAATTCGGCAGATCACACGACACTGGTGGCCGCTGTGAAAGCTGCGGAGCTGGTTGAGACGTTAAAAAGCAAAGGACCATTCACCGTTTTTGCGCCGACCAACGCCGCCTTTGACAAGCTGCCCGCAGGCACTGTCGAAACTTTGGTGAAGCCCGAGAACAAGGCCATGCTGACCAAGATCCTGACTTATCACGTGCTGGCCGGAAAGTTCGACTCCAAGGCGATTGCCAAGCGCATCAAAGCCGATGGCGGCACCGCAAAGTTCAAAACTGTGAGCGGTGGCACCCTGTGGGCCTCAATGAGCGAAAACAATCTGATGCTCAAAGACGAAAAAGGTGGTACCTCCACCGTTTCAATCGCCAATGTCTACCAGTCCAACGGTGTGATTCACGTGGTTGATACTGTCTTGATGCCAAACTAACCCATAGCCAATTGGCTTCGATCCGAAGGGCGCGTTCTGAGAGTATCGGGCGCGCCTTTTGGTTGCGAGCCGCAGTGACTGTGTGAAAAACCAAAAAGGCTCACGGTAATTTGCAGGTTGGGAAGGTGGGCAAAGCGTAGCGCGCCCCCGCTCAAGCGCAGCGTTATCAACTTTAGTTTTCTTCAAAACTACGCCGGACTGAGTCAGCATGAGAATTGAGCGGTTTTTGTAGCCTAGCGAAAGACGCTGCGCTGGAAGCGGAGGCGCGCTGCGCTTGCCCACCTTCCCAACCTGCAAATTTCCTCACCTTGGTGGTCAGTTCAAGATTGAGTGCTAAGAGCATCCGAAGTTCTGGGCCTGTTAGTCGTCCGCCATTCGGACTGAGCACCGTGATTATGAAAATATCAGTACTCGGAATAGATCTAAATTTGACAGCGACAAATACCGCTTTGTATAGTTCTGGGACCTTAACCGCCCGTCTCACTCCCAGCGTGGCAACAACAAGTCCATCGCTTGTGTTGTTAGCCGGGCAGTTCCAGTCTTCCATAGCAGAATAAGCCATGACGAAACGATTTACTGTTGTCCTCGCCATCGTCCTATATTCTCTTGCGGCTTGGCCCGCCAGTCATCCTGCGCATGCAAAAGACACATGGGTGAGCGTGCGCTCGAGCAACTTCTTTCTGGTCGGTAATGCGGGGGAGAAAGAAGTACGTAAGGTAGCCACGCGACTCGAGCAGTTTCGCGAAGTCTTCTCACGTCTCTTTCCGCGGATGAAGTTTACTTCGCCGATCCCGACTACTGTCGTTGTGTTCAAGAGCGACAGCTCTTACAAGCCCTTCAAGCCTGTTGCTGACGGCAAGACGGTCGCGGTGGCCGGCTATTTTCAACCGGGGCGTGAAGTAAACTACATCACGCTGACGACGGAAAAGCGCGAGGAGAATCCATACGCTGTCATCTTTCACGAGTATGTTCATTTGCTTATTAACAACACGTTGGGCCGGAGCAGCATTCCGTCCTGGTTCAACGAGGGCTTGGCGGAGTATTACAGCACTTTCGATATCGAGGACGATCAAAAGATCCACCTTGGCAATCTAATTAACTCTCACCTTCAATTATTGCGAACGAACCAGCTGGTCCCTCTTGACAAGCTATTTGGCGTTGACTACTACACGCTGGAACGTAACAAGCACGATGCGCGCGGACTCTTCTATGCACAGTCGTGGGTGCTGATTCATTACCTGATCCAGGGAAACGAAGGAAAGCGAGTCCGTCAACTCGGCGTATTTCTGGATCAGCTCAGGCAAAACATTCCGGCAGAAAAAGCCTTCCGCCAGGCTTTTCAAACCGACTACGCCGGAATGCAGAAGGAGTTAAGAGATTACGTTCAGCGCCACTCTTATCGCGGTCAGATTGTGACCTTCGAAAAGAAACTCGAGTTCAGCGCTGAAATGAAGACTGCACCCATTACCGACGCTGAGGCCCACGCCTTCCTCGGCGATCTCCTCTTCCACATCCAGCGCCCCGAGGACGCAAAAACGAAACTGGAACAAGCGCTGGCCCTCGATCCCAAGCTGGCCATGGCCCATGCATCACTCGGGATGGTGCACATGCAGCAAAAGAAATTCTCCCAGGCTAAGCAGCACCTGCAGCAAGCCGTCGCCGAGAACTCCACCAACTACCTGGCGCACTACTACTATGCTTATGCGTTGAGTAGTGAAGTAATTACCGAAGGGCAACCGGTTCACGACTTCCCGGCGGAAACTGTTCGGAGAATGCGCGCCGAGCTCGGCAGGGCGATCGAACTCAAACCTGATTTTCCGGAATCCTATCATCTGTTGGCGTTCGTGAACCTGGTAACCGGCGAGCAATTGGATGAATCGATCGTGATGATCAAACGCGCAGTTGCTCTCTCGCCGGGGAGCGAAGAGTTTTTGTTCGTTTTGGGTCAGCTCTATATCCGCAAACAGGACCTCGAGGGAGCGCGAAGAGTGATCGAACCATTGACTGCTACTGGCGCGGACCCGCAGATTCGAGCCAGAGCCGGCTCGTTACTCGTACGGATCTCTTCGATACAGGAAGCCATTGCGCGATTTCGCACAGGTAGAGAAGAGCGATCAGGGGATGTCGTCGTCGATATGCAAACAGACCAAGCCAATAATAGCGATCCAACTTCTTACTTGCGGGATGCGCTGAGAAAACCTGGAGCAGGCGAGAAGCAAAGTCAGGGGATGCTGGTGCGGATTGACTGCGACGCGAAAGGTATCATTTTCACGCTCAAGTCGGGCCCTGGCCTTCTCAGACTAAAAACTACCAGTTTCGAGGAAATGGATATCACGACCTTCGCGCCGGATGTCGCGGGCGAGATTACCTGCGGAGTGCGCAAGCCCGAGAACGCCGTCGTCGTTTCTTACCTGCCTGGGGGCGATGTGCGAGCCAAGACTGAAGGAACCATTCGCTCGCTTGAGTTTGTGCCCAACGACTTCAAACTCAAGCCCTGACCTATTCGCTGCGCGCGAAGTTAGGCTTCACGCCTCACGACACTCTATAGGAGTTTTCCTGCCCCCGTTTTATAATCCCACCGGTTCGACTCATTCATCCTCAAAAACCTCAGTGGAGGCCATTACACTTGGGCTCTCAAGAAAAGCCACGTAAGGCATACGAATTTCTAAAGGAACATTCAACCTCGAAGGCTTCATTCACAATTGCCGATCTAGTGCGAGCTGCGGGATGGAGCAAAAGCACGGTCGAAACCTATATTAGTAAACAATATCGTGATGTTCTAGATGCCAGGCCTGGTGGAAAGATCAAGGTTAAGCCTTAATTTCAGAGAATGAGCTTGGAAGAGTTTCTTCAGCTTACCACTCAAAAGCGCAAAATTTTTGCAAAATACAAACGGAACAGATTTCAAGAGGTCGTTAGTTACGAGTTTCTTCTGCCGCTGACACGTGAGGATCTTCTTCGAAAGGCGCTTGATGATCTGTTCTAAGAGGATGCAGTGAGACAGCGAGTCTCTGAAATTGGATTGAGCAAGCTGGGTAAGAAGATAGCCCGAATTTCCGGGGAGAAAGACGAATTCTACATTGAAAGGATCTGTGGTTTAATCTCTGAGAAGTTTGGTGGATACTCAATCAGTCATGTCAATGGACGGTATAGAGCCACGGACCTGACAAGTCGAGACCATGCTGCAAAGATGCTGATTGCTGGTGAACGATACATCATAGATGAAACGACTGCTGCAGTTCGATTCATAATCCCAAATAATCGTAGCCTGTACGTATGGAGTCGGGCGTAAGAATGCAACAGCTAGTTCTTAACGAAATTCCTAAGCAGGCTCCAAAGCCGCCCCTCAAATGGGCTGGAGGAAAGAGGTGGCTTGTGCCGTTTCTTCGCCCAATTTGGAATACGTATAGCCGTAGAAGATTGGTAGAGCCTATGAGCGGTGGGTTGGCGGTTACTCTCTCGCGCGCTGTTAAACGATATCAATCCTCACGCAATCAACTTTTATCGCTGGCTCAAGAGAGGACTAAATATTGACATCCCCCTGGAGAACACTCCTAAGGTCTTTTACGCTCATCGAACACGATTCAACGAACTGGTTACGAACGGGGGAGCAAAGAGGCCGCAGAAATCTTTTACTACCTCAATCGCACTTGCTTTAACGGGCTTTGTCGCTTCAACAGCAAGGGTGAATTCAATGTTCCCTTCGGTAGATATGAACAGATTGCGTATATTCGAGATTTCAAAGCGTACTCTGAACCCTTTGCAGATTGGGAATTAGCAAGCGGCGACTTTCAGACTATAGATTTGGAACGTGGTGACTTTGTCTACGCCGATCCCCCATACGATGTCCCATTTAGACAATACTCATAGACAATACTCAAAAGAAGGTTTTGCGTGGGAGATCAAGAGCGCCTAGCTGAGTGGCTCGCCAAACATCGAGGTCCGGTTGTGCTATCGAACCAAGCAACTCCCAGAATAGTAAAACTCTATAAGCAGCTTGGGTTTTCAATCATCTTCAGGGCTGCCCCGAGGATGATCAGTTGTACCGGCGATAGATCCCGTGTAATAGAAGTCATAGCAACAATGAGAATATGATTCCAATGGTCTTGCGTGATACTGGAACGGGTGGTGTCTTAGAGCAAATGGTGTTACCCGCGCTAAGGAGAGGTGGGTACCAATATCAAACGAGAGCACATTTAGGAAATCGATTTGGTGGCGGCAAACACTACGTCGACATCATCAAGGACGCAGCGTTACCGCAAATAGTATATGCCGGAACCCCGTTGAAGAAATTCCGCCGTTCATGGCCACACGCAGATGGATAAAAAAAACGGAAGCGGCGTACCCAATAGCCCTGATTGCGGCGTCCTTCTTGCTACCGCGGAAACATTAATCGTTAATTGCTACGTTGCGCTTCGGGCCCTGTAGTTGTTTCATCAACTCCCCAACTGCGGCCTCGAGTTGGCGGTCGCGCCCTGCCAGAGTGTCCTCGGGCAGATTGTCCACCAGCATCTCTGGTTGGACGCCATAGTTTTCCATGTTCGTGCGTTTCGGATCAGCGAGGAACACTCCCACGCCCGGGGTGCGCACGGTCGAGCCGTCAATCAAACTATAGCTGCCCGTTCCTATTACGGCCCCCGCAGTTGGTGTGCCGACTACCTTTCCCAGTCCCAGCGCGCGGAAACCAGCCGGAAACATCTCGGCGTTCGACGCTGAGCGCCAGTTTTGCACGATTTTCGGTCCGAAAAAACCGGCAAAAGGTCGCCCGGAAGGTTCCGTGCCGCGCGGTTGCCAGATCTGGTATTGCCGTTGGACCAGAATCGCCAGCAACTCCTGTTCGATATTGCCGCCGCCGTTCCAGCGCTGGTCGATGACCAGAGCTTCCTTGTTGCGAAACTCGCGAATCTCCTTCTCAAACTTCCGGAGCGACGGTTGGTTCATCGCTTGGATGTGAAGATAGCCAATGCGACCGCCCGAGAGTTCATCCACCTTCCTGCGGCGCTCTTTCACCCAACGATCATAGCGCAACTGGCCGTAGGCATTGGCCGCAACGGTTTCAATTCGAGTCTGCCAGGCTCCTTCTTCCCCAGGCTTGTTATTGAAGGTGACTTCACTCTTGCGGTTGAGCCGATTGTTGAGCAACTGCCAGTAGTTGTCACCGGCGCGCACTGGCTTGCCGTTGATGGCAATCAGATAATCCCCAACGCTGACTCGAACCCAATCCTTGTCGGCAGGACCGTCTGCTGTCGCTGCGGCTCTGCAGCGGCTGCCGACCCGGGTGGAGGCGATGCAGGGAGTGGCACCGAATAGATGCCGCCACGTCCATCACCACGATGTCGCTCTGCGTGGCGCCGCGATAGAACTTGCGCCAGTAGACCTGCGACTTCGGGGTGTAGGCCAATCGGCGGCCATCGAGCGAGTAGGCGACTTGCACGCCCATGTCCGTGCCGGCCTTCGTCGGCATTCCACCTGCAACGCTAACCAGATAGAGTTGCGGCGTAAAGTCTTTGCCGCGGTTGGCGCTGAATAGCACGGCGCCCGAGTCAGGGCGCCAACCAAGGACGGCGTCGTCGGATGAGTGAAAGGTCAACTGCTTCGCCACACCGCCCTCGGAGGAATGATGAAAACGTCGAGGTTCCCGTTGCGTTCGCTGGAGAAAGCGATCCACTTCCCGTCAGGCGAGAAGCGTCCATAGACATCCCGGGCGCAATTGACGGTCAGGCGCTGGACGTTCTGGCCATTCTCGCTGGCCGTCCAGATGTCGCCGAGATAGCTGAAAACGATCCGCCCATCATGGTAGTGCGGATAACGCACGAGTCTCGCTTCGCGACCAAACGCGAATGACGAAGCCCCAATGATCAGCGCCAGAATAGCTAAGAAGATCTTCTTCATGGCTTCTACCTCGATTTTCTTTAAGAGTGGAATTACGTGCTGGATGTGGAACGGATGGATTATATATCACCGGAAGCCTTCTGTGGCATGATAAGAAGCAACTGGAAGCCAAACGAGAGGGAGGTTTTTTGATCACCTGCCGCAAAATGACCGCGCCTGATGTCTCGGACGCCTTCAACATGCTGAGTGCGTTTCTCAGCGAAGACGAACACTATCGCGCCAGCAGCCAGGCCTATGGAGATCGCGGAATCCAGGGATTAAATGACGCGCTCTACCTGTTTCTCGAGCACCCCGATCTGGGGTTCGTCTGGATGGCTTACGACCATGACGGCGCTGCTGGCATCTGCGTAGTTTGCTACGCCATCTCCACGTCGATGGGAGCACTGGTAGCAAAACTGGATGACGTATCGGTGAAAGCAGATCGTCGCGGAGAAGGCATTGGCACGGTATTGATAAAAGCGCTCAAGGAACAGCTGACAAAAGAATCCGTCATGCGCATCGACGTGGCCGTGCATCTTCAGAACCCGGAAGCGCGCGCGTTTTATGCGCGGCTTGGATTCCATCCCCTGAATGAAGAGCGCCTGGCTTGCGTGATTTGAACTGAAGAAACCAGCCGTGGATTTACGCGGATGAACGCGGATCAGAAAAAAGCCAGAAAGATCCTCAGGTAGGAGGTGGACTGCACAATCCGCACGGCATTCCGACAATATTGTTTTGACCTTGTTCTGATCCGCGTTAATCCGCGGCTAATTTCTTTTTCTTCTCTACCTTGGCAGGTTGGAAATCTCCTCAAAGTATTTCGCAAAAGCGACCATTCCTCCTGAAGCTTGTTGCCAGTCGAAGTTCTCGTTCGGCGCATGGTAACCGTGTTCAGGTAACGACAGACCCAGAAACATGATCGGGCACCGGAGCACTTTTTCGATACTAGTCATCGCGCCAATGGTGCCACCATCGCGAACAAACACTGCGTCCCGCTGGAACGCAAACTTCACCGCTCGCTTTAGCGCCTCCGGCAGTGGACCCTCCACCGAAGTTTGGAAAGCCGGGGCCATCGACTCGAAGTGGATCTGGACATCCGGGTTGCTCGCTTTAACAGCAGACTTAAGCAACTCGGCAATCTTCTTGGGATCCTGGCCAGGGACAAGACGGCACGAGGCCTTTACTTCGCCGCGCGGTGGCACAATCGACTTCACTCCGGGCCCCTGGTAACCGCCGGCTACTCCGTGCACTTCAAATGTTGGCATCCCCCAAATGCGTTTCATCACTTCCAAGTCATCGTCAGACCGCATTGACTTGAGTTTATGCGCCGTCTTAAAAGCTGTTGCAGAAAAGCCCGAGTCGGCCCAATCGCGAAGTTCCTTTTGGGACGGCGGAATGACGTCGTCGTAGAAACCCCCTATTTTCACCGTGCCGGTGATTGGATCGTGAAGATCGCAGACGAGTTTCATCAGCTCGCCGAGCGGGTTTCGCGCGGCGCCGCCGACTTCCCCTGAATGCGCATCGACAGTTGCTGTTTCCAGGGCCAGCAGAAATCCCATCAAGCCCCGCAGGCCAGCCGAGTTCGCCGGCCGCTCTCTCGAAACCCAGACCGTGTCGGACACGACCACGGATTCGGTGCGCAGATCTGAAGCTGCGTTGGAAATAATCTTTTCGAAATTTGGCGAACCGATCTCTTCTTCAAACTCCCAAAGGAAACGAATGTTGATTGCCACACCCGCCTCGATCGCAGCCCGGGCGCCAAACAAAGCCGCCAGGGCGGGGCCCTTGTCATCAGTCGTGCCACGACCAAAATAGCTATCGCCTTTCTTGGTCATTACAAAAGGCTCCGTTTCCCAGGGTTCAGTTACCTTTGAGGCAGGCTGAACATCGATGTGGTTGTAGACGGTGACGGTGGGCCGGTTTTTATCCTCCCCGAAAACGCCATGAACTACCGGATTACCCTTATTGACCTTATAGACATCGACCTTGCCGCCAAAACGGCGCAACGTATCCACCGTCAGGTCAACACCTTTCCGGATGTCTTCGGCGTGGGCTGGGTCGACAGACACGGTAGGTGTCTCAACAAACTGGCGCAGTAGCTCTTCGTATTCTTCCTTATTATTCTTGGCAAACGAGAAAAGCTGATCTCGTTGCAGTTGTTTAGCCATTCTCAATCCTCCCCATATAGTTGAGACCATTACCTACTAAATTGTTGCTATTGTGCTTCATAGTGCACAACACGGGACTCCTTTGTCACGAAAAAATGCGTCAGACCCCCTTTTCCTGCCAGACGAGCCCCTGGTCATTCGGGTAGTCCCTTGGGATTGCTGTCTGTCAGGCGGACAGAGACCGGTCCGGAACCGCAGGTTCTCTTTAATGTTCGACCCTCGGCCGGGGGCAACTTTCTCGATGGTGGAATCACTAATCCGCTGAAGCTGGACAGCTTTCGAACCAAGAAGCGCACATTCCCCTTTTCCGACAACATTAGCCCCGGTCGCGCGGCTCCGGCGCGGACGTTGGGCGATGAACTTCCTCGTAGTGGAGGGCGTATATTTCAAAGCCTTCGGTTGTTCGTGCTATTCTGGCAGCCCGTATTGCCGACCAGACTCGGTCAGCCGGGGTGAAGATACAAAATTCGTGGAGCGAACAGAACTTAGGAGGGTCGTGTGAGTAGAAGATTTTATTTACCTGGCATTTTGTTTCTGGCTATTGCCCTGTCACTCCCCGCAATCATCTTTGCCCAGCAAAACCCGTCGGCTAGACGCAACAATCCGGAGCGTCCGGTACCGGGCGTCAACACCCCCACAAACAAGTCAGTCGTCTCACCTACGATAATTAGAACTGACTTGGGTGAGGCTCTTTCCGTAATTCAGGCAAATTACATTGACGGAAAGAAAATTGACTACAACACCATCTTTAAGTCATCCATCAACGGCATGCTGAACGTGCTCGATCCGCATTCAACTTATTTCGATCCGGTTGAGTACGCTTCGTTCAGGACCGAACAACGCTCGGAGTACTTCGGCATAGGAGCGACCATCGGCGATCTCCGTCAGGGCGATCTAGTCAACACCTACATTCGCGCCACTTTTGAAGACGCACCCGCCGCCCGCGCGGGGCTGCGCTTTGGTGACCGAATTCTCGAAGTCGATGGCAAGTCGATGAAAGGCAAAACCTATCCCGAGGTGCGAAAGTTTTTGCTCGGTCCGCGCGGCACGACCGTAAAGGTCACGGTTGAACACGCAGCTTCACGACAGACAGAGACATTAAGCATTACCCGCGATGCGGTGCCTTTGCCTTCAATTCCGCAAGCCTATCTAGTCAGGCCCGGCGTTGGTTATGTGGCAATGACCGGCGGATTTAATCAGACAACGTCCGATGAGTTTCAGGAAGCCCTTCAGGATCTACATTCAAAAGGCATGAACATGCTGATCCTGGATTTACGGGGAAATCGTGGCGGCCTTTTGATTCAGGCCGTACGGGTTGCCAACACCTTCCTGCAGCGCGGCCAGCTAATAGTTAAGCAAGAGGGAAGAATCAGGGGCAGCTCCGAAAACTTCAGGGCGGTGAATGACTCGCCGGATCAAACGCCTCTGGTAGTGTTGGTTAATGGTGATTCAGCTTCGGCCGCTGAAATTGTGGCGGGCGCATTGCAAGATCACGATCGGGCGCTGATTGTCGGTGAAAACACGTTCGGTAAAGGTGTTGTGCAGTTGCCGATTCAGCTCGAGTACGACTCTGCGCTGCTACTCACCATCGCGAAATACTTTATGCCTTCGGGTCGGCTGATTCAGCGCGACTACTCCACCGGTGGCGTCTACGACTACTACACGCATGGGGGAATTGCCAACGAGAAGTCTCAGGGAACGGAGGCCCAAAAGGCGGCTCCGTTGGGACCTGAAAGCCGCACTGACGGCGGTCGCACCGTTTATGGTGGGGGAGGCATCGCGCCGGACGAGGTTGCCAAGCCCGCGAAGATTACTCCCGCCGAAGCAAAGCTGGCGGATTCGATCTTTGCCTTTGCGCTTGAACTTGCCACTGGTCGCATGCTCGGTTTTGGAGCTTATAAAGTCCAAAACCCGATCGAGTTCAGGCACGACCTGAAAGCCACAGACTTCCCGGTCACGGATGCTCTGTTCAAAGAACTAAAGCGCTTTGTCGCCGGCAAGCCGGAGTTCAAAGCTACGCCGGAACAATTGGAGCGCTCGCGTCCTTTCGTAGAGAGGCAGCTCCGATTTGAGCTGGCAACCGCGGCTTATGGAATGATGTCCGCTCTGCAGGTCCTCAACGAGACCGATCCACAGATTGCCAGGGGCGTAGATGCGTTGCCTCGTGCCCGTGAACTTGCTCAGGCAGTCAAACGCGCCAAGGCACGAACCGAATAGCTTAACGACGCACCGATTGAAAGCCTGTTCAATCAGCAAGACAATCTTGCCAAAACTCTCGTTCGACTCCATGCGGTTGTGAGCATCGCGAACCTGCTCCAATTTGTAAACACAATCGATCACTGGCCTTACCTGACCTTTAGCCAATAGCGGCACAACCTGAGCCCCGAAGAGCCTAGTCGCTTGCGCCTTCTCCTCCGCGGAGCGAGCACGAAGAATTGTGCCAACTATGTTAGCCCGCTTGCTCATCACTTTACCGAAATCGAGCGCCGCCCGGGAGCCGGATGTTGTGCCCACCAGCATCATTCGCCCGCGTGACGCGAGCACGCTTAGGTTTGCGTCCAGATATCCCGCTCCGACTAAATCAAGGATGACGTTTACGCCCTGGCCACCGTCCATTCGTGAACCGCTTCGATTAAGACAGCCGGATCGTCTTTGATAACAAGAGACCCACTGAGTCCGTATGGTTTCGCCCGCTCTAGCTTGTCTGCCGTGCGCGAGGTCCCGAAAATGTTCGCGCCCGTGGCCCGACCCAGTTGAACGGCAGCGGTGCCGACTCCCGAACCTGCCGCGTGCACTAGTAGTGTTTCACCCATTTGTAATTCCGACTGGGTGAACAAAGCGTCATGAGCGGTGATAAAAGCTTCCGGCACCGCTGCCGCCGACACCCAATCCAGATTTGAAGGAATCTCAGCCAATTGGTTTTCAGGCACTACCACCAATTCTGCCTGCGCGCCCCCGCCGATGATCCCGAAGACACGCTGACTTGGCCTCCATAACCTAACCGCATCGCCGACTGCTTCGACCTCGCCGGCAAACTGCAAACCCGGAATGTCTCGCGGAAAACCCGACGGCGCGGGATAGTGGCCCAGGCGCTGGAGGATGTCTGCGCGATTCAAAGCAGCGGCGCGCACGCGTACGCGTACACGATCCGCTGTCGGGTTGCCGGAGTATCGACTTCGCGGACCTCGAGTCCTTCAACTCCACCGTGTCTGACAATTACGGCTTCATGCTGGTGATGGTAAGTCCTGACGTACCAATCGTAAATGCAGGCAGTGGTCTAAGGACGGCTCAAGAACTGCAAATTTGGCCGGTTGCGAAGGGGGCAAAGCGCAGCGCGCCCCCGCTCCAGCGT
>JACCUI010000215.1 GCA_013811945.1 Pyrinomonadaceae bacterium | reverse complement strand
ACGTAGAAATCGGTGAACAGACCTACAACCAGAAATTCAAAGAGCGCAAGGTCAAAGCCATGCAAAAACAAGCACTTGCCCTCGGTTACAAATTGATTCCGGCAGCGTGAGTTTCTAGTGAGGAAGGGTGCCTTGTCCTGCTCGAGTACAAACCCACTCAACTTTAGACTAACAATCCAAGCTGAGAGAATTTGCAGAATTTCTTGGACCTGCAAATTACCCCGCCTTTTGGGTTTTGACACAGTCTCTACCGCTCCCGGTTCCGTAATAGCGCGCGAGCATTGCGCTGCAGCCCCGCCAGCTTCGCGCGCTTAATTGCGCTTCCGCGAAAGCGCTCCGCATAACCTTGAGGAGACAGATCAAGAATTTCTGAGAGTTTCGCATTGACGCTTCCCGGCCGGGGCTGGAAAGGACCTGCGGTGGTAGGTGTCTCGAAACGATTCCAGGGACAGACATCCTGGCAGGTATCACATCCATAAAACCAGCCTTCGAGATTCTCTGTAATTGCGGGAGGCATCTCTGGCGCGCGCAACTCGATAGTTGCATAGGAGATGCATTTGTTGGAGTCAACCACGTAAGGTTCGCTGATCGCCCCAGTCGGGCACGCATCGATACAGAGGGTGCAACTACCGCAGTGGTCCTCGACCTGATCGATGTCATATTCAAGCTCGAGGTTCAGCAGCAGTTCTCCGATGAAAACCCAGGAACCAAACTCATGCGTGATTAGATTCGTGTGTTTGCCAATCCAGCCGAGACCAGCGCGCACAGCCCAGGCTTTATCCATCATCGGTTGAATGTCGACACACACTTTTCCTGCAGCGTGTGGCACCTGTTGCTCGATCCATCTCAGGAGTGTGCGCAGTTTCCCGCCGACCACCTCGTGATAATCGTCCCCCCAGGCATAACGCGAAACCTTCCCCGTCTCTGGATCGACGGCGTGTTCATGGGGCGTGTAGTAGTTAAGCGCGACGACGATCACGGAACGTGCAGGTGGAAAAAGGCTGCGGGGATCGGTGCGTTGATAGGGATCGCGGCCCATCCAAAGCATCTCACCCTGGTAGCCGCGGTCCAGCCATTCCTGCAAACGCCCGCCCTCGCCGGCGAGCGCTTCAGCACGCACGATTCCTACTTTATCGAAGCCGGCGCTCAGTGCCTGCTCTTTGATTGCACGCGACAAATCTAGCCGATCGGCAGGCGTGATCTGAGTTGGTTCCGCAATCTGCATCATTGTAGATGCAGGCATTGTAGCGCATTGCACTCTGCGAGTAGGTCCTGCGGAGGATAGAGGGTAGTGGGGCAGCTTGGTAGGACGCGTTGGTGTCGGAACCGAGGAGCGGTAGCGACCGGTGGTGCGCATCCTCAAAGGTGAAACCCAAAAACTAACTACGTTAATAGGCAGGTCAGGAAGGCGGACCCTGTTTCCGCCTCAAGCTTGAAAGCCACTCAGCAACGCCTGGAAGATCGGGTTCGACAATTTTGCGAGTCAGGGGAAGAAGCTCCTAAAGCGGTGACAAATGAATTGAGTTGTAAGTCTAAACAATTCTTATTTTCGTAAGAGCGGGGACAGGGTCCGCCTTCCTCACTAGAAACTCTCCTGTAAGTTGTTGATTTTATTACAGGCGAAAAAGTTTCTAAGTTGATATTTGCTCGCCGCTTCGGCGGGCTGCCAAGCTGACCTGCAAGTGAGCGGAGCTTGAGCCGTCTCTTGGATCTTAGAGCCTTTAAGTTAATTCACGGTAGGATCGAACAGAGGCCGCAATGCGGCCTGTTTCTAAAATGACGCCCGAGCCAAAATCGCTATTCAATTTTCTGCAAGGTTACCGTGGTCAAAGGCGAATCGCCGGCCGTACGGCTGAACGATACCCAGCAGCCAGCCTTTGGGTATCGCACCATTTTATAAATCGAGCCGTCAGGTTTGGGTGTTATGTCTGATCCGAATACTCCCTTCGCGGTCGGTAACTCGCGTGCGCCGTTCATGAAGTTGACCGAGATGGCAAAGACTTTGTGTGATTTGTCGTAGAACACCTGAGCCGATTCGTTATCGCTGAATACAAAAAAATCCTGCTCATCACTTTTGTCATTCGGATTGTTTAGTTTCTTACGCACTTCCTCCGTAGTCATACCGATGCGAACGGTGCGATATTCAAGGAATAACGGACCATCGTCATCGCCGGAACCGGCACGGGTTTTCTGGGCTTGAGCAACGGCAAATGGGGTGCTCGCTAGAAACAGAAGAACTGTCAGTAACACCAGGACGGTGGAGGTTGAGATTCTGAAAACGCGAATCATCTGGGTTCTCCTTCTTTTTTAACTAAGACTGCGGTCTGGCCGCACTAGCGGAGGGCGAGTTGAAGGCCAAGGTCGCTTCAATCGATTCAGCCGATACCGAGGTGGCCTCCCACTCGGATCCGAATTATCGGACAATAATCCCGCGGGCTTACCTCTGTCAATGGTCATGACCAGGTAACTACATCTGGGGACCCGCCCTCCGTCCCAGTACTCGAGGTGCGAGCAAACCCAGGGCATTGACTGTCAACTATTGACTCTCTTAGAGGTTTTAGCATATAGGCAGGGTGCACGCTCTACTAGATCCCTTGCCAGGAGGTGAACCAATGAAGAAGAGTCACGCACTCGTACTGCTGTTGGTCCTTGCCGCGGCCTGCGCCGCGCCACCCACGAATAGAGAGGCCGCACCCACCAATAGCGCCGCCACCGCGACACCGACCTCGATGGTGATCTCTGAAGCGGATGTAATAGCTAAAGAAAAAGCCATTTGGGACGCGATCAAAAATAAGGACTACGAAGCCTTTGGCAATATGCTGGCCGAGGATCAGGTTGAGATCCTTCCGGATGCAGTACGTGACAAAGCCGCCTCTATCGCCGGCGTCAAGGAATTCGAGCCCACTGAAGTTACTTTCTCAGACTGGAAGTATCTGCCCATCGATAAAGACGCGGTTGTACTGGTTTACCACGTCGACGTGAAAGGAAAGTTCAAGGGTAAAGAGTTTTCACCCCAATCAGTTAGGGCGAGTTCAGCCTGGGTCAACCGCAACGGCAAGTGGTTGGCAGCCTATCATCAGGAGTGCGAGGTGAGCACCGCTCCGCCGGCATCAGCTACCGGGAGTTCACCTGCGAAGGCAACTGCCACTCCCACTTCGACCCCAACATCGGTCACGACTGGCGCCAATCCCGTTGCAACTGAGAAGGCACTTTGGGAGACGTTGAAGAGCAAGAATTACGACGGCTTTGCTGCTTTTCTTGCGGCTGACGCGGTAGAGGTCGAACCAAACGGCGTTTATGACAAAGCTGGCACAGTCACGCAAGTCCGCAAAATTGATTTCTCGAAGGCTCAACAGAGCGAGTTCAAATCGGTGCCTTTTGACACGGATGCGGAACTAGTAACCTACCTCGTGAAAATGCCGGGTCCGGGTCATGCGGAACGTCACTCTACGATCTGGGCCAAGCGCGATGGGAGATGGCTTGCCGTGTTCCATCACGGCACTCCGGTCTCCAGGGAGACAGCGGCGGCTACTCCTTCGCCAAAACCAGCAGCGGCCATTCCGTCGCCAAAGGCAGCCACCGCGACTCCTTCGCCAAGGTAGTGATCGAAGAATAATCACCAGGGCACGACGGAGCCTGATCGGGTCTCCTCTAGCCCCAGTACGTTTAGTGTCTTGGTGGTTCGATTCCGGCCCGCAAGTCCTCAGTCTGACTTACGACCAAATACCCGGAATGATGGTGCCGCAGGCGGGGCACTCTCCGCTTGGTGTGACCTTCATTTGTTGAATGAGGTAGCCGAAACGCTCCACTAGCAACTCGTCGCATGAAAAACAATAAGTGTTTTCCCAGGCCCCTACGCGTCCGGGAAGGTTTCCGGCGTAGATGTAGCGCAACCCTGCTTCGCGTCCAATCTCGCAGACGCGAATCAGCTGCTCCGCTGTCGTGTTGGCATTTTCAGTCATTCGGTAATCCTGGTGAAATGCGGTGACATGCCAGGGAATGTCAGGAGACACCGAGGCGATGAAATCCGCCGCGCCCTTGAGTTCGACCTCTGAGTCATTGAAGCCTGGGATCACCAGCGTCACGATCTCTTCCCAGAACCCGCGCTCGTTTACCATCTTCACCGTGTCCAAAATATTGTCCACTACGCCGCCGAGCTGCCGGTAGTTCTTATCGTTCATGGATTTCAAATCAATTTTGTAACAGTCGGTCCAGGGCCGAAGATAATCCAACACCTGGGGCGTGGCATTGCCGTTCGAGATGAAGGCAGTCTTGAACCCTTCGGGCCTCGCTTTCTTGAAAACTTCAACTGCCCATTCGGCTGTAATTAACGGCTCGTTGTAACTGCTGCCGACCATGGCGGCGCCATACGCCTTGGCCATAGCCACCAACCGGTCCCCTGAGACCATTGTGGGCGAAGTTCCAGCCGAATCGTCGCGCAGTGCTTGCGAAGTCAACCAGTTCTGGCAATAGCCGCAATGCAGATCACAGCCGAGCATGCCGAAAGTCAAAGTGTCGGAACCCGGCAGCACATGGAAAAAAGGCTTTTTTTCAGTAGGGTCGCATGCGAGCGCCGCGACGTAGTTCATCGGCACCCGAAGCTGACCACCCTCGTTGAAGCGCACTTTGCAGATGCCGCGTTTTCCCTCCTTGATCAGGCAACGATGCCCACAGGCGTAACACTTGAGCGCGTTGGCAGGAAGGTGCTCCGTTAGCTCTGGCGCACCTTCGGCAGTCAAGCCATCGAGGACCTGGGCTAACGGGCCGGATTTAGTACTAATTGGCATCGCTGTTACCAGAAATTACTGGCGGGTTAAGCTTTGCGTTCGCCACACATCCCGGAGGGATGTAAGTTAATAACCGTGGGCGAGAGTTGCGCGACGCCCACGGATAGGCTAAGGAAAAATGCCTCTTTTCTCCGATCCTCCGTGGACGTCGCGCAACGCTCGCCCACGGCTATTGACTTTAATCCCTTCGGGATTCGAAAACACGTTTAATCGAGCTCAAGCTCAAACTGACCATTACACAGAAATTGCTTCAGTAGCAGAATTTCATTCGGGGAATTATACTGCCTTAAGATGTCCGTCGTCAGGTGTCATTTGTTTCGGGCTTGTACTTTGTGCTTATGTGCATTGTGCTTTGAACTTCGCAACAGCAAGTGGGGCTTCGGCGCAGGGGGCAATCTAGATTACACATCCAAGTACAAAGCACCAAGCACAAAGTACAACCTGCAACTGACAACTGACCACTTCCAATGATCATAGAAGAGCTTACCGTCACTGCATTCCAACAACACACGCGGATAGTTGGTTGTGAAAAAACCCGGCGCGCGATCTGTATCGATCCAGGTGACGATTCTGAAAGTATTGTGCGGGCGATCGACAAGCACGGCTTCGACCTGCAAGCGATTGCGATAACTCATGCCCATCTGGATCACGTGGGCGGCGTCGCGTCGCTGAAGAAGCTCAAGCCCGAGGCAAAGGTAACACTCCATCAGGCAGACGAGTTCATTTACCTGGCATTACCCGAGCAGCCCGCCTGGATCGGGATCCCGCGCGCGCAATGGCCAGCTATGAATTTTGACTTCGAACCGCCGCCACCTGTCGACGAATATTGGGAAGACGGCCAGAGCTATAAGGTGGGTGAGTTGGACTTCAACGTGATTCACTGCCCGGGACACACGCCGGGCCATGTCGTTCTATTCGAATCGCAGGAGAGAAAGGTCTTTGTTGGCGACGTGCTTTTCGCTGGCTCTATCGGCAGAACTGATCTGCCGGGCGGATCCACAGAGCAGTTGATGGATGCGATTATCAATAAACTGCTGCCACTCGGTGATGACGTGGAGGTTTATTCAGGTCATGGTCCGTTGACGACCATCGGGCACGAGCGACTCACCAACCCATTTCTCACGGGAACTTACCAGCTCGGCGGCGGGAGATTCTAAGCAGGATTCCAGCCCGAACGGCGAGCTGTAGCGACCCGGTTTGGTGTTACTTTTAGATTAGGCAGCGGCGGGTTCAAGAAATTGAGGGTTCAACCTTTAGGTTGGGCCTTGATAGTGAAGCCAGTTGAAGCCAGACTCTAAACTAGATGAACCCTACTTATTTCTGCCCCGGAGTCTTCAAGCGGTTATTCTTCATCTCTTCCCACTTCTCCTTCTGCTCACCGTCGAGTTGGCTTGGCAGCGTTTCAACCGGGATGTTGTTTTGCGCACAGAAGTGACGCCAGAGGATAAAACGAAGATCAAATTGACCTGTTTGATCTGAGATCACATTATCTGCTGGGGGCGGCTCTTCTTTCTTTTTTTCACTAGCCATAATTATCCGTCGCTCACCTGGTTGGAGTGTTGTGAGTGTAGCAGTTTTTTGGCAATTATTTTAGGAGGCGCTGGTGAGATACATCTCTCCGGTCGGGGATTGCACACCGTTTTTCGGTTCTAGAGTGACTGCAAACACCGCTGCATTGCGAGCTTCAGGGGGGACCTGATCTTTGAGAGCACCGGAGCCCGACGCATCGGTCGTAAAAACTTTCCCTGGCATCGGCTTGCCACCTACAATAAACCAAAGTTGATAGGCTTTGCCGGCGGGTGCGGGAGGCAGACCCTTTGCCATGAGAATTGCGCGTCCACTCTTATCATACGCAAGCATGGCATGCGCTTCAGGCATCAGCTTGGTGCCGGCGAGTTCCCTCATCCGGGTGCCCGGCGCCGACACTATCTCAATCGCTTCGCGTTGCTGCCCTAATTGTTGTTGCGCATCACTAACCTGCGCAGACAGACGTGCGAGTTCCTGCCTGGCTTCCCGATTCTGTCTCCAAAGAACAAACAGCGAAGCGACCAACCCTACCAGTACCAGTCCGGCGGCAATGGCGCCCCAGGTCTGCGCGGACGACCATGTCCGTGGCTGCTTCAATGGCACAACATTGGAAGGCTGCGGCCGCCGCTGTGAATTCTCGCCGTCTTTAGTTGTACCACGCGCCCCCACCCCAAGCGGGCTGCCCACTTGGAAACCTCGGCCAGTCGCATCGGCTCTAACTGCTTCCAGAATGCGTCCGCGCAACTGCCGCGAGGGCTCGAGGGGTCTTGCTTCCAGGCTTGCAAATGCCAACCCGGCCGCCGTGCCTTCCCACTCAGAGAGTTGCGAGCGGCATTCTGCGCAGCTCTGGAGATGACTTTCCAGATCACGCATCTCTGCTGCCTCAAGCGCGTTCAGCGCCTGCGCCGCCAACATCTCTTTGTAGTCTTCGTGTGGCATGCTCTTCCCGCGTCACATTCTCCGTCTATTGCAGACTCTCAAACTCTTTTCCCAGCAGTTCACGTAGCTTGATCATGCCCGAACGCATCCGAGTTTTTACGGTACCCAGCGGTGTCGTGAGCTTCGTTGCAATCTCCGACTGTGTTAACCCCTCAAAGTAGGCAAGCATCAAAATCCGGGTTTGCTCTTCCGGAAGCTCTGCTAAGGCCCGCTGGACGATCTCCCGTTGCTCCGCATGTAGAGTATCCTTTACTGCATCAGATGCTTCGTCAGGCGAGTTTCGGGCGGCGGAATCGGCCAGACGCTGGCGCGCTCCCAGCAGGCGCAGGCGATCGATGGCCCGGCTGCGGGCGAGCGTAACCAGCCAGGTGAAAGGCCGGCCTCGCTGCTCGTCAAAATCAGCAGCGCGTCGCCAAACCTGCAGCATAACCTCCTGTAAAACATCTTCCGCCTCTTCGCGGCTATTCAATATACGGACCAGCAGGCCAAACAAGATTACCCTATACCGGTCGTAAAGGGTTCCCAACGACACTTCATCGCCACGGGCGACTGCGTGTAGAAGTTCAACATCAACGGCTTGTGCTTGTTCGGGTTGCAAGGCGCTTGCCTTAGTCTTTGAATATACGCGACTGACCTTCAGGTAAGATTGCGGTTGTGAGATTTCAGATCTCAGATCTGAGATTTGAGATCTGAGATTGCCTTAGGACCAATTTACGCCACGGTGATTTCATCCGTCAGGTACACATCCTGAATCGCGTTTAGCAGCTCCACACCTTCAGTCATCGGGCGTTGGAAAGCTTTACGTCCGGAGATTAGGCCCATGCCACCGCCGCGCTTATTGATCACGGCGGTCCGTACGGCTTCTGCGAGATCACTTGCCCCTTTGGATTCACCGCCGGAATTAATCAAACCGCAACGGCCCATGTAGCAGTTGGCCACCTGATAACGCACCAGATCGATGGGGTTCTCGCCCATGAGCTTCTCGTAGACGATCTTGCTGGTCTTTCCGTATGAGCTGCCGAATGCTTTTTCCACTGCAGTGTAACCACCGCTGCGCTCAGGAAGTTTCTGCTTGATGATGTCTGCCTGAATAGTAACTCCGAGATGGTTAGCCTGTGCTGTTAGATCGGAGGAGGCGTGCATGTCCCCTTCTGGGGTTTTGAATTTCGGATTGCGCAGGTAGCACCAGAGAATACAGGCCATCCCGAGTTCATGAGCGTAGGCAAAAGCTTCGCTAATTTCGGTTATTTGTCTCGTGGATTCGTCTGATCCAAAATAAATGGTTGCACCCACTGCGACCGCGCCCAGGTCGCGCGCTTCCTTCACAGTGCCAAACGAGATCTGGTCAAACTTGTTCGGAAGCGTGAGCAGCTCGTTGTGATTGATTTTTACTACAAAGGGAATCTTGTGGGCGTAACGACGGGCAACGGTGCCGAGGACACCAAAGGTGGAGGCCACCGCGTTGCAGCCGCCTTCAATGGCCAGCTTCACGATGTTATCGGGATCAAAATACTGCGGGTTGGGTGCAAAGGAGGCGCCGGCGGAATGTTCAATGCCCTGATCGACCGGCAAAATCGAAAGGTATCCGGTCCCAGCCAGCCGGCCATTGTCGAAGAGGGACTGCAGTGAGCGCAATACAGCAGGCGAACGGTCCGAGTGTGTCCAGACGCGATCGATGAAATCCGGACCGGGCAGATTAAGTTGGTCTTTTGTGATCGTTTTCGAGATATGTTCGAGCAGTTTGCGGGCGTTCTCGCCCAGCAGCTCTTCAATGCGATCGAGCGGCGTAGTTGCCCGTTTCAGTTCGGTAGCCATGTCTTAAGTCCTCCTGGATAGATGGGCTTAGGATTGTATTGTGGAAGCTAAGGCCCTGAAGTATAGCACAGGGTATGGGCCGCCCCTGACACCCCGTACCCCGGTTTGACGACGCAACCGGACCCACGAGCAGGTCTTTGATCTTGCGGAGCGGCTCTTCCCCAGTCTCCAATTCGTCGGTCGTTTCCTCGAGACTCCGGGGATGCCTCAGCTAACGCCGCTCCTATTCACATTTGCTCTCCAGAATAAGCTACAGAGTTCAAGCCGAAAGGTTAACGTATGAGATATCACGTAAAGCTCATCCCACTAGTTGTCATTTTGTTAATCCTGATCCAGGGAATACTGATTTCTGCTACTGGACAGGCCACAGCGAGAAGCATGGATCGGGATCGGGGGCGCATGATGCTCAGCGTCATCAAGAGCGACCTTAAAAAGAACTACTATGATCCGAATTTTCATGGCCTGGACATTGAGGCGCGTTTCAAGGAGGCGGATGAAAAGATCAAGCAGGCCGCGTCTCTGGGACAGATTTTTGGCATCATCGCGCAGACTT
>JACCUI010000209.1 GCA_013811945.1 Pyrinomonadaceae bacterium | reverse complement strand
AGCAGGAAGTTGATGCGGCAATCGCCAACCTGCTGACGCTAATGGAACCGCTCTTAATCGGTTTCCTGGGCGTAAGCATTGGTTCAATCGTCATCGCAATGTACATGCCTCTGTTCACACTGATCGGTAAAATGGCGCAGGGAAATTGATCTCCTTAGCGGATTGTACTCTCCGTGTCCGGGCTCTTGATTGGTTAATCGGGAGAAGAGCCTTTGGGACAACCGTAATTCGACGCCTGTAAGCTGATGTATATTTCGGCTTACAAGCGTTTTTGTGTTTGCCAAGCTGCCTACAGAACCGCGAGTGGTGGAAGCTGTGTGAAACCTCGACTCAAATACGCTGAAAGCGTTCGCTAATTGGAGCCCAGGGTTGCTTCAACCCTGGAACTCCAGTTTCCTCAATAATATCTAAACTCTGAAAGAGTTCGCGAGTCGGCTGTTGCGCCCGATAGCCAACACCTTCAGCGTTACCATTCATTGGATGTCTGTAGATCCAGGGTTGAAGCAACCCTGGGCTCCAATTAGCGAACGCTTTCAGCGTTACCTTTTCCGAGTTATGATACACCTTATCGACTCCTATTTCGATTGTCAGAAGATCCGTAGGGACAATGCCGGCAGCCTCGCTCGCAACAGTAACCCCTTCTGCGGAGAAACCTAGCCGTAAGAACCATCAGACCATTCTCAAGGTAATAGTCGAGGCCTTCTTGTAAGACTGTGTCTTGACTGTCCGGCAAGTCCTTGCCCTGTGCGGGTCGTTGATTCGCGTCCAGGTGTTTGGTTTCAGACACTGGTTATTCTGATCGCTGAGGTTTGAGCTTCCGAAAAAAGTAAGACTCACGCCCGGCTAATTTGCAGGTCTGGAAGGCGGACCCTGTCCCCGCTCTCAAGTTGCCATGTCACTCAACTGCAAATAACCGTAGGCCCTACTTGGGCTTCACCCGGTCCCTATCATTCGCCGGCCGATCTCTGCCCCAGCCGAAGCGCTCTGTGATAGGCTTGAATTTGTATGGCAGCGACGGCAGAGAGACTCGAACGAAGCTCCCCGCTCGGGCGAAAGCTCTGGGGATTGATTCTTGGGAGACTCGGAGCTGTACTGATCCTGCTGCTCGTCGGCACGATCTGGAGTCGAAACAGCACTGATCCAAAATTTTCAACCCCGACACTTTCAGTACTCCTGGTTGTTCTTTTCCTCACCCTCGTCTATTCCCTGGCCCACCGCTTTACGAAGACCCTGCTGTTTCAGGCTCGACTCCAGTTTGCCGTTGACATCTTACTGGTCACCTGGTTCGTCTGGACTTCAGATGTCATTCACTCGCCATATACCGCACTTTATATCGTCATCATTTCTACTTCCAGTTTGTTTCTGGGGCCGCGCGGCGTGGTAATCACCTCGGTCGGCTGTGCCGTCGCATTTACCGGCTGCGCGCTGGCAGTATTGACCGGTCTAGCTGATCAACCAACGCAGTACCTACTAGAGGGCTCGCTATCGCGAACCGTCCAATCCGTCGGCCTCTTCAATATAGCCTTCTTCGTGGTCGGCTTGCTCTCCGCGCGCTTGGCGGAACAACAATCGGGCTCCGACGTGCGCTTAAGGGCTGCCACCCAGTCTCTCGCGAATCTTCGGGCCCTTCACGAAAGGATCGTCGAGTCGATTAGGTCGGGCGTAGTCACCACGGACCTCGAGGGTCGCATTTTCACATTCAATGCCGCTGCTGAGGAAATCACGGGTTACGATGAAAAAGATGTTCGCGGCCATGGGGCATCGGTGTTCTTTGGCGAGATGACCGATCACATTACTAGCTCAATCCACGCCTCGGACGTGCGTGCTATCAGTCCTCGCTTTGAAGCTGATTGCCTGACGGCCGAAGGAATGCGGCTCCGACTCGGTTTCAGTATTTCACCATTGTCTGCGGAGACCGGCGAGACGACCGGAATGGTCATCACCTTTCAAGACCTCACCCATATTCGCGCCCTCGAGGAAACATCGAGGCGGCAGGATCAACTAGCCGCGATCGGACGCATGGCCGCGTCAATCGCCCACGAAATCAGAAACCCGCTGGCGGCTATGCGCGGATCCATTCAAATGCTTCGCCACGAGATGCAGGACGAATCCTCGCAGACGGATTTGATGGAAATCATTCTTCGGGAATCGGATCGATTGAATAGAATCATTACCGACTTTCTAAACTACGCGCGGCCGCGGTCAGCCAGTCATGCCTGGGTTGATATCGGCGAGCTCTTACATCAAACCTTTACTCTGCTGCGGTTCAGTCCGGAGGTAAACGAACGCCAGTCGGTGGAGGAGGAAGTGATTGATGGCCCCCTGATCGCTGATGCCGATGCCGAGCAATTGCAGCAGGTCTTCTGGAACCTGGCCCGTAACGCGTTGCAGTCCATGCCCGAGGGCGGGGTCCTTCGCGCGCAAGTGTCCCGGAACTCCAAAAACAGGCTACGCATCATGTTTACCGATACCGGTCGGGGAATGTCGCCGGCACAGGTTGAGCATCTGTTTGAGCCTTTCTCTTCTACTACCGGGGGCACGGGATTAGGGCTCTCAATTGTTTATCAAATCATTCGCGAGCATGGTGGTACAATTAACGTTCGCAGCCGGGAGGGGCAGGGGACGACGATTACTATTGAGTTGCCAAGCGAAAGGACCGAAGGCACGAGTCAGAAGTGAGGAGCCAAGAGTCAGGAGCCAGAAGCCAGGAGCCAGAAGTTAGAATACCAACGATTGAACACTCAACTTTGCAAAGGAGAACCTCACCCATGAAAAATATTCCGGCCCGTACCTTTCGCGACTTGATTGTGTGGCAGAAAGCTCACCAATTTGTGCTTGCGGTTTATCGCTACACGGCACGCTTTCCCAAGGAAGAGGTATACAGCCTGACTTCGCAGTTTAGGAGGGCGGCAGTTTCCACTCCGGCAAACATCGCCGAAGGCTTCAAGAAGAAGACGAGAAGCGATAAGGCTCGTTTTATGAATATCGCACAGGGCTCTCTGGAGGAATGCCGGTACTATCTTATCCTCGCAGAGGATCTTGGTTACGGGGCTAATGGTCCGCCGATGTCACAACTCGAAGAGGTCAGCAAACTGCTCGAAGGTTACAGTCGAGCGATCATCCAGAATAACTACTGATCAGCGAATCCGGGTTCACACTCCTACTCCTACTCCTGACTTCTGGCTCCTGACTTCTGATTTATGTCAAACCTACTCATCGTTGATGACGAATTAGGCATGCGTCAGTTTTTGACCCACTTGTTACAGCGCGAGGGCCACACGGTTAGAGTTGCAGAGAGTGGACGGAAAGCTATGGAGTTACTGCGCGAAGAACCAGCAGACTTGATTATTTCGGATGTCCGGATGCCCGACATGGCTGGCATCGAGCTTTTGCGTGCGGCCCGAGAACTATTGCCAGACGTGGAAGTCGTGATGATGACGGCTTTCGCCAATGTGGAGACGGCGCGCGATGCCTTCCTGCTCGGAGCTTACGACTTTGTCCAAAAACCCTTCGACAACGATCTGCTCAAGGAGATCGTTACCCGAGCGCTGGAGAAGGTCTCGCTGGTTAAAGAAAAGGAAGCGCTCCTCGAAGAGAATAAGATTCTAATCCAGAGTCAGCGAAAGCGCGGGCAGCTGGGGAACCTCATCGGCAGATCTGCCAGCATGCAGGCGCTCTATCAGATGATTGAAACTGTGGCGCAGGTGCAATCTACGGTGCTGGTCACTGGAGAATCCGGCACCGGGAAAGAGCTCGTCGCCCGGGCCATCCACGATTTGGGACCACGCGCCGAACGACCTTTCGTTTCCATCAACTGCGGCGCGTTCACTGAAACCTTGTTGGAGTCGGAACTTTTTGGTTATGTGAAGGGCTCATTCACCGGAGCAAACTCGAATCGTAAGGGACTGTTTGAGGCGGCCAACACCGGCACCATCTTTCTTGATGAAATCGGAGAGATGTCTCCGGCCATGCAGGTCAAACTTCTGCGCGTTCTTCAAGAACGAAGGCTGCGGCCGGTCGGTGCTACCGAAGAGACTAGTGTAGATACTCGCGTTATCGCGGCCACCAATCGCGACCTCGCGAACATGGTTAAGGACGGGACGTTTCGCGAGGATCTGTTTTATCGGATCTCGGTGATACCGATCGAGCTGCCGGCGCTGCGCGCACGACTGGAGGACGTCGCCGAGCTGGCAGAGCATTTCGCGAGCAGGTTTTGCTCCCAGTCTGGCCGCACACTCGCCATCAGCGAAAAAGCAATGCGGCTATTGGAAAACTACTCGTGGCCGGGCAACGTGCGCGAGCTCGAACACACTATTGAACGAGCGGTCGCGCTGGAAACAACTGATTCGATCCAAACGGAAAGACTGCCGGAAAAAATTACCAGCTACAATTCGAACCGAGTGGCCAGCTCCTTCGATTTTCCTGATGAGGGTGTCAACCTCACCGCGCATCTGGAGCAACTGGAGAAAACCTATCTTCTCGAAGCTCTACAACGGTCCGGCGGCAATCAAACAAACGCCGCTGAGCTACTTCGACTCTCCGTCCGCTCGCTCCGACATTTGCTGGACAAGCACGGGGTACGCGGCCTGACGGCCCAGATGCGGGACGAACGTCGCAGTTCGGACTCGACTCCCCGCCGTCGTGCGTCAGATCCTGACCCTCGGCGCAGAAATGAGGATGAAGCTGAATTCGCGGCCGGCGCTGGCGACAGTTAGGCGGAGGTAGCGAGCGGGGTAATAAACGCGCCTTCTAGGAGGCTCGGCCTAAAGGGTTGTGATGGCCCACCTCGCTGTTCTGCAGTCTCTAGGGTATTTTGAGAGCCCTCGTTATCAGTCGGTGCTACTGCCCTGGGATTTCTAGTCGAAGCAATACAAGGTTTGCAAATCCTCCCGACTCCAAGCTCCTTTCTTTGGCTCCTGACTTATGACCGCCTCCTGACCCCGCGACCTTGCTCCCTTCCGTTGACGAAAATCGTCATTCGCAGCCGCCGGATTTTGTCAGTGACCTCAATGTTAATGCTGCCCACTGGCCAAACCTCTCGAATTCATTAGGCTTTCGACGCAATTCCTGAGAACCCCTCATGGCACGGTCCTTGTTAAAGAGACCCATGACAGCTTCGCGCTCTGCGCGGCAAAACATCGTAAAGACGAAGGCCGTTGGCGCGTTAAACATTAACCACTTTCTCTAAGGAGCACGAATAAAGAAATGAATACCAAACGCCAACAGGGCTTCTCACTAATTGAGCTTTTGATCGTCGTCGCGATTATCGGCATTATCGCCGCGATTGCCATCCCCAATCTTCTCGCTTCCAAGCGCGCTGCTAATGAAGGTTCGGCCCAGGCCACCATGCGCACGTTGACGGGAGCGGAAGCCACCTACCAGGCAACCGCCGGTGCCGGCGCTTTCGGCGACCTAGCCGCGTTGCGCGATCAGGGATTGATCGACAGTGTGTTAGCCGCCGGCACTAAGAGCGGCTACCTCTACGACGTTGACGTCACAGGAGCCACCTACTTGTCGACAGCATCGACGACTGTCGCCAGTGGCGTGACCGCCACTGGAACACGCAACTTTATTTCCGACGAATCGGGTGTGATTCGCTACGGTGCGGCGGCTGTTGCAGCCATGACCGCCGCTAGCGCCAGCACGCCGATCGGAAACTAGTCTTCACTTCCAAACGTCATCTCTCAAGCACAGCGTACACTTCTTGTAAGAGAAGCACGCTGTGCTTGACTGTTCGGAGCATTGTTTTGGCCGAAGCGGGCGCGATAAGGGTCGATACTTGGTTCGGTATTATTGGTTTTCATTAAACTCAGCTCTGCTCTGTTCGCTTTCGTTTTCACATGGTCTTAGTAACTGACCACTCAAAACCATCATGATCTCTTGTTTTCAACGCCTGATAAGGGAGCCGGTGTGGATGATAGGAGCCATGTGGCCTCTCGTACTTCTTACGGTCCACCTTCCCGGCATTCCGAAAGCATTGGTAAATCTCCTGCCCTGGCGCCAAGAATTGGCGCTGGCCTTACTGTTGACTCTGACGCTCGGATTTATTCTTGTTATAGGAAGGGATACGGGACGAGGGGTTAGTGCTACACGAAATACCCTTCTACCGATCACGCTGGCAGCATTGTTTGTCAGTTGGGTTTTGCTTTCAACTGCCTGGGCCACAGATCGCTATCAGGCCCTGCATCTGGGTTTGCAATGGCTCGGCTACCTAACCTTCTTCAGTCTTATGACTCTCGCAGCAGGGGCAAAGGCTATTCGGTCATCCTTCATTACTCTGGCCGTGGTCATCTGGGTGC
>JACCUI010000205.1 GCA_013811945.1 Pyrinomonadaceae bacterium | reverse complement strand
CTTCAGTTTCGCGGAGATTCTGCAATTCGTTGTTGCCATCAATCGTCTCGAGCGGCTCGACGAAAGCTGTAGCCCCCGACGACGAAAAGCCATGCGCGACGCCCTTAATGTGTCCTCGATGATCAGACTTCACTGGGATTACAAAGCGGTCGTTTCGGATTGTGACCAGCTCATCCTGCACAGCCTCTTCCGATCTCCGCATCAAGTTCTCCAGCGAACGCGTGATGCTCGAACGAAGCTTGGTTATCTCGTGCCGAATACGAGCCAGCTCGGGGCTGGCACGATCGTCCAGATCTCCGTTGGGTAAAATCTTGTTAGCGACGCGCGCAGTGATACTGTTCAACTCGCGAGGAAGACTCGCAACGATTTCTGCCAACACGGGCGACTCTTCACGCGCGGCCATGATGGCTGCGCGGGCCGACATCGCCTGCTCGCAAAGCCGCACTAATTCAAGAATCGTGATCGGTTCAAGTGAAGCTCCTTCGACTCGCAGCCGCGCAATCGCCTCTGCCGGATCTCTGAGCTCGCTGAACGACCACGTCGCGCCGCGCTTTCGTACTTGCACGCACTCCGCTGAGGCAGCCAGGGCTTTTTGCAGCTCCTCCAATGCATCAAGCGGCACCAGAGCGTCGACGCGCGCACGCCCCATTGACGTCTGCGCCCCGCTGCGAACGAGCGCCCGCAGTTGGTCGAACTCCAAAGTGTGAAAAGCTTGCTCGTTCATGTAACAAGTTGGTGAAGGTGACGAATGGCAAGTAAACAGGAGGCAATGCCACTTTCCGAACGCCCGAACACTTCTCCTAAACGATTTATTTTTGATTCTAACACCGGGGTGAGGATTTCACACTGAGGCGGATTTATGGCGGTGGGTTTGTTGGGGTTCGGGAACAACATCCGGAGAGAGCCAAGTTAATAGCCGGGTGCGAGCTTTTCGCGCCTGTGAGAACCGCGAGCGGTAGCAACCGGGTTGTCTTCTCTTGTTTTCGACCAGGTCGCTACCGCTCCCCGTTTTGACAAGCACTTAAAGCTCGCCCACGGCTACTGATCGAGACTCAAAAGCGACGACGGCGACGTTCGCGTCCTCGCAGCGCTGCCGGGAACAGTCCCTTGACCTGAATCACGTTCACGAGCTGATCGCCGTAATAGAAGGTTCCGCCCGCGGCCCTGTTGGCTGATTCAATTGGCGGCTGGATATCCTTCATTGCCAGATCGAGCATCTCGCCTGTGTTTTCAATTGCCAGAGCGATTTGCTCATCTCCGCGCAATGCAACCAGGAGCCCGTGCGGAAACCCAAGAGGCGCGGGCTTTTCACAGAACAAATTGAGCGGATCCAGAACCGTCAACATGCGGGCTTGAATGGAAACCACACCCAACACTGCCGGCGGCGCATGTGGCAGCGGTGTCGGTCGGCGCCATTCCGCAATCGTTGCAATCTCATTCTCGAAGATACCGAGCACAAGGGGCCCTACAGACAGGAGTTGCAATTGTCGCGTGGGTTGAAGTTGGCGCTCGCGCAAGGCCTGATCCCGGAATGACCCTGCTTCTCCGGTGTTGTTCGAAGTCGGCTGTCGTCCGCTGGGCGTTTCATCATTCATGGATTTGTAGTTAGCTCTGACCCTACTCAACGCATTATAGCGCGATAATAGCGCGAGGGATCGGCAACGCGGCACGCACTACAGAACCGGGAGCGGTAGCGACCGCACTCAACTAACGAATTGATTGTTCGCTGCCAAATTTACATAGGAAAACCCTGCGGTAAAGAGATCTTCCATGTCACCTGATCGGGGACGCGGATTCAAACTTCTCCCAGGATGATCGCGTTGGTTGAGTGCGGTCGCTACCGCTCCCGGTTCTGAACTGAGTTTGTTGCCCAGCCTCGTAGTACCGGGCCTTGCACTCACCATTGCCCCTGATTCTTAAGAATTCGAGACTCTAATCCAGAAGGCGGGAATCAAGCCATTCTGGCAAGTATATCCGTCGCGCGATAGAATGACTGCTTCTATCGTCGACACGGGCCGAAAGGATTGGTTTCCATGGATGAATTTGACCATTACCGGGCGGAGATGAATGAGAAGTTACTGGGTAGTAACCATCTGGGCATCAAACGGTTTTTTGCTCTCGACACTCAGGCGTATGAGGACGGCGCTCTCGACAAACGCACGTAGGAGTTGCTGGGCCTGGTGGCCTCAAC